>NZ_VLTE01000045.1:0-96530 GCF_007558965.1 Bacillus sp. HY001 | reverse complement strand
ATTACTTCCACTTCTTCTGACTCTTCTGCTTCTGCAATTACTTCCACTTCTTCTGACTCTTCTGCTTCTGCAATTACTTCCACTTCTTCTGACTCTTCCGTTTCTGCAATTACTTCCACTTCTTCTGGTATTTCCACAATGATTGTTTCTTCCAGTTTCTCTTCTGCTTTAACAATCACTGATTCTTCTGGTGCTTGTTTTTCTACTTCAATAGTAGGTTGTTCTATTTCTGTATTACGCTTAATTTCTTCTGTTAATATTGTATCCTCGTGCTCTACTTTAGAATCTACTGATTCCTCTTGTAGAATGTTTCGGTCCACTACATCACTTTCTTGTTTAGCATCTTCCATGCTCTCAGCAATTGTTTCATGAAGTAATTCAGCCGCAGGAAGTTCCAGCGGTGCACTAATTTCTTGAACCACTTCTTTTTCTTCTACTATAGGTTCTTGGCGTTCAATTTCATAACCGTTTTTCTCTAGCCATTGATCGACAACTGACTTTTCTTCCTTTTTATTTTGTTGATCTTGCTGATCAACTCCTTCATGACTGGAAGAATTCGTTGCTTGTCCTTCTGAGAAATCAGATAATGCATACCCTTTTTTCTCTAACCATGCATCAACGACTGATTTGCCCTCTACAGATATTTCAAGGTCTTCTCTTTCCTTTTCTTCCTCCTGCTTTTCTACCTTTTTCTCTACTGAAGGACGATTATATCCGTAAATTGGCGAAATCATTTCTGTTGGACGAAATGGTCTACGGTTACTTTCTTGCGTAGGTGCAGATGCTTTCTTTACGACAGGCTCTCGCTCCGGTTCATATTGCATTTCCGGCTCTTCATATGTAGAAACTACCTTCTCCACATACTGTCTTCTACTTCTTTCCACTTTGATTCCTCTTTGAATAGGCTGATCTTCATATGTTACAGCTTGAACAGGTTGTTCTTCAAAATACCCTGCTTCTATAACATCCTCTTCATCGAACCCATTATCCGGTACTAATGGAAAACGGCATTTACCTGCATTCCTACTTGCCATTTGTGCTTCTCTTGCTTCAGTGTAGTGGTTTACACGAGGAATTTTCGACTGACTTTCAACTTGCTCCGGTACTTCTTTATTCATCGCTGTTTGTTCTTCCTCTTTGTTAAACAGCTTTTTCATCCAATCTAACATGCTTACCACTCTTTCTACTAAATAGTAACATCCTTTATTGTATCAGCATTCGGCAAAAAGTGCAGGTAAAATTAAGCATGTCATATTTATCCATAACATTCTAATTTACGCGTATTTTCATATGGAAAAACGCACCCTTACATATAAGACTGCGTTTAAGCTTTACTCTTCCGATATTCCTCTACACTATCCGTTACACTTTGCAATAAAGAATTTACATACTGCGAGTCAGATAATTTTTTATCTTCTTCAGGATTTGACATAAACCCAAGTTCTAATAGTACACCAGGTACTTTGGACCAATTAAACCCAGAAAGATCATCCCTGAATTTAATTCCATTCACTTTCACTTGCTGATTCTCTCTCATTTTATTTACAATCGTTTGAGAGATTTGAAGACTTTCAGCATAAATCTCTTTCGTGTACGGACTTCCCTCTGCCGGCGTTAATACAGCAAATCCACTTTGATTCGGATTTTCAGAACCATCTGCATGAAGACGTAAAAACAAGTTTGCCTTATGATCATTTGCAAATGTCGCGCGTTCTTTATTACTTATATCCACATCTTGTGACGTTCTCGTCATTAATACTTGTATTCCCTTTGCTTCTAACTTTTCTTTTAATACGAAAGCCATTTCTAATACAAGTACAGCCTCTCTTTTTTTCGTCACAACACCCGTTGTACCATCTGTCACTTTATATTTATGCGTCGCTGCTCCTGGCCCAATCGGCTCTAAATTTAAATTCGCTTTTTGTTGATGCCCCGGATCAATAACGACAAGAAACTTTCCTTGCTTTTCATTACTCTCTACTTTTTGTTCATTATTTTGTAGCGGTTGGTCAGCTGGCTGCACTGGCGTAGCTTCCTCTTTCTTTTCCTCGGTCGGCACTTGCTCAGTTGTTTGAACTGCTTGCGGTTCTTCTTTCTTTTCTTGTTCTTCTTGCTGCTTTTCTACCGGTGCGTCTTCCTTGTTATCTTTGTTTGCTTCCTGCATAGAAGATGTTACTTCTTGTTTCGGCTCTTCTTGCGAACAACCGCCCATATATATGCCAATGAATGCAATCATGCTCATTATTTTTATATACTTCATATTTTTCTCCCATCACTTTGCACCGGTCTCAAAGTTTTTCTTATAATTGTTTTATAATCTCATCCATATTTCCAATGTGAACAGGTTGCCACGTCTCTGTACCACGCTCTGCAGTATAAACTAGGTAAGCACCATCAGCCACATTTACGAAAACCGGATCCCCCATATCTGTTTCGTATCCGATAACAATCCATTCCTCTTTCCATTTTCCATGTTCTTCACTTATTAATGAATTTTTATGTTTATCATATCGATAACCGATTTGTCCTTTTTCTAATTCATTTTCACTAAACAAATATATTTCATAGGAACCTAACTCGATATCTTGCTGTTTTGAAGTTTCAATTCGTTTCAGAAGTTCTGCGATTTTTAGTTGTTGTTTCATACGTCTATCCCCTTCTATTTTTCTAAATTTTAACTATTTTGTTTATAAAACACAATATAGATTTTAAGAAAAAAGGTGACATCCTTATGAATATGAACGATTTTCTACATATATCTATCACAACTCACAATATATCAACGATTCAATAGAAAAGAGAGGTTATCCAAAAGGACAACCTCTCTTTTCTTACATCAATTAAAATTTGAACTCTTGTCCAACTTCAAAGCTATCTTCTAATACAAGAATACCTTTTTCTTGTGGAGCATCTGGAAGCTCTAATTCACGTGCTGAGCAAATCATTCCAGAAGAAGGAACACCGCGAAGTTCAGCTGGTTTAATTAACATACCGCTTGGCATTACAGCGCCGATTTTTGCAACGACAACTTTTTGTCCTGCATCAACGTTCGGTGCACCACATACGATTTGTAATGTTTCTGTACCGATTTCTACTTTACAAATGTTTAACTTATCAGCATTTGGATGCTTCTCTTTTTCAGCTACATAGCCTACAACAAATTTCGGAGAAAGATCTGCTTCTACTGTTTCTTCAAAGCCGTTCTTCGCTAAAATTCCGTTGATTTGTTCTACAAGTTCTTTCGTTAATGTTAGGTTACCTGTTTCTTTTACTTCTAAGTAAGAAGATGCATGAAAGATGTTGAATCCTGCTGTTTCGTTGCTTTCACGATCGTATACACGTGCAACATCTCCTTTGCGATCAAAAGTACGGTTCTCTAAAGTAATATCTTGTAAGGCAACAATTAGAGTGTCACCAATTCCTTCAAGGTTGTAAAAAACGTTCACTTCGTTCATCCTTTCTCTTTTCCATCTGTCTTCTTCCGATTTTTCGCTAAAATAAAGATTGGTTCAAAGTCCCCATCTTCATATACGAATGAAAGTGATGTAATCGGAACATGCCCTTCGGCAAAAAATTTCATTGTCATTTGTGCAATAATATCATAACCGATTTCGTTGACGATATCAGCAATAATTAATACATCTTGGTGAGGAACAGCAACAACCATATCACCAGAAATTTTTTCACGCATCGATTGTAGTAACGATTCGTTTAAAATACGCGTCGCATCATACCCATCATTTGTGTTTAAAAAGTAGAATGTATTCCCTGCTACTGTGTCTTGTTTAAATTCATAACCTAATGAGCGAGCGTTGAATAATGCCATTTCACGCACTTGTTGCTCTGTCAGTCCTAATTTTTGTAATAAACGTTCATCAATTAATCGATACGTTTTATTCGAATCTAACGCGTAGTAAATACGTGTTTCCGCCGTATGATCCGTCATAATAAACGGATTTCCTTCTTCTGCTTGTTTCGGGAAAGAAGTAGAGCGAATAACAGGTAAAATTTTCGCCGCGCTATTTTCTTCTTTATGCATCGCAATTAACGCTTCTTGTACGTAATAAGCAACCTCTTCAATTGCTTTTTCTTTATTCACTTCCCATTTTGCCACAACTCCTGGAAGCGATACGTTAATACCTTTTTTCGAGTCTTTTTGCTCTATACGTAGAACTTCTTTCTCGCTATCATACTGAAAGTCCCATTCCGGGCGAGATAATTTCTTCATTAACTCGTCTTTCATCTTTTTACTTGTCATCTTCATCTCTTTTTCCTCCCTTCCAAAAAAATAACCTCCCCCGCGAAGGTAGAGGTTGTTTTACAATTCAATTGGCAAATTGCCTTATTTTAAACCTTCAATAAACTCTTCGATTTGTTCTTGTGTTTTACGGTCTTTGTTTACATAGCGACCTGTTTCTTCACCTTTATTGTACGCTACAAAGCTCGGAATGCCAAATACGTCTAATTTTACGCATAGATCAATAAACTCATCACGATCTACATAGTAAAATGAGAAATCACTATATTTCTCTTCTACTTCTGGCATAAATGGATCTACAAAACGGCAGTCTGGGCACCATTCTGCTGAGAACATAAAGACTACATTCTCTTCATTTTTTAATTGTTGGAATTGCTCCATGCTTTCTAATGATTTCATCTATATTTCCTCCTCTAACGAGTGCATTTTTTCATGTTATAATCTTTCTTTTATACTACCATACATCGCGCACGGTGCAAGGTTTATGCTTGCTTTTCGTCATACTTATATTGCCCAACAAGTAACTTAACAACGTGTACAAATAATTCCGTACGGTCGACATAATCATCTGTAAAAATACCGATTGCACCTTCGTGACTACGAATATCTTTTCTCTGCACAAACTCTTCCATCACTTCACTTAACTCTTTGCCATCTTCAAGAGGTGCTAAAAAATCATCCGGTAACTTAATACGCGCCCCGCCGGCAACGAATGTTTTACCGTCACTTGTTGCTAGCGCGCCCCAGTTACACATAAATAAACCGTGCTCCGTTTTCATTACGCCGCCTTCTAGCCCAATACCAATTTGAGCTTCTCCTTCTTGCAAAGCCCGCTTCGCTCTATTAACCGCTCCTTGCATCGTCTCTTCATCTGAAAACGGCTGGTTCGCTACTCCTGAAGGAACAGAAAGAGACGTAATTGTAGCATCATTCCAAACCTTCTCCACAGCTCCAACTTTCGTTTTATTCTTCGATCCAACTACTACTTTCATTTCATTCACCTCTATAAAAATTCATCATTTCGCCCTACTTAAATTAAACATCAATCACTACCATACATCACCGGGGCATCTATTCACCCTAAAAAAGAAGATGGATTCCCTCACCATTGCCGTCGAACACAAAACAGCCTTCCTACCTAGTGTCTTAATACACCATTCGAGCACCAATTAGGCACTGACCGCCACCACACATGGATGGGGCATCTATTCACGCCAAAAAAGAAGGGTTTTTCTCACAACATTGCCGACCTCGAACTCAAAACAACCTTCCTCCCTCTTCCTATTCGCGGTTTTAATACATCATTCGCGCATCCATTAAGCACTGACCGCCACCACACACCGCTAGGTCATCTATTCAACCTAAAAAAAGAAGGGTTTTTAGCCCTTCCTCCTTACGCGTTATTCTTAATTGTCTCTAACGTCGTTTTATCCGTTGCTCTTACAAGCTTCGTAATTAACTCTTTCGCTGCCGCATAATCATCAACATGTAAAATAGAAGCATGTGTATGAATGTAGCGCGCGCAAACGCCAATTACTGCTGATGGGATACCTGAGTTACTTGTATGTACACGGCCCGCATCTGTACCACCTTGTGAAATAAAGTATTGGTACGGAATATTGTGTGTTTCTGCTGTATCTAAAATAAATTCGCGCATTCCTCTATGTGTTACCATCGTACGGTCGTAAATACGAAGAAGAGCACCTTTTCCTAATTGACCGAACTGCGTTTTATCACCAGATGCATCGTTTGCTGGGCTTGCATCAAGCGCATAGAAAATGTCTGGTTGAATCATATTTGCAGCAGTTTGTGCACCACGAAGACCAACTTCTTCTTGTACAGTCGCACCAGAGTATAATCTGTTTGGTAATGTTTCGTCTTTTAATTCTTTTAGTAATTCGATTGCAAGGCCACATCCGTAACGGTTGTCCCAAGCTTTCGCCATAATTTTCTTTTCGTTTGCCATCGGCGTAAACGGGCAGATTGGCACGATTTGTTGTCCTGGTTTTATACCAATTTCAATCGCATCTTCATAGCTGTCTGCACCTATATCAATTAACATATTTTTTATATCCATCGGTTTTGCACGTTGCGCGTCACTTAATAAATGAGGAGGAATAGAACCAACAACCCCAATAACAGGACCATTCTTCGTCATAACTTGTACACGTTGTGCTAATAGAACTTGGCTCCACCAGCCGCCTAACGTTTGAAAACGAAGCATCCCGTTTTTCGTAATTTGCGTAACCATGAAACCTACTTCATCCATATGACCTGCTACAAGAACACGTGGGCCAGTTTCGTCCCCTTTTTTCAGACCAAATACGCTACCTAAACCGTCTTGCACAATTTCATCCGCATATTTGCTTAATTCTTGCTTCATAAAACGGCGTACATCATGTTCGAAACCTGATGCACCTTGTAATTCTGTTAACGTACGAAATAATTGTAATGTCTCTTTATTCACGAAGTCCCCTTCTTTCAAACCTTAGTAGAATACCTCTTTTATTGTAACGAAATTTTCGAAATGTTTCTAGTTTCTTCTTTTTTAGCTGTATTTGCTTTATAATTATTATTGGTACACTATTTTTATTTTATAGAATTGAGGTGAATATATGAGCTGGAAAGGTTTAGTAGCAGGTCTTGGCGTTGGATTTGCAGCTGGTTATCTTGTTGCAAACAAAGTCCAAGAACAATCCCATATTTCTTCAGAAAAAGCATTGAAAATGGTGAAACAAGCATTAAGTCATAAAGGTGAAATTACTGGCTCTTGGGTACATATGGTTCCAGAGACATTTGAAAAATATGATGTCGCATATGAAGTTTATCGCGGCGGTCTTACAACGATGTTAGATGATATACAAGAACGATTTGAATTTTTAGTTGATGCTAAAACAGGTACTGTTTTAGAGGTTATAGCAGCATAAAAAGGAGGGTTCCCATTAGGTGAACCTCTTATTTTTTAATTGCAAAAGAAATAAAAGGAGTATCGATGATAGATGATATTAGAAACCGAATACTTATACCTAAAAGAAATGCACCAAGATGATTTTGATGATTTAAAAATGATGTTGCAAGATCCAGATGTAATGTATGCTTATGAACATAATTTTTCTGATGCTGATGTTCAATTCTGGTTAGATAGAAATATAAAACGATATAAAGATTTTGGCTTTGGCTTATGGGGGATATACCTAAAAGAAACTGATGAATTTATAGGAAATGCCGGTTTAAGCATGCAGGATGCTGATATTGAACAGGTCATAGAAATTGGCTATTTGCTAAAAAAAGAATTTTGGTATAAAGGTTACGCAAGTGAAATTACTAAAGGTATTAAAGAATATGCTTTTAATGAGTTAGGACTATCAAAAGTCTATTCAATTATTAAACATGACAATATCGCTTCACAAAAGGTTGCTAAGAAGCTTGGTATGATTAAAGAAAAAGAATTCACGACTAAATATTATAATGGAGATATGCTTCATTATCTATATAGCATATCTAAATAGGAGGCTGCCCCAACAGACTTCTGGAACAACCTCCTCTGTTTATGCTTCTATACTCGTTTTCCGCTCTATTTTTTCTACGATATGCCCTTCCTCATTCCACTTTACGGCACGGTAATATGCGTCATGATAAAACGTAAACCAAGCATCGTTTTCAGCGCCGTACTTCATCCACTTTTGCTTATTTTCAATCGATGTCATTGGATAATCATCGTATGCCATTACCCATAGTACATTTTGATGGGCATGTGTCGGCAATAGGTCTGCTAAATGAAGCATCGTTTCACCTTTGCTTTCTAAAGCAATAACTGCATGTCCATCACTATGACCGCCTGTATGCGCCATTTTTATTTCATCTGTAATTTCTATTTCTTGCTCAAACGTAATAACTTGATCTACAATTGGCTCCCAATTTTCCTTCCAATATGTATTACGTGATCTAATATTTGGGTTCCTCATTTCATTCCATTCTGTTTCGCTTACGTAAATTTTCGCATTCGGAAAAGCTGGTACAAGGCCATCATCTTTCCGTTTTGTTAAACCAGATGCATGATCAAAATGAAGGTGCGTCATTAAAACGTAGTGGATATCTTCAGGCTTTAATCCTAATTTTTCTAATGATTCATAAACCGATGATTCTTCTGTTACACCTTGATTTCGCTTCATCTTCTCATTCAATTTACCGTTTCCTATTCCAGAATCAATGAGCATATTCCCGTCTTTCGTTTGCAAAAGTAAAGGATCTGTTCGTAAATAAATATGATTTGTATCATTATGTTTATACTTACGTGACCAAAGTACTTTCGGCACAACTCCAAACATCGCTCCCCCGTCTAAATGTGTGTTCCCACCTTTTAGCCACGTCACTTTTATATCTCCAATTTGTAACTGTTCCATTACGCATCCCCCTTTTACATTAATATTAACACAAAATTCTGATTGTTTTAGCTACAAAAAACCTATGCATTACTGCATAGGCTCTGTACGATATTTCGCTTCCACTCGGTAAATACGATGACCTTTACTAGAGAATTTCTCTTCGTATTCAGTCATGATATTACCTTCATAATCACTATTATGAAGATCTAGGCTAAGGTAAGTTAATAACATACCATACTCAGCCATACTCATTAGAGAGTATTCAAATAAACCTTGGTTATCAGTTTTGAAATGAATTTCTCCGCCTTCTACTAACACTTCTTCATAATTGCGTAAAAATGTTTTATACGTTAAACGACGCTTCGTATGACGTTTCTTTGGCCATGGATCTGAGAAGTTTAAATAAACGCGATCAATCTCACCTTTTGCAAAGAAAACTGTTAAATCTTCAGCATCTTTATTAATTAACTTTAAGTTCGGTACTTCTTCTTCAATTAATTTATCAAGTGCATCTACAACAACACTTGTGAATTTTTCAATTCCAATATAATTAATATGCGGATTTGCTTTTGCCATATCATACATAAAGCGGCCACGACCTGTACCTACTTCAATATGAATTGGTTGTTCATTTCCAAATACTTCTTTCCAATTACCAGCGCGCTCCTCTGGGTTTCCGATTACGATATGTGAATACTCATTAATTCGATCCATTGCATATGGTTTATGTCTTAAACGCATAGATGTTTCCCTCTCTTTACATAGCTATTTTAAAGGAATAATTCCTTCTTTCTGTTTTAATCAATCTACCAAACAAAAAACCAAGTACGTACGAGCACTCGGTCCGTTTCTTTCAAGTATAAGATGTACCATTTTGATAAAAACTACATACAGCATTAAACATTCCATGACGAAACAGCTTTTTCTCTTACATTTCTAGGGAGAGAAAAACAATCGAAAGGATGATCCGTTCATGCCAATTAATCAACAACATCAATTAGAAGTGCTGAAAGATATTTTAGTCAATCACCAAAGTGATTGTTGCGGGACAGTTTCTGAATGCGAGCAATTAGAGCGTCTCATTCAATCGTTACTCGCAAACGATAGTATAAGTAGTGACGCTAAAGCAATGCTAAACGATGTATATTCTTATAGTCAATCGGGTAAATCTTCCTCTAATTTGGACAACCACATTTCCAATAATCAAGAACAACTTACTCAGTGGATTGCTGGAATGGACAATTTTTCTTAAGTATTACTCCGAAGCAAGTAGTTGCTGTAAATATTGATGCCAATATTCAGTTTCTGCTTGCTGCTTTTTTGTTGTGTGCCATTGAATAGACAAAATCGTTTGCGCTATTACATACCACCTCATACGCCTAAGCAGCGATTCATCCATTTCAATATCATAATATTCGAGCCACCCGCTCCATTCGTGGCGCGGAATGTACCAATATAATAACATACCGAGGTCTAGAGCTGGGTCAGCAATTACAGCTCCATCCCAATCAATTAAAAACAGCTCATCTTCATCCGACAATAGCCAGTTGTTATGGTTTACATCACAATGGCATACAACGAATTCATTGTGTTCAATATCTTTTAATGAATCCATTAAATATTGAAGGCCTTCCTGAATTGCTTCATCATCCCTTATATCTCCTCTTAAAACAAGTTGCAGTTGTTGTAATAACTCTTGTGCGTGAAGCGGCTGCTTCCCAAGTCTTTGAATCATCTGTACAAGCGCTTTAGAGGAGTGTATTTTCTTCAAAAGTTTTGCAACACGTTCTAGTTTCATATCCTCTGGCTCTAGCTTCTGTCCCGGAAGCCATTTTTGAGCAGAAATTACATCACCGTTCGTTACCCTTCTTGTCCAAAGTAATTTTGGAACAATTCCTTCTGCTGACAATACCGCTAAAAAGGGCGATGTATTCCGCTTTAAAAATAACTTCTGTTGTCCGTTTTGCGCAATATATGCATCGCCCGTTACTCCACCAGCCGGTACAAGACTCCACTCTTTTCCTAATAATTGTTCCAACCATTCCATATTCATTACCCGTTAACAAATCCTTATCTTTTATAGTTATGAAAAGAAAAACCGCAACATTTCTACACATGTTGTGGATTCATATATTTTACTGTAAATGAAAAGAAAACTTGGCATAAGCCAAAAACTCTCTATTTTATTTTACAAAACCAGTCATAGAATGACAACTTATCAAAATCGTCACCTTTGTCAATTCTACATTTATTACATTCTCATCGTCAAGTAGCGATTTGTCACATTATCGTCAATATATACGTGCTAATTGGAGCCAACTGAAGTTCCTTTCCTCTAAATGAAGAAATTGGCTCTATTTTTGCTTGCTTTTCGTTTACTAACACATGCCACGTTTCTTCTTTCGGAAGTTGCACCGTTTTAGCTTCTAAACCGCTATTAAATAAAACCACAATCTCTTTCCACGGCCCAAACGCTTCTGCATGCACTAGGTGATATGCAAGTACTTCTGGAGAGGTTTGCAAAAAAGTCATGTGCTTTTTTATAAGGTCTGCGTTTTGTAATCGGAATGCTCCGTGCTCTTTACGAATCGCAATTAAACCTTTTATATAGTTAACGGCCTCTATCTCGTTCTCTTTTTGATCCCAATCTAATTGATTAATTTCATCATTTGCATTATAACTATTTTCATTTCCTTGCTTCGTACGATAAAACTCTTGCCCCGCATGTAAGAAAGGAATACCTTGCGAAAGAATTACCATTGCGCTCGCTAGAAGGTGACGTTTTTTTAGAATCTCTTCTGGCTCTTCATTACTGCGCATTAGTTTATCCCACATCGTCATATTGTCATGACATTCTACATAGTTAATGCTTTGCACAGGCTCTAAGAACAAACCTGTTTCTTTCCTACTCAAGAGGCTTCCTGATGCTATATACTGCAAATGATTACAGTCTACATGCCCACCAAATGCAAAACCGCGTTTATTTATATGAAAGGTACTCCCTTTTATTCCATCACGAAATTGATCATTAAATTGCGCAATATACGGCATTTTCTTTGCATTATTTAAAGTCGCTTTCTCTTCAGCGGGAAGTGGTGTTTGTAAATCCCACCCTTCTCCTAATAACAATGCATCTCGCTTTATGTTTCGCACTTCTTTTTCTATTATATTCATTGTATCGACATCTAAAATTCCCATTAAGTCGAATCGGAATCCGTCAACATTGTATTCAGTAAGCCAATATAAAATAGACTCTACAATAAATTTTCTCATCATTTTCCGTTCAGATGCTATATCATTCCCGACTCCCGTCCCATTAGAAGGCATCCCATCTTCGCCATGACGAAAATAATATCCTGGGACAAGTTTTTCAAATGATGATAGCTCTCTTTCATACACATGATTATATACAACATCTACAATCACCCTAATGCCATGCTCATGAAATGTTTCGATTAACTGTTTACACTCTACTATCCTGTTATACGGATCAGAGAGGTCTGTAGCATAATATCCCGTTGGCGCATTGTAATATAATGGATTGTAACCCCAATTATATGCAGAGGAAGGATTCGCCTCATCTACACCACCGAAACAATATAAAGGTAATAATTCAACATGTGTAACACCCAAATCTTTTATATGAGACAAGCCTGTTAACGTCCCATTTCGCCCTGTTGTTCCTTCTTCCATTAGCCCCTTATATGTTCCTTTTTTACTCACTCCGCTGCCCTGATGAATAGTAGCATCGCGAATATGCAGTTCATACAATATGGCATCTGTCATTGCCTGTAATGGTGGTAATTGCTCTTTCTTCGTTACATTTGTCTTTTCTAAATCGATAACAACGCCGTACTTCCCATTTACAGTCACTGACTTTACGTAAGGGTCCACCGCTTCATTCCATATTAAATTAATACAAACAAGAAATGTATACTTTGCTCTAGCTAAATCACCTTGTAATGTATGAGTCCAAACTCCATTTTCTCCTCTGTACATTTCATGATCGGTATATTCTTTATCACTTTTATAAATCCTTACTTTCGCAAGCCTCGCAGTTGGAGCCCACACTTTAAATGTCGTTGCTTCTTTTTGATACACAGCCCCTAAATCGGTACCTTCGTAATAATACTTTTCATCGAAAATCGCTGTTCTTATGACAGCACCTATTTGTAAATCTGTTTCTTCATTCCGTTCATCTCGTACTGTATAATACTTCCCCACATCTAGCGGCTCTTCTATAAAGCACTCATACTTCGTTGCATCCGGAAGCGCAATTGTATGAGCAATCGGTAAATCTTTCACGTTACTTCCTTCTTGCAAACGAAATGTCCGACTTGTTCCATACGCATGTGGGAGCAAAATTGTAATTTTATTCATTTCATCTAAATAGGCATCAAATGGACGTTTTACTTTCAACATAAAAAAATCACCATCATTCTTAAAGTTAAAATGAAACGAGCTGCAAATGATAAGGCTTTTCTTATCAGCAAAGCTCTATACAGTAACACATTATTCTTTATAGTATATTCACCTGTATAAAAAACGTTTTCATACATTCTATTTTTGTAATTTTATTTCAGCAATCGCTTTATACTTCGGTGTCTCCTTCACGTGAGATTCGTATAAAGTAATTGTATCCGCTTGAAATGATATTTCTGGCACTTCCTTTATATGTTCTAAATCAAACTTCTCTTCTCCTACCCATTTACGAGCTACAGTAATATGCGGATGATACGGGCGCGTTTCTAAAGAAAATCCATTCCCTTCACAAATAGCGTGTACTTGCTTTTGTAACTGGAACAAATCGTGATTCTCACTTACCTTCGACCAAAAAATACGCGGCCTATCTTCCATACCAAACGTTGAAAATCCTTGTAATGTGAAGGATAGTTCCTTTATTTCTGTAAGTGTTTGTAATCCATTCTTTATTCCTTCTACTTGTTCCTCTGTCGCACTCCCTAAAAATGAAAGGGTAATATGATAGTCTTCTTTATGTACCCACGAACGAAATGGTAATTCCTCCTGCATTTCCTCTTTATAGTTAGACAGCACTTCTTTTATATGATTTGGTAAAGTGATTGCGACAAAATAATGCGGCTCCATGTACATCTTCTCCTTCTTTCTATTGTTGCTTTTCTTTCGTATCTCATTCAATGAAAAAGAATCAAACTTTCTTAACAGTCTAACCAAGTTAAGATTGTAATACGAAATGAAATTATATCGACATTTCCACAAGGAATATCGCCTTACCAACAAACGATACGTAACAGAAAACCGTCCCAAAATATGTATCGGGACGGCCTTTTATTATTTATATATCTATTACTTCGCTAATTCATGAATTGCTTGCGCATAAATTGCTGTCGCTTTTAATAAGTCTTCAATTTCAATGTACTCGTCTTTTTGATGCGCAAGTTCTTCTTTTCCAGGGAACAACGGACCAAACGCAACGCCAGCTTCCAATGAACGAGCGTAAGTACCGCCGCCAATCGCTAATAGTTCTGCTTTTTCACCTGTTTGTTCTTCGTATACGCGCTGCAACGTACGAATTAATACGTGGTCTTTATCAACGTGATGCGGACGAGAGTTTGAATAATCCGCTACTTCAAATCCATGAGTACCAACGTATTCTTTTAACTTCGCAATCATCTCTTCAAAGTTAGTCGTAACTGGATAACGTACATTTAATCCTAAATTACCACCAGTCTCTTTCGTATAAGAAAGACGACCAACATTCACTGTTAACGGACCGCTAACTTCATCTTTATAGGCGATAGTAGCCTTTTCACCATAAATATCACCAGTAAATGTCTCTGTTGCAAATGTTGCAAACGAAGCTCCTTTTCCATCAAGAGCGACTTTCGTTAAGAAGTTTGCTAGTAATAAACCTGCATTCTCGCCCTTCTCTGGAGTAGATCCGTGAGCTGAAATCCCTTTAATTTGCAACGTCACCGTATTACCTTCTACAATTGCTTCACCTATTTTTTTAGCAGTTTGTAAATACTCTTCATATGCTACTGTAAGTGCATTTACATCTTCTCCTGTAATAATTGCTTCTGCAAAATCAGGAACCATATTTAAACGACGACCTGACTCAAACGAAACAAGTTCATATGTACCTTTCTTCTCTTCACTACCACTTTGCACCACTTGTATATCAGAAATTCCTTTTTCTGCATTAATAATTGGAAAATCCGCGTCTGGCGCAAAACCGATTGTTGGCATTTCTTCGTTTTTAAAGTAGTGATCTACACATTTCCAATTGCTTTCCTCATCTGTTCCTAAAATCATACGAACGCGTTTTGAAAGAGGTAAACCTAATTCTTTCACAATTTTCATTGCATAATAAGCTGCCATCGTTGGGCCTTTATCGTCAATTGCACCACGTGCAAAAATCTTTCCGTCGCGAATATCTGCACTATATGCAGGAGTCGTCCAGCCGTCTCCTTCAGGTACAACATCAACGTGACAAAGAATACCTACTAATTCTTCTCCTTGTCCCATTTCAAGATGACCTGCATATCCTTCTAAATTTTTAGAAGTAAAACCTTCAGCTTCTCCTTTATGCAACATGAAAGATAAAGCTTTTTCTACGCCTTCACCGAATGGTGCGCCCTCTTTCGCCGATTCTTCTTCCCATACACTTTTAATTTGTAAAAATTGTTGTGTATCACGAATTAAATCTTCTTTTCGTTTTGCAACTTCTTCTGTCCAATTAATCGCTGACATCACGCATCCATCCTTCACTATATTGTTTCTTTCATCATAACAAACCGAAATCTCTTATGCTATACACGAAACTTAAATACCGAACAATTGTAATATTTCAGATATTTCCCATTAGTTTTTCTTTTATTTTTTCAAAAAAATTTGCAGGAATTTGGCGTTTTACGTAGAATTTTATGTGTTAGTTGACTGACCATATATACAATGTCAACTACCAATATTTTTCTATATGAATATTTGTTAAACTTTTGTAAAATTTAAGTAGATTAAAGCATGAATTTTATCATGTAGAGTACAATGGTAGTAACGACCTTCTTTCCTGAATGGGGTCAAAAAAACTAGTAGAGGAGTGGTTTTCTCTTGAAACCTACAACTACTCGTATGCTAACACGCATTAAATCAATTTATATGTACATCAATGAAAACGGAACGGTAACGACGAAAGACCTTGTAGATGAGTTCGGGATCACACCGCGAACGATACAACGTGATCTAAATGTGTTGCAGTTTAATGAACTCGTGTATAGCCCTTGCCGCGGTAAGTGGACAACAACAGGAAAGAAAGTGAGAATGACCTCATAATGAAAAAATAATTGTATGTAAATAAATACATACCCCTTTCTAACTCATTAGAAAGGGGTCTTTTCTGCGCCAAAAAACAGCACTATTTCTCAGTATCTACTTGATATGTTTTTAACATTTCTACTTCTTCATCTGATAGCTCACGGTATTCTCCAAGTTCTAACTCTGCATCTAATACTAACGGTCCCATCTCTGTTCTCTTTAGGTAGACTACTTTTTTCCCTACCGCTTCAAACATACGCTTTACTTGATGGAACTTTCCTTCTGTAATGACAAGCTCGATTTCAGAAATCTCATCGCTTTTTAATATTGTAAGTGCACCTGGCTTTGTTTCATAGCCATCATCTAAAATAACACCTTTAGCAAACTCTTTTACATCCTCTTCTGTTACGACTCCTGCAATGTGTGCATAATATTTTTTCGGCACATGCTTTTTCGGAGATAACAATTGATGTGATAACTTCCCGTCATTTGTTATCAATAAGAAACCTTCCGTATCAATATCAAGTCTTCCAACTGGGAACGGATCAAAGATTGCATCTTCTAACTCTAATAAATCTATTACTGTTTCATGATTATCATCTTCTGTCGCTGAAATAACGCCTTGTGGTTTATGCATCATTAAGTAAACAAACTCTTTATATTCCACAACTTCACCGTGAATCATAACTTCTTGTTCTTCTACATTTACATGAACCTTTGCATCTTTCACTGGCGTTCCATCAATTTTCACAACGCCGTCTTTCAATAATTTCTTTACTTCTTTTCTACTTCCATACCCCATATTTGCTAATAATTTATCTAATCTCACGCTTTTCACCTTCTTTGTTTATCATAGAAAAGGGGACGTAATTACGCCCCTTTTGATTTCAACTTTATTTTGAATCTATTGCCAAGTTTACGTTGGATTTTCTCTAACGCTTCTCCGCCAAATACTCTTTCCAGTACTCCTGTACGAATTGCTAACAATCCGTACACAAGACCACCAATACCTGCACAAATCACAACTGTAATAAGAGCACCCATTCGTCCATCAGGCGAAATCATGAAGGATAGAATCCATTGTGATAACTTTACAGCAACGACCATTACAAGTGTTAATACTGCAATTTGGAATGTTCTCTTATATACAACACCAAATGAATAGTGTACATGTTTTTTGATTTGTCTATTCGTATACCATACGGAAGCTAAGAATCCGACTGCTGTTGCTAAAATTGCTCCAACTGTACCGAAATAACGAATAAAGATTACGTTACATACGAATTTCAAAATAACACCCATAATAAGCGCGACAATCGCATGTTTTTGTTGGTTAATCCCTTGTAGAATTGCTGCTGTTACTGTAAATAAAGCGAATAACAACGCAACCGGTGCATACCACATTAACACTTGTCCACCTAATGGATCTGAGTCATAGAACGCAGTGTAAATTGGATATGCAAGTGTTGAAATACCGACAACCGCTGGCAATGTTAAGAACATATTTGCCTGGAATGTTTGTGTAATTTGTAACTTTAAATAACGGTATTGTTTTTCAGTAAATGATTTTGTAATCGCTGGTACAAGCGTTAAACTAAACGCTGTTGCAAGTGATACAGGAATCATAATTAATTTATGCGTCCACATTGTGAAAATACCAAGTGCTCGCTCTGCGATATCACCTTGGCCAATCGCTTGCATAATTGAGTTAAATGTCAATGTATCAATTTGTTGATATAAAGGAATTGTTAACCCAATTACAACGTAAGGAATCGCATATGCAAATAATTCTTTAAATAACTGAACAGTACTCACTGTCGATTCTGGTACAGTTTGTTCAATTAAATATTGATCCAAATGTTTTTTACGTTTTAACCAGTACCAAATTAATACGCCGAGTGCTCCAACTGCTGAAACGAACGCAGCAAATGTCGCTACCCCAACCGCTGTTGCAACTGTACCGCCAAGTACTTTAATAACGATAAAACTACCCGCTAATAAAAAGACGATACGAATAATTTGTTCAATAATTTGCGAAACAGTAGTCGGTCCCATAGATTGGTGACCTTGGAAATAACCACGAATTAAACTCGCTGCTGGTACAACAATAAGTGCAAAACTTACAAGACGAATAATCGTCGTAACTTCTTCTACATTACTGTGTATACTTTGTTTACCAAGCATTGCTTCTGCAAACAATGGCGCCGACATATATAGAACTAGGAACGAAAGGACTCCTGTTACTATCATCATAACCATTCCCGAGCGGAACATTCTCCGGCTCGTTTTATAATCGCCAAGCGCATTATATTTGGAAACAAATTTTGAAACAGCAAGCGGCACCCCTGCCGTTGCAATACTTAAAAAGATCGTATATGGAATGTATCCATATGTATAGAGCGTTCCGCCTTCTGTACCTACTAATGCATGAAACGGAAAGACGTAAATCATGCCTAAGAACTTTACTAAAAATGTCCCTAACGTAACAATAAGCGTTCCGCGCAGAAATTTCGAATCGGACATACAAAAATCCTCCTACATCTACATAAAGTGAAACTATAATTAGTTGAACTATTCGAGCATTTACGGGCTATCAAATCCCTTTTTATTTCTCTTACATCATAAGGTTTTCGTCTTATGGCCCACAAATAGCAGGATAGTGCTGAACTCTAACTTTTGTATTGTACCACAATTCTCTCCTTAAGCAGTACTTCACTCTATTTTTCTTTTAAGGGAAAACATGCTATTCTTTTAGGCAGGAAATGTAGAAAATGAGGTCGATATATTATGCATTATGATGTTATTGTCATCGGCGGCGGGCCTTCTGGGCTAATGGCTGCAATCGGTGCTGCAGAAGAAGGCGCAAATGTCTTACTTCTTGATAAAGGAAATAAACTAGGACGTAAACTTGCGATTTCTGGTGGTGGCCGTTGTAACGTAACGAACCGTCTACCACTTGATGAGATTGTTAAACATATACCAGGAAATGGCCGCTTCTTATACAGCGCTTTTTCTATTTTTAATAATGAAGATATTATTACGTTCTTCGAAAATCTCGGTGTAAAACTGAAAGAAGAGGATCATGGTCGCATGTTCCCTGTCTCAAATAAAGCACAATCAGTAGTAGATGCACTTTTAACACGATTAAGAGACTTAGGTGTAAAAATCCGTACGAATACACCTGTTGAAACGATTGAATATGAGAACGGTCAAACGAAAGCAGTCGTACTGCAAACTGGCGAAGTGTTAGAAACGAATCACGTCGTTATCGCTGTTGGCGGAAAATCTGTTCCTCAAACTGGTTCTACTGGAGACGGATACGCTTGGGCTGAAAAGGCTGGGCATACTATTACAGAATTATTCCCAACAGAAGTACCAATCCTTTCAAACGAACCATTTATTCGTGACCGCTCCTTACAAGGTCTTGCTTTACGCGATGTAAATTTAAGCGTATTAAACCCGAAAGGAAAAGCTATCATTTCTCACAAAATGGACATGCTCTTCACTCATTTCGGCCTATCTGGTCCAGCTGCTCTTCGTTGTAGCCAATTCGTCGTGAAAGCACTGAAAAAGTTTAAAACGAATACGATTCAAATGAGCATCGATGCATTGCCAGAAGAAAATAGTGAACAACTATTCCAGCGCATGCTGAAACAAATGAAAGAAGATCCGAAAAAAGGCATTAAAAACGTTTTAAAAGGTTATGTACCTGAACGTTACTTCCTATTCTTATTAGAAAAAAATGAAATTGACGGTAGTGAACAAGCTGGACAAGTTTCTCACGAGAAGATTCGTGCACTTGTGAAAGACTTTAAAGAGTTTACTGTGAATGTACATGGTACGCAGTCAATTGAAAAAGCATTCGTTACTGGCGGCGGTGTATCCGTTAAAGAAATTAACCCGAAAGAAATGTCTTCTAAATTCACGAACGGCGTATATTTCTGCGGAGAAGTTCTTGATATCCACGGTTATACTGGCGGATATAACATTACATCTGCTCTCGTTACTGGTAGAATTGCCGGGACTACAGCTGGAGAAAACGCGAAAATGAAGTATTAAAAAAAGAAACAGGAATTCCTGTTTCTTTTTTTATAGGTACATGAAGTTATATCGACGATTCTACAACTTATATCGGCGATTTCTCAAATATATCAGCGATTCTGCGACTTATATCGGCGATTTTTCAAATATATCGACTTACCGACAAGAAGCGACAAATATACGCTCCACCTAACTTCCCATTGCTTTTTTGTTGCTTTATATACCTTAGTACCTTTATATTTTATATTGTTGAATATTTGAAAAAGGGTAAGGGGAAAAAATATGAGAAAAAAAGTCATGATGTCTTTAATGCTAATGACGTTTCTTTCTGCGGTAGAAGGAACGATTGTTAGTACAGCAATCCCTCGTATAACGAGTGATTTGTCAGGCGTCGAACTTGTTAGTTGGGTATATGCAATTTATATGCTTGCAACAGCTGTTTCGACTCCAATATACGGAAAGCTCGCTGATTTATTCGGCCGTAAAAAAGTTTTACTTATCGGAGCTACAATCTTCTTAATTGGTTCTGCACTTTGCGGAGTCGTTACATCAATGGAACAATTAATCTTCTTCCGCGCTCTTCAAGGTATTGGTGCTGGTGCTGTTATGCCGATCACAATGACGATTATCGGCGACTTATATAGCGAAGCAAGAGACCGCGCGAAAGCACAAGGCTGGATGAGTGCCGTTTGGGGTGTATCTGGCGTTATCGGGCCGTTAGTCGGCGGATTTTTAGTCGATTCTCTTTCTTGGCGTTATATTTTCTTCTTAAACGTTCCATTCGGAATTATCGCTTGCTTAATGATCGCCATTTATTACAAAGAATCTATTAAGTCATCTAAGCAACATATCGACTACCTTGGTGCTACAGTCTTTTCATTAAGCACAATCGCTTTACTATACGCATTATTAACAGGTAGCAGTAAGCAAAACTGGGGAGACATAACAATTATCGGCCTATTAATCTTCGCCGTCGTTTCATTCATTCTTTTCTTATTCATCGAGAAAAAATCTCCGGAACCATTAATTCCGTTAGCACTTTTCTCTAACCGTACATTATCTACGATAAACATACTAACTCTCATTGCCGGTGCCATGATTATTAGTATTACAGTATACCTTCCAATCTGGAGCCAAGGTGTATTAGGAAAAAATGCGACAGAAGCCGGACTCATTTTAATGCCGATTCCTGTTATGTGGACATTCGGTGCCATGTTCTCAGGTAACTTAGTGGGCAAATTAAAAACGAAACAAATCATTTTACTTGGAGCTAGCATTTTATCAGTCGCTACGTTCTTATTATTTACATTATCAACAAATTCACCATCGTTCCTTATTTATGTAGCAGTCGGATTATTCGGGTTAGGAATGGGGCTTGTGACACCGATTTACATGGTAACAATTCAAGCAGCCGTACCAGCTCATACACGCGGAACAGCCGTTGGTTTAAACACATTTATTAATACATTTAGTCAAACATTAGGTGCTGCAATCTTTGGAACAATCTTCAATACGATGATTCACGCACGTGGCATTAAAAACCTTGATCTTGTATCTGGTGGCGGGCACGGAGGAACTACAGCAAATGTAGTAACCGAATCACAAGAGGCATTAGCATCAAGTGTACACGTCATTTATATGAGTACTTTCGTATTAGCAGTATTTACATTAATTATAGCTTGGCTTTTATTAAAGCCAGCTACACAAACAAGTGAGCAATAATAAAGAGGATGACCAAAATGGTCATCCTCTTTTATTCTTCATTCTCCACAATATGTTTCAGCATGGACAATTTATTATCCCAAAAACGTTCATAATACGAGAGCCATTGTTGTAATTCCTCTAATGGTTCCGGATGCAAGCGATATATCTTCTCTCTTCCGCTCTTTCTTCCGCTTACTAAATTCGCTTCTGAAAGAATATGAAGGTGCTTTACAACCGCAGTACGACTCATCGGAAAATGATCCGTTATTTTGGAAATCGGTAACTCTTTATCACTTAATAACCGTATTACTTCTCGGCGGGTTGGATCAGCAATTGCTTGAAATACATCGTATTTCGCTGCCGATGAGGACACTTAGCCTTCGACAACCTTTTTCAGTTTTTCATTTACAATCGCTACCCAGCCGCCGCTCATTCTTTCGTGAATAATAGAGCTCTTCGCATTTGGTTTTGGAAGGATTTCATCAGGATGTTTCCAGCCGCCGTGAATTAACGTAAATTCTGTTTTATTATCTCCTAGGTCTTTCAAATTAAATGAAACGACCCAGCCATCTGTATCCCATGAGAAAGATAGGTGGTTTGGCTCATCGATTTCTAACACTTTACATGGTGATGGTCCAAATGGTGATTGCACATGAAATTCATGTCCTACCTCTAATGCGAAATCATTTGGCATAAACCATGACGCGATTCCATCTGCAGTTGATACTACATTCCATACTTTTTGAATAGACGCGTTGAAAACGATTGTTTGTTTAATATCATTTAATGTATTTTGTTGTTCCATTCTCATTCTCCTTTATTCGGCGATAAAATATAACACCTTTTGGTTACATTTAGATAATATAACACCTTTTAGTTTCATGTCAACGCTAATTCTTTTTACTGTTGAGAAATTCTCAACATTTTTTCAACAGGACAAACACCCTCTCAGCATTCCTTCATAAGATACTCACAAAGGCAACAAAAAATAAAAACTTCTCTCAACATGAAACTCCATCATTCATCTTGAAAGAAGAGCCTTACGTATATCATGCGTATTTCGTCTCTCCTCCTTCCCTCGGGGACACTACGCGAGATATAAAAAATCAGAAGGAATATGCCCACCATTTGAGTAGGTAGTTATTTCTCTTCTCCTCAACATTTCCTTAGGAGCGAAATGACTACCGACTCACTTTTTTCAAACAAAAATAAAAAGGGGATGAAAGCTATGTTCTATTGCATTAACTGCTCTGATATTCATCACGAAAAACATCCGAATGATAAAGTATTCAAAAACGGTTTTTATATTGATCCATTTTTAGGTGATCGTTATCACCTCGGTATGTGTACAGATGCCCAAAACCATGAGACTGGGGAGCCTCTTTTAACGACAAAGAAATTAGGTACACCCCAATCTATTATGAACGTATTACCGACACACGTTGTCCCAACATAAAGCATAAAAAAGAGCTGGCTCACCCAGCTCTTTTTTATGCTTTATAAACGATCATTGCTGAAAAACAATAAATTTGGTTCTCATCATCGTTAATGGAAACACCAACTTGGTACTTAATATCTACAAATTTACTATCATCAATCTTTTTCAAAAACACATTTACAGCGTCTTCTAAGTCTTTTTCGTGACTTTCATCAAACACTTTCACACGAATCATGTTAACACCATCCTAGATCGCAGCCCTCCGCCGCTTGATTATTGCCACGGTGCGTATCTATGATGCGATAAAATTTTCCGTCTTCATATATATATCCGTCTTCTAACACATATTGTTTACCTTCAGTATAGACATAAAACTTACCTATCATAAATTTACTCGTATATAATTCCAAACAATCTGGTCTAAATTTAGCTACAACTTTATTTGTAATATCAATTTTTATTGTGCGCCCCACCTTCTCTCCCTCCTTTGCAAAGAACGGATTTAGGTATATTGTATTAGCGATTTTACATTTTATGCTTAAAAATAAGTGGATATGCCTTCTTTCTTCACCTGTACTATTTTTCTAAAAAAATCATAGATAAGTAAGAGCAAAAAAATATATAAAAAAAAAGAGTTTTTACTTATTGACTCAGGTATAATTATTATGGTATTATATAAAATTTGACATTTTTATTCACTTATGTTATCATTAAAGATGGTTACCACATATGGAGGTGGATGATTTGTTTCAAATTGGTGATAAAATCGTTTATCCAATGAACGGCGCAGGAGTCATCGAAGCCATTGAAGAGAAAGAAATATTAGGAACAATACGTCAATATTGTGTGATACGTATCATTAGTAAAGATATGCAAGTAATGCTTCCTATGGATCAATTACAAAAATCAGGTATTCGTTATATCGTAGATAAAGGTACGTTAGATGATATACTTCTTGAATTTCAAAACGGGGAATCAGATACATCACTTTCCTGGAAACAAAGATATACAATGAATATGGAAAAAATGAAAAACGGCAATCTGCAAGATAGTGCAGAGGTTGTTCGTGATTTACTTCGCCGTAATAAAGAGAGAGCTTTAAATGCGAGCGAAAAACAAATGCTAGATAATGCCCGAAAAATGATGATTAGCGAAGTTGCACTCGTACAAAATGTTTCTGAACATCAAGCAACAGAATATCTTCAAGATACAATTAATCATTAAATTTAAAATAGCCGACCGCTATTTTTTTTTTGCAGAAAAAAGGACAAAGAGCTAAAACTCTTTGTCCTTTTCTATTACCCACGTCCTGCTTGGAACGATGGATATAACGTCATTCCACCATCTGCAAATAACGTAATTCCAGTTACGTAACTTGCCTCTGATGAAGCGAGCCACGTTGCAACAGCTGCAATTTCTTCCGGTTTTCCGATATAACCCATCGGTATCATACTTTCTACGTCAGCACGTTTTTTAGGATCAGCAAACTTCTCTGCATTAATTGGCGTATTTATTGCACCTGGCCCAATATTATTTACTCGAATACCTTTTGGTGCATATTCTAATGCTAACGTTTCTGTCATCAGTTTAATACCACCCTTACTGGCCGCATAATGCACAAATAGCGGCCACGGAATTTTCTCATGAACACTCGACATATTAATGACAGACCCTTTAATATCATGTTCTACAAAATATTTAATCGCCTCACGGCTTCCCAAAAAAGCACCTGTTAAATTTGTATTGATTACTTTATTCCAATCTTCGAGCGGCATTTCATGCGATGGTACCGCATTTTCTATCCCTGCATTATTAATCATAACGTCAAGTGTACCAAACTCTTTCACAGCAGATTGAATGAGATTCACAACATCAGATTCATTCGTGACATCTCCTTTTACAGCAATCGCTTCTCCGCCTACTTTTTTAATTTCTTCTAATACATCATGCGCTTCTGACTCTCGTGAGCGATAGTTAATAACCACTTTTGCTTTCTCCTTAGCAAACCTTACTCCCATCGCTCTTCCAAGACCAGTTGCCGATCCTGTAATAACGACAACTTTCCCTGCTAAATCACTATACATTTCCATACCCCCTTTAACTTTTTGCAACACCTAACATAATTCCGGCTGCAATAATAAAAACGATACCGGCAACAATTCCCATTAATTGGCGTTTTGTTTTCTTTTCACCTAATATAAGAATCCCGCCAAGCGTTGAAATAATAATTCCCATTTGTGATAGCGAGAAACTTGTTGCCACTCCAACACGCGGCTGTGAAATGAATAAAAACATATTTCCAGCTGCCCAAATTAATCCTGGAATAATATTTCGTATCGCATATTTATTAAATGGATGATGTTTGAACGTAAGCAAAATGCCTCCTAACACCATACCAACTGCTTGTGGCAATAAAGCTGACCAACCATCTACATTAAATAGTCTAATTACTACTACATAAACTAAATAACCGACTGTTGAAATCAATAAAATGATAATACCTCTTTTAAAATTTCCCGCTTGCTCTGCACTCTTTTCTTCCTCACTTTGAAGTGATGTTAAAATAACACCGATAATAATACAAACGAGTGCCAAAACGCCAAGGACGACTGATATTGTCGTGGACCACTCATGAAATACGATGACTCCAAATAAAGTCGTCGCAACTAATTGCAGTCCTGTCGAAATGGGCATTGTTCTCGAAACGCCCATTAAATCAATACTTTTTAATTGATTCGCCTGTCCAAGTGCCCAAAATAAACCTGACACAATCCCAACTCCAATAACAGTAGGAGTTAATACTGGCTTCACAAAAATATAAACAACAATCGAGAAAATAAGTGCGCCAAGCGTCGTACCGAGCGTTTGACTATACGGTCCTCCACCCAGTTTCACGTTAAATAGCACAATACTTCCCCAAAATAGAGCCGGTAAAATCGCTAAAAGTATGTCCATCGCTCATTACCTTTCTTTACTAAATGTCATGGATTATTACTCTGAATCATTAGAGTGAGCTTTTATTTTTTCTTTTTCGCGTTCACAAACCTTTTCTGCAACATCACCAGAAACATTCTTTTCTCGCTCCACCTTCTTTATCTTTACGTGATCTAAATGATCTTCCAAAGTAAGTGTAACTTTATCATTTGGCGGATTATGTGCACCTTGGAATGTGAGAAATTGTAGCGTAATTTCAAATCTAGGAACGAACTCATCTTTCTTGCCAAGACGCTTTATATTTATAACTGAAGCACATTCATATTGATCTTCTGTCACTTGTCTGATAATTGAATAGTACCTATTCGATAATGCACTTTCTAAAAGCTGTTCCCTTGATTCTTTCGCAAAAGAATCACTTGGAGAAGAGAAAAAGACCGAACATATCATTGTAATAACTACACATATTTTTTTCATAATACCCTCCTTTTTCTATAAATTAGTGTTCGCAAAAATGCCATAAAAAAACGACTTCCCCTATGTAGGAAAGTCGTTTTAATAAATCCAATATTAACCACCGCTCACCGGTGGGATAAGTGCAACAATATCACCAGATTGAATCTTGTCATCTTCATTTGCATATTCTTCATTTATCGCAACCATAATTGGTTCTGTCACTGGCACATTATATTCTTTAGCAACAACATCTTTTAACTCTGCAACCGTAATATTTTCTTTCTCTATTTGTAATTCACTTGTTCCTGCTTCCTCTTGCAAGTGCGCAAATAACAATACTCGAATCATACTTATAGCTCCTTCCCAGGCTCTCCCGCCGGATATGGCGTTTTTTCTAATTGATCACCAATCCAAGAGTCTCCATCTTCCCAAAACTCCTTTTTCCAAATTGGAACAATTTGTTTTATGCGTTCCATAATATATTCATTCGCTTCATAAGCCGCTTTACGATGCGGTGTTGAAACAGCAACAACAACCGCGATATCAGAAATTTGCAGTGTACCGATGCGATGTGTAATCGCAACGTGTGTACCTGGCCACTTCGCTTTCACTTCTAAGCCAATTTTCTCTAGCATCTTTTCTGCCATCGTTTTATAAGCGACGTATTCTAAGTATAATGTACGACGCCCTTTCGTAAACTCTCTAACCGTTCCAATAAATGTTGTAACGGCACCGCATTCACGGCGAATTACTTTTTTCGCTACCTCTTCAATTGAGATTTCGGTATCAATTACTTCATAATAAGTATTTGTCATTGCGGACTCCTTACCGTTTGTACAAACCAGTCTATATACAACTCTTCTTCTGTTATATGAAATACTTTATATTCTTCTCGTAAGTTTGCGGGAGCATCATGCCACGTAATAACCGCTACTATATTTTCTACTTTATGTAAAAGTTCAACGTCTTCGGCAGAACGAAGTAACACTACTTTCGGATAGCTCTCTTTTTTATAGCCCTCTATTAAAATTGTATCCACTTCAAAAAACTCATATAAGCGAATAATTTCTCGCAAGGACCATTCCTCTTTTAATGACGACAGCGAAAGTAATCCCGCACCTTCTACACTACTGACAACCGCACCCGCCTTTCGGTGCCTTTCACTATCTTTTTGCGCTACTTCTGGAAAACCTCCGTGCCCGTGATGTTTAATGGTAGCAGCTTTCATTTTCCGTTCAGCTAACGCATGCACTATTTTCTCAACAAGCGTTGTTTTCCCGCTATTTTGATACCCTACTATTTGTAAGATTGAAGGGGCTTTGCCCATGGCCAATCACATCCCTCGGCGTGCTCTAACAATAATACCGATACTTTCATTCCTGCCTCAAATCCTCTCGTTCCTCCAGGCAACACAATAAAAGCATTCGCATCAGCAAGTGAAGATACCGCACTTGATTTATCTAAACCAACCGGCATCGCTTGTAATGCCCCGTCCACGATTGTCACGTTTGCTCTTACAAAACGAGTAAACGGATTTGGCTTTGGAAAATCTTTTTGTAAAATGGCATCAGCTCTATATACGTGAGGCTCCTTCGCATACAAATATGTTTTTATAACCGGATGCACAAATAGTTCAAAGCCTACATAGCAAGCTGAAGGATTTCCTGATAAACCGAAAAGTAACTTCCCATCAACTTCAGCTACTGTCGTTACACTACCTGGTCTCATCGCTATTTTATTAAAGAGTACATTCGCTTGTAATCTTTCATAAATGGCCGGCAAGTAGTCATAATCTCCTACCGACACACCGCCTGTCGTAATTAAAATATCAACCTCATTCATTGCTGATTGAACGGCTGTAAAACATGAATCTAACTCGTCGGCAAGTTGGCCATAATAACGAACTTTCCCTCCAGCTTTCATAATTTGAGCGGCAATC
This sequence comes from Bacillus sp. HY001, assembly GCF_007558965.1. NCBI lineage: Bacteria > Bacillati > Bacillota > Bacilli > Caryophanales > Bacillaceae > Bacillus > Bacillus sp. HY001. The sequence continues at coordinate 68,082 of NZ_VLTE01000045.1, read as the reverse complement.
ATATACGAGTTACTATTTCTAATTTTCCCCGGCTGTAACGACTCATGTACTTCTAACAGTTCACTTCCTGTCGTCACAATACCAACAACAGGCTGTTTTACAACCTTCACAGTATTATATCCAAACGTCGCTAATAAGGCCGCAACACCTGGATTAATTGCAACACCTTTCTTAACGAGAACTTGATTTTGTTTTATATCTTCCCCTTTAAATGACACGTTGTCACCACTATGAAAAGGACGCTTTAACTTCATATATGCTTTTCCGTTCTTCTCAAAACCTTCTGTCAGCTCTAGCATTACGACTGCATTACAACCCTCTGGAATAGCTGCTCCTGTCATAATACGAACCGCCTGAAATGCCCCTACTGCTCCTGTAAAAACAAATCCCGCCCCAATTTCTCCTATTACTTCAAACTCAATCGAATTCTCTTGATTTGCTTCTTTCGTATCTTCTGCCCGAATTGCGAAACCATCGTAAGGAGAACGATCAAAATGAGGAACGTCATGATCAGAGACAACATCCTCTCCAAGAATTCTCCCGTAACTTTCCGTAATAGAAACTTCTTCTACTTCACCATTCTTCGCATATTCCATTACTCTCTCCACTGCCTCAGCAACTTGAATCGGAATTCGTTTTTCTACCATCGTTTCTCACCTCATATTTGCAATTTTTTTTATCTCGATTAAACTTTATATATTAAATAGAAATTACTTCAAGGAGGAATTCCATGTCTTCATTCACACACTTTAATGACCAAGGACGCGCGAAGATGGTTGATATAAGTGACAAAAAAACAACCGTTCGAACTGCAATTGCGTGCTCTAGCATTGTCGTTACAAAAGAAATTTACGATAAAATCTCTCACAATGAAATCGGGAAAGGTGATGTATTAGCAGTTGCACAAATCGCAGGTATTATGGCTGCGAAACGTACTTCTGATATTATCCCAATGTGCCATCCTTTATTATTAAAAGGTGTTGACGTTTCTTTCGATTGGAAACAATCCGAAGAACAATATCGATTACTTATTGAAGTAAAAGTTAAGACAGAAGGTAGCACCGGTGTTGAAATGGAAGCTTTAACAGCAGCTTCCGCTACTGCTCTTACTGTGTACGATATGTGTAAAGCTGTTGATAAAGGTATGATTATTGGCGAAACGTACTTACTTGAAAAAACAGGTGGAAAAAGTGGAGATTATACGAGAAAATCTTAATCTTCTCTCTGTTGAATCTAAAGGGTTTCCTTTAGATTCAACCTATATATCTTGCATATAAACGTTTTGCCACATTGATATCATTCGTTCCATGAATAAATGCCCTGCCATCTGTAAATAAAACAAAACGAAATTCCTCTACCGGAAATGATAATAAATACGGAGTAGCTTTTACATCCACACTTCTTTGTAAGCGCTTTTTAATTTCCTCTAAATTAAATTCATTCCGCGTACCTGGACGGATTTGTACTGTATTCCGACCACATAACACTTCTGTTTTCGTTTGTGCTTCAAATGTTAAACTCGGATATGTACGTAATCTCCCACAAGATAAACACGTGTCTTTTTTCTGCCTATTCACTTTAAATGCCATCTGTTGATTATTCCAAAGATCAAACGATAACATCGTTTCGCGAAGTGCTCCATAGTCTTCTACTAATATTTTCAGCGCTTCCGTTATTTGATGTGCAACTACTAATTGTACTGCCGGTTGTATAATGCCAGCCGTATCACATGTTGCTCCGCTCGCCGGATGCTCCATTAAACAGCGGAAACACGGTGTTTTTCCTGGTAAAATTGTATACGTTACCCCGTAACTTCCTACACAACCACCATATATCCACGGAATATTATACTTTTGTGAAATATCATTAATAAGAAGACGCGTTTCAAAATTATCTGTCGCATCTAATATTAAATCTACATCATTCACTAGCTCTTCCATTTCTTGCACCGTTACATCTGTAACAACTGGATTTATTTCCACCTCAGAATTAATCGCCTTTAAATGTTCTGCTGCTGCTACCGCCTTTGGTTTATACTGCTTTGCATCTTCTTCTGTATATAATTGTTGCCTTTGTAAATTGCTCCATTCTACATAATCACGATCTGCAATTGTTATTTTTCCAACACCTGCTCTCACAATCGCTTCTGCATTTGCTGCACCAAGAGCTCCAGCCCCAATAATAAGCACATGTTTCTCTCTAATTTTTTTCTGTCCTTCTTCTCCAACACCAGCAAATAATATCTGTCTTGAATATCGCTCCTGCATACGATAGCCCCCTTTCTTATCCTCCTATATAAGACATTTCAATTTTCGGACGATTTTTTGCACTTTCTTCTGTCCGTTCATCCGAATATCTATCTTTTCTATTCATCCATACATCTTGTATAACACTTACTAACTCATCATCCGAAAGATTCCCTCTAAGAAGTTCCCTTATATCCAATCCTTCGGTCGCAAATAAGCAAGTATAAAACTTTCCATCTGCCGAAATTCTCGCTCTCGTACAAGAGGAACAAAACGATTCAGAAACAGAAGTAATAAAACCGACTTCGACATTTGTTCCAACGTAACGATATCGCTTCGCAACTTCACCGAAATAATGCACTTCAGCCGGCTCAAGCGGATACACGCTATGAATCATTTCAATTAATTCTTGCTTTGTAACGACTTGATCAAAGTTCCATCCATTTGTACTACCAACATCCATAAACTCAATAAACCTAAGCGTGATTCCTTGTTCTTTAAAATAGGCAGCCATCGGAAGTACTTGATGGTCGTTCATCCCTTTTTTCACAACCATGTTTACCTTTACATCAAGCCCGGCCTCTTTTGCAGCCATAATTCCCTTTATAACAGGTTTCGTATTAATATTCCGGCCATTAATGCCCTTAAATACATCATCATCTATTGCATCTAAACTAACATTTACTCTATGTAATCCAGCTTCTTTTAATACTTTTGCTTGTTTCGTTAAATGAATCGCATTTGTCGTTAACCCTATATCTACTAGCCCGTCAATTTTCACGAGACGTGCAATAAGCTTTGTTAAATCTTTACGAAGCAGCGGCTCGCCACCAGTAAGTCTAATTTTTCGTACACCGATGCTAACAAATAGTTTTGCCAAACGCTCAATTTCATCAAACGTCAATAAAAACTCATCTTTCAAAAAAGCATAATCTGGCCCAAAAACTTCCGCTGGCATACAATATGTACATCTAAAATTGCAACGATCAATGACAGATATGCGCAAATCTTGAAGTGGGCGTTCAAAAAAATCTGTAACCATCTCCTGCATCGCCACCCTCCCTTTCTGCCAAATTTCTCTCTTTTCATTCTATTATAATATATTTTCGAACTGCGATGTTTTTGCTCAAGTGAATAAAGTAAAACTTTCCTAACCAATTAGACCGCCTACAAATAACGAGATAAAGTGAAATTCTAATCAGTGGGGACAAAAAACCTTGAAGCATAAAAGCTCCAAGGTTCTCTTCTTATTAACTTAATCTAATAATAGTTAAAGTAGCTCCTGGCGTTGTCGTAGATAATGTAGCTATTGCAAGTAATCCAAATAACTGCAAACTAATAGCAGCTCCAGCAGGCAAATTAGCAATTATTGTCGCATTAAATGAACCTGTGGCTACTGCTGGTGAATTAACGGTTCCTGCAAGTTGAACCCCATTTACAGTTATACGTGAACTTACGAGTAAAGCTGCCGTTATATTAATTGTATAAGCTATATAATAGTTCCCGGCATTTGCAACTGTAAATACAGTATTCGTACCATTAACAGTGATCCCTGGACCAATATTTTGATTGTTCGGTAACGGTACATTCGTACCACCTAATAGAACAGAAATAGCAGTTCCTGATGTGTTATTCGCAAATGAGTATGTTGCAGTTGTACTAACCCCGGTCACACCCGTTGCCCCTGTAGCCCCGGTTACTCCCGCTCCAGTCGGGCCTGTTGGACCTTGAATTCCTTGGGGACCTGTCGCTCCGGTTGCTCCCGTAACTCCAGTTGGACCTTGTATTCCTTGCGGGCCTTGTACTCCGGTTGCCCCAGTGCCCCCTGTTGGACCAATCGGACCTTGTAACCCTTGCACGCCTTGCGGACCTGTTGGACCTATGTCACCTTGAACACCTTGTATTCCAGTTGGACCTTGTGGACCTGTCGGACCCTGCACTCCTTGTATCCCTTGAATTCCCTGTGGACCTTGTGCTCCCGTGGCTCCGGTTTCTCCTTGTATCCCTTGGGGACCTTGTGCACCTTGAATTCCTTGGGGACCTGTTGGACCTTGAATTCCTTGGGGACCTTGGATTCCCTGTGGACCTTGATCTCCTGTCGCCCCAGTTACTCCTTGTATCCCTTGAGGCCCTTGCACTCCTTGCGCGCCTGTTGGACCTTGGATCCCTTGCACTCCTTGTATTCCTTGCGGGCCTTGTAAACCCGTAACCCCTGTTGCCCCTGTTTCTCCGGTCGCTCCTGTCACTCCTGTTAAGCCTGTAGCCCCAGTATCTCCAGTTGCTCCTGTCACTCCTGTTGCTCCTGTTGGTCCAGGTGGTCCACCGGATGGACCTGTCACTCCAGTCGGACCTGATGGCCCCGTTGGACCACTCGGTCCTGCTGGTCCTCCAGAAGGACCTGTTATCCCGGTTGGACCTGTTACTCCTGTCGGTCCTGTAGTTCCTTCCCCTGTCGCTCCGGTTACACCCGTATCCCCTGTTACTCCTGTTGGACCTTGGATCCCTTGTATTCCCTGCGGTCCTTGCACTCCTTGCGCACCCGTCGGACCTTGGATTCCTTGAATACCTTGCACTCCCTGCACTCCCATTGGACCTGTTGGACCTATCGCCCCTTGAGTACCTTGCACTCCTTGTGGACCCTCTGGACCTGTTGCCCCTTGAGTACCTTGAACCCCTTGAATTCCAGTTGCTCCTTGTGCTCCTGTTGCTCCTGTTACACCTTGTATCCCTTGTATTCCCTGAATTCCTTGCGGGCCTTCTGGTCCTGTCGCTCCTACTGGCCCTTGAATTCCTTGGATTCCTTGTGGGCCCTCTGGACCTGTTGCTCCAGCTGGTCCTGGCACACCTTGGATTCCTTGTGGACCTTGAAGTCCTTCTGGTCCTTCTGGTCCTGTTGGTCCTATATCTCCCATCGGCCCTTGTATTCCTTGCACTCCTTGTGGTCCTGTTTCTCCTGTTGGACCTGGTACCCCTTGTATTCCTTGTGGACCTTGATCACCTGTTGCTCCTGTTACACCTTGAGGTCCAATAGATCCCTGGATACCTTGCGGACCTTGATCTCCAGTTGCACCTGTTATCCCTTGAATCCCCTGAACCCCTTGGATCCCTTGCTCACCAGTTACTCCCGTCGGACCAGGAATACCTTGAATACCTTGAGGACCTTCTGGACCGGTTGGTCCAATCGGCCCTTGAACTCCTTGTATTCCTTGCAAGCCCTGTGCTCCTGTGCTTCCAGTTGGACCTGTAGTTCCCGCTGCTCCAGTTACACCTGTACTTCCTGTTGCCCCTGTAGTTCCCGTTGCTCCCGTCGCTCCTGTACTTCCACTCGGTCCACCACCCGGTCCTGTCGCACCAGTTGGCCCCGTCGGACCAGGAGGTCCTCCTGATGGGCCAGTGATTCCTGTTGGACCTGTTATGCCAGTTGAACCTGTAACCCCTTGACCAGTTGCTCCTGTTGGACCAGTACTTCCACTCGGTCCTTGTGGGCCTTGTATCCCCTGCACTCCTTGTATACCTTGTGGACCAGTTACTCCAGGTAATCCTTGCACACCTTGAATTCCTTGAGCTCCCTCTGGTCCAGTAGCTCCAATCGGTCCCTGTAATCCTTGTATCCCCTGTACTCCTTGTGCCCCAGTCGCTCCGGTTGGACCAATTGGACCTTGTAACCCTTGCACTCCCCCCGGTCCTGTCACTCCTGTTTCTCCTTGTGGTCCCCTCAATCCTTGTGGTCCCTGCTGTCCTTCTGGTCCTGTTGCCCCCATTTGTCCAGCTGGTCCTTGAATTCCTTGCACTCCTTGAGGTCCTGTCGGTCCCATCTCCCCCATCGGACCTTGTAATCCTCTTGGTCCTTGAGGGCCTGTTGGACCTTGGGGACCGGTTGGACCAGTTATCCCAATGCCAGTAAATCCCGTTGGAACGGGAGGAAAGGTAGGTCCAATAAGATTTGGTGAAATTCGAAAATTAGAGTTTAACGAATGTTGTTGCCTTTTCTTATCACGCTCTTTCACACTTTCACCACCTACAAACCATCTTTTTCACATGAAACAAACCTCTTCTTCTTAATATGTATTTTCAAAAACAAACTCAAAGACTATTTTTATTTTAAATAATAAAAAACCCCTTAATTTCTTAAGGGAGTCCAGCAATTGAATCCATATTATCTGTATTAGGGACAGCTTGTGCTATGCTCGATGCATTTACACTTTGCCCCATATTTGCTCCTGTTACAGTACCGGCAGGAGTTCCCCTTGTATAGGTTGTCGTCACCGAGTCTCCAGGCTGTAAACAAAGCTTCGTCTCCGTTCCTATTACTGTAACAACATCAATCCAAGTACACCCCATTGAACCACTATACGATTTCGTAGCAGTAAATGAAGTATCACTCAAATTATCACCGGTAAATATATTACCAGTGTTATTCACAATAACAAATTCTTTTATATGAGCAGGCATAATCACACTCTACCTTTCCTCTATGAACCTAATGTACGTGTACTCGTTGCTAATGGCGGAAGAAACACTGATGTTCGAATCACTGCTTCTGGCTGTCTTTTCCCATTTAAAAAAATAGCCGCACTCGATCCTCCAGCACCTGCATATATTTTTGCTACAGCTAAAGGTGAGATATCATAACAATCGCCGACATTAACAGCCCCTGTATTATTAATAATTTTTACTTTCCGCAAGTTAATCCCCATTTACCTATCCCCCTTTTGTACACTGTATGCAAAATAAAAAAACTTGAAACAAACACGTTTCAAGTTTTTTTAAGCTACTTATTTCGTTTCACCTTCATATTGAAGCATGCCGCCAACCATGTTCATTGTTTTAAATCCTTGCTCATTTAAATAGTGGCATACATTTTCACTGCGCATTCCCGAGCGACAAATAAAGATATATTCATTCTCTTTATCAAAGAAATCTACTTTATTTGGGATATCACCCATTTTAATATGTACAGCTTCTGGAATTTTCCCTGCTGCTACTTCTTCATCTTCCCTTACGTCTACTAAAAATAACGTTTCACCATTTTCTAAACGTTCTTGCACTTCTTCTGTAGTGATTGTTTTAACTTCTGTCATATTTCGTTCCTCCTTATATACAATAAAACCTTTAGTCTCTTCCTTAAAAAGCATGTCTAATCAATTTTAGCATGCGAAAGAAAGAACGCAAAGAATGCAAAATTTATTTCTCAATTTTCTCGCAAAACTTATTCTTTACAAACATAACTCGTGCATTGTATTCTCAATATACTTGTTTTATGAAAGGAGCCAATGAAAATGACACTTTTTCTTTTCATTACCGGCATCATTTTCTTAATCGCTGCAATTATTGCTCTTAGTATGAAAAATAATAAAAAGATAAAATCGCCACAAGAAATATCATTCTTATTTCTATTACTTAGTATAGCGTTCTTCGGTATAGCAATTGCCACATATATTTTCCGTCTACAAATCATGTAAAAAAAGGTGCCTACCACATACATTGCACCTTTTTCATACCATTTATTTTCTACACAAAACTAGATACTTTCCGATTTAAAAACTCATAAACCTTTTTTTCAAATAAATGAATATCAAATGCTCCCGCCATATGCCCATTTATACTTTCTATCTCATATACTTCCGCATACTTCCCTTGTTTTTGCAACATGTCAACCATTTTATAATTATAACGTGACGGCTGAAGCAAATCTTGTTTACACGGAATCATAAGTACATTTGCTTCTATATGAGACAGTGCCTCTTCTAAAGACGAAAATCCATGCGCAATATCATGTAATAAAACTGCTTTCGCCGTGTATATCCATGAATTTGCATCTACTAACTCTATACCTCTATATGTCACTTTATTTATTTCTTTCTCAAATGACGTCAATGTAGAAACCTTTTCATAAGGGTCTACTTCTATACTATTACGAGGGAATGTTGTTTCATAAAAATGCTCATCAAACGCGTTCATAAACATCATTCTATTTGCCAAATGAAGCCCCTTCATTGGCTGCTCTTCTCCATATTTTCCGCCCCTCCAACTTTGATCTAGTTGAATGGCCTCAATAGCATTTTGCGCTACATTTACTGACGTAATAATTGGATTTTGTGGGTTCGTAATAACACCAATCATCCGCTCTACCATATGAGGATAATGAACAGCCCATTGCTGCGCAATCATCCCGCCAGCTGACGGTCCCATTACAGCATGTAGCCTTGCGATTCCCATATCTTTTATTAACTCATATTGCATACGAGCTACATCAAGAAATGTAAAAACCGGAAAATCCATCGCATATTCATCTCCAGTTTTCGGATCAATTGATTTCGGTCCTGTTGTAAACACATAAGGATTTTTCACCTGCACATTACAAAGATTATCAGTACATATAACAAAGTATTTATTTGTATCAATTGCTTTTCCAGGTCCAATTAAACCATCCCACCAACCAGAATCCTCATCATGCGCTGTATATTTTCCTGCTGCGTGACTCGTTGCACTAAAATAATGGCATACCAAAATCACATTTGACCTTTCTCTATTTAAAGTACCATACGTCTCATACCCCATTTGAACAGGAATTTCCCTACCATTTTCAAACGTAAACTCCCTTAAAACAAACTTCTCTTTTTTTACAATTTGCACAGACTCTCCCTCTTCCCGTTATAGTATGAACTGCTTACTACATGTTTTTTTCTATGCAAACCAAACTCCTTCTTCTTTTCATAAATAAATGAATAATATACAAAATTAGCCACAAAATAGCACTATATTACACAATCAAAGAGGGAATACATATGATTTGGAATTGGCTACGTAAGAAAAAAAAATCAAATACAACAAAGAAAAACGAAACAGATAACTTGGAGCAACAACCTAACAATCCAGAGGATGATAACAAAGAACAAACTAGAAGTATGAAACATAATAAAGTTAGCAATGGCGCGCAAAAAAAAGAGGAAAACAAGGATTCTTCTCAGGATCAACAACAACACTCTAAACAAAACGACTCAGATCAGAATCAGCAGCAAAGTTCTAAACAAGACCACTCGAATCAGGATCAACAACAACAACACTCTAAGCAAGACGACTCAGATCAGAATCAACAACAACACTCTAAACAAGACGACTCGGGTCAGCAGCAACAGCAACATTCTAAACAAGACGACTCGAATCAGAATCAACAACAACATTCTAAACAAGACGACTCGGATCAGAATCAACAACAACACTCTAAACAAGATGACTCGGATCAGAATCAGCAACAAAACTCTAAACAAGATAACTCGGATCAAAATCAACAACAAAGCTCTAAACAAGGTAACTCGGATCAAAATCAGCAGCAAAGCTCTAAACAAGGTAACTCGGATCAAAATCAGCAGCAAAACTCTAAACAAGATAACTCGGATCAAAATCAACAGCAAAACTCTAAACAAGATAACTCGGATCAAAATCAACAGCAAAGCTCTAAACAAGGTAACTCGGATCAAAATCAACAGCAAAACTCTAAACAAGATAACTCGGATCAAAATCAACAGCAAAGCTCTAAACAAGGTAACTCGGATCAAAATCAGCAGCAAAACTCTAAACAAGATAACTTGGAGCAAGATCAACAACAAGGCTCTGGAAATAATAGTATTTATGATTTTACGAAACCAGGAAAAGACCGTATTCATTCTCTACAAGATTTAATAGAGAAGCTCAAAAAGTCTAGTGATTTTGTTAATTACCATACATCTGATGATGAAACGATGCCCTATTGGATTTCTTACTATCGCCCTTCGCTTGATGGAGAGAAATTGCAAAAATATTTAATGCCTACTCTTTTAGAACGACCTAACGCTTCACTAGAAGAGCTGAAAGAACATATTCCGATGAGCGGCATTACAATCACGAACGATTTACAAAAAATTGAGGATATGGTGTTAAAAGGACATGCGATTATTCAATTGAACCAGCAAGATCAAAAATGTATGCTTGCAAACATCGCGATTGATAATTATCGTGCACCAACTCCTCCTTTAAACGAATCGACTGTTATCGGTCCTCAAGAAGGTTTCGTAGAAGACATTGATACAAATATTAATTTAGTTCGAAAACGTCTTCCTGTTTTGGATTTACAAACAAAAGAAATGATTGTCGGCGAGTTTTCAAAAACAAAAGTTGTCATGATGTATTTAGACAACCTCGCTGAAAAAGATAATGTGGATTTTCTCGAGGAGTCATTACGTGCTCTTGAGTATGATCAAATTAATGATAGTGCTTATATACAAGAATTAATGGGTGAAAAGTCAATTTTCCCTCTCTATATCAATACAGAACGTACTGATAGAGTTACAAAAGCACTTATTGATGGGAAAATTGCTATTTTTGTGGATGGTTCTCCAAGCGTTCTACTAACGCCTGTATCCTATTTCGATTTTTTCATTTCACCAGAAGACTATAACGTCTCTTGGCTATATGCTACATTTTCAAGGATTTTAAGGTTAATCGCCGTTCTATTTTCAATCTGTGCTACACCGTTATACGTTGCAGTTTTAAATTATCATTATGAACTTATTCCAAGTGATTTACTTGAAACTTTGATTTTATCAAGGGCACAAGTACCGTTCCCACCTTTAATTGAAGCACTCTTTTTAGAACTTGCAATCGACTTATTAAGAGAGGCTGGCGCAAGGTTACCGATGAAAGTTGGTCAAACGCTCGGTATTGTAGGCGGTATCGTAATCGGACAGGCATCTGTACAAGCTGGTTTAACGAGTAATATTTTATTAATTATCGTTGCCTTATCAGCACTCGCTTCCTTTATTACACCTATTTATAAAATGGGTAATGCTGTTCGATTACTACGATTCCCGTTTCTTATGTTTGCAGAAATAGGCGGATTGTTCGGGATTTCTCTTGGATTTATCTTCTTATTTACTCATCTATTTAGACTTACTTCCTTACGCAAGCCGTACGCTTTGTTTTATCCGACGAGACAACAATCGGTTAAGGACTCTTGGATTCGTTTTCCTTTAACGATGATTGATACAAGGGATGTACAAGCAAGGCCACAACATGTAAAAAAATCAGCAAAAGGGATTTCAACAAAACACAGATCGGATTTTGATGATTAAGGAATGAGGTGCATTGATGAGTAAAGTTCAAGAAAAATATCAAATATCTCCTGTCTTTGTTTTCTTCTTAATTCACGGTGCACAGTTTGGAGCTGGCGTTCTCGGCTTCGCTCGAATCACCGCTAAGGCCGCTGGATACGACGGATGGATGGGTGTTCTAATCACAGGACTCTGTATCCATCTCCTTATATGGATGATGTATTTTTTATTAAAAGAAACAAACGGAAATTTAATTGATTTACAACGACAAACGTTCGGAAAATGGATAGGGAACGTCTTTAATATCATTTTTGCAGCTTATTTTTTAACTCTCAGTATTTCCGTCATTCGAACGTATGTTGAAATTATTCAAGTATGGATGTTCCCAACTGCTTCCACCTTTATGTTAACACTCTTTTTGTGCTTAGTTAGCTATTACATTATTTCTTCTGGATTTCGTGTCATTACTGGTATTTGCGTCATCTCTGTTGGTGGTACACTAGGATATTTATTTTTAAGCTTATTCGTTTTGAAATACTCACATTGGGAGAATTTACTGCCTATATTCACACATTCTTTTTCAGATATTTTAAAATCCGCTCATCTTTCCATATATAGCATGACAGGATTTGAAGTGTATCTCATGATTTATCCGTTTGTGAAAAATCCGAAGCAATCTCATAAATACGCTCAATACGGGGCACTATTTTCAAATCTTCTATATTTATTTAGCACCCTTTTAGCCTTTGCATTTTTTAGTGAAAAACAATTGCTAAAAACAATATGGTCGCAGCTTTCTATGACCCAAGTCATTCAATTACCCTTCATAGAAAGGCTAGAATATATTGCAATCTCAGGCTATGCACTTGTTATCATTACAAGTTTTATCCTTCCCTTATGGGCAGCAACAAGAGCAACACATGAAATATTCCGTGTAAAACAAAGAGGTGTTTTAATCGCTTTTTTCTTTATCACTCTCATTGTTTCACAACTTTTAACAAACAGACACGATATTAATAACTTTATTAGTAATGCATCGAAGGTTAGTTTTTGGCTCATTTATGTATACATCCCAATCCTATTTATTATTGTGTGGGTGAAAAGAAAATGGAAAAAATCAAAAGCAAATTAATACTTATTTTTTGTATAGCACTTTTTAGTTTAACTGGATGTTTACAAAAAAATATTATCGATGATGTACAACTTATTCAAGGAACCGTTTTTGATACAGCAAAGGATCGTAAAGTAAAAGTGACATTCGTTTGTCCCATTCAAAAAAAAGGAAATAAAGTTCAAGTTTTTGAAGGCACCGCAAATGCCGTAAAACAAGTAAAAGCAGACACATCTTTAGAGTCTTCTCAACCATTTGCTAGCGGACAAATGCGTGTCGCTCTATATACTATAAAACTTGCCAAAAAAGGCATGTCTACTTCATTCGATACATTACTTCGAGATGTGAATATAGGGAACGCTTTATATGTTGCTTTACTTGAAGGTAATGGTACTGAACTTTTGAAAGGGAAATATTCGACTTCATACAACGTTGCAATTTATATGAAAAAATTGTTAGAGCATAACATGGAAACTGGTCCTTTACCAAAGGATAATCTGCATGTAGGAGCATTCCGTTATTATCAAGAAGGGCAAGACTACTATATTCCAATTTTAAAAAAACATGGTGATAAAATAAAAATCAATGGAATTGGTCTTTTTAAAAAGGATAAATATATCGGTAAAATTGCGGAAAAAGATATGTTCATATTTAAAGGATTATTAGAAAAACATAAATTAGATTCACATGAATTTAAAACCGATTCTGCGTACGTAATGATTAATAATATTCGTTCTGTTCCAACTTACGATATTAAGATTAAAAACGGAAAGCCTTCTTTCTTCATTCACGTTCATCTTGAGGCGCGCATTCAAGAACTATCGAAACAAATTAACTTAGAAAATAACAAGAACTCAAAAAAAATTGAAAAAAACGTCCAAAAACAATTAAATACACAAGCTGCTAAATTAATTAAGCAGTTTAAATCTTTAGACGTTGATCCCCTCGGACTAGGAGCAAAATATAAACAACATTATCGTCCATTCAAGTTAGAAGAGTGGAAACAAATGTACAAAGATGTCCCTGTTACTATAAAATACACCGTAAATATTACAAATTCTGGTGTAATTGAATGAGAAATGATTGAACTCCTCTCTCCAGCATGATACAACGGAAAGAGGAGTTTTTATTTTAGATAGAGAGAGAAGATATTTATGGGGGAGCTTATGTCTAAAAAATTAGTAAAGCCTATTTTAAATGGTATTTTATTTCTCGGCGTCTTTTTATTTGCTCATACATACTTAAAAAATGTTTCCTTCACACGTTATTTACTTGTCGTTATACCGATGTTGCTCGTTGGTATGTTTGGCATTGATCTTATTTTATCCATTTTAATAAAAGAAGAAAAATAACGAGCAGGGCCGTCCCAAAAGTATTCTGGGATGGCTTTCTTTTATTAATGGATTATGTTTTGTCGTTTAGTCGATACAATATTTCCCTATCTAAACTAAAAGATGAAACTTTTGGACAGCCCCTTTTCATTTCATAATCACCTTATGTTACAATGAGATTCGGCACAAAGCGAGAAAGGATGAAACAACATGAAGAACGAAAAAGGTTTAGATAAAGGATTCGAACTTGTTGCGAAAATGCATGAAGAGTTCGGACATCCTGTGACAAATACTCCAACAAAATTAACAGAAGAACGTGCAAAAATCCGCGCAAGTTTTATGCAAGAAGAGTTAGAAGAATTTCTAGAAGCAACGACTGTTGAAGATCAATATGATGCACTGATTGACCTTATTTACTTTGCATTCGGAACGTTTGCTGAAATGGGCGTACGTCCAGATAAAGGATTCGAAATTGTAAATAATGCAAACATGGCAAAATTATTCCCTGATGGGAAGCCTCGATTCCGCGAAGGCGATGGCAAAATTCTAAAACCAGAAGGCTGGCAAGCACCCGAGCCACAACTTCGTGCTGAAATCGAACGCCAACGACAAGAAGCTGAAAAAAACTGCTAGGATTTCCTAGCAGTTTTTTATTATGTCTTTTTTTCTGCAAGTCATTAATGACCCACGTGTCCCGCGTGTCCTGCTGCTCCACCAATACTAGCCGCTCCTGCTGCTGCCCCTGCTCCTCCTGCTCCAATTCCACCTGTCCAAGGAGAAGATTGTTGCTGTTGTTGATATTGCTGATATTGTTGGTGTTGTTGGTGTTGTTGGTGACCGTGCTGACCTTGTTGGCCGCCTTGGTGGTGATGGCCATGGTGACCTTGTTGGCCTTGGTGGTGATGATGACCATGGTGACCTTGTTGGCCTTGATGGTGATGATGACCATGGTGACCTTGTTGGCCTTGGTGGTGATGATGACCATGCTGGCCTTGATGCGTTTGGTAAAGAACAGCTTGTGGATGAATGTGGTGTTGACCGTGGTGATGTACTTGTTGTTGATGACCATGGTGGCCATGGTGATGATGGTGTCCATGATGACCATGTTGACCTTGATGATGATGGTGTCCATGATGGCCATGTTGACCTTGATGATGATGGTGTCCATGATGGCCGTGCTGACCTTGGTGATGATGGTGTCCATGATGGCCATGTTGACCTTGATGGTGGTGATGTCCATGATGACCGTGAACAACTTGCGGATACCCGCCTATTCCTCCAGCTACAACACCTATTCCTGGTACCGGAAATCCTGTCTGCACTCCTCCAACGAAAGAAGGAAATGTAGTTGGTGCTCCTACTGGAAATCCTGTCTGTACGCCAGCTACTGATGTTGGAAAGCTTCCTGTTACTGTAGGCATTCCAGCCCCTGCTGTCGAAAATCCTCCCATTGATGTCGGCATTCCAGTTTGCATACCAGCTACCGATGTTGGAAAGCCTCCTGCTCCATCCATCCAGCTCGGAATTCCACCGTATCCTTGTTGGCCAGCTCCTCCCATTAACATCATTTGTTCATAACTACCCGACCCACCTCCGAAGAAGCCATGTGGTGCATTATTATCCATCCCTTTCATTCCTTTCACCTCTTCTACTCATTTTAGCCTACCTTTTTTATCATATTTCCTATAGAAAAATAGGTGTTTGTCTGTATTGGAATTCCGCTCTTTTATTTGTACGTAATAGAATAATTGAAAACGTAGACTAAGGTGATCCAGAAATTATTTTCTACACAAAAAAGCTCAGAGTATAAATACTCTGAGCTTTTTATAGAATAAATTAGTTTGCAACAATGTTAACAAGTTTGCCAGGAACTACAATTACTTTACGAACTGTTTTTCCTTCGATTTGGTCTTGAATTGCTTCAAGTGCAAGTTGTTCCATTTCTTCTTTTGATGCGTCTTTACTCATTGTTAGTTTTGCGCGAACTTTGCCCATAACTTGAACAACGATTTCAACTTCATCTTCTACAAGTTTAGACTCATCAAATGTTGGCCAGCTTGCATATGTGATTGTTTCATTGTATCCAAGTTTGCTCCATAGTTCTTCTCCGATGTGAGGTGCAACTGGTGCAATCATTTTTACGAAACCTTCTACATATTCTTTTGGAAGTGTTTCAGCTTTGTATGCATCATTGATGAATACCATCATTTGAGAAATCGCTGTGTTGAAGCGAAGCTCTGCATAGTCTTCTGTTACTTTCTTCACTGTTTGGTGGTAAGCCTTTTCAAGCTCTTTATTTGGTGCATCCGTAATTTTCTCACTTAATTCACCGTTATCTTGAATGAATAGACGCCATACGCGGTCTAGGAAACGACGCGCTCCGTCAAGACCATTTTCAGACCAAGCGATTGAAGCATCTAATGGTCCCATGAACATTTCGTATAGACGAAGTGTATCTGCACCGTGGCTTGCTACGATATCATCAGGGTTTACAACGTTACCTTTTGATTTACTCATTTTCTCGTTGTTTTCACCTAGAATCATACCTTGGTTGAATAACTGTTGGAACGGCTCTTTCGTTGGAACTACACCGATATCGTATAATACTTTATGCCAGAAACGAGCATATAGTAAGTGAAGTACAGCGTGCTCCGCTCCGCCGATATAAATATCAACTGGAAGCCATTGTTTTACTTTCTCAGGATCTACAAGTGCTTCGCTGTTGTTTGGATCGATGTAACGTAGGTAATACCAGCAGCTACCAGCCCATTGTGGCATTGTGTTCGTTTCACGACGACCTTTTTTACCAGTTTCAGGATCAACAACATTTACCCACTCTTCAATGTTCGCAAGTGGTGATTCACCTGTACCTGAAGGACGGATGTTTTCTGTTTTCGGAAGAACTAATGGTAATTCTTCTTCTTTCACAGCTGTCATTGTGCCATCTTCCCAGTGGATTACTGGAATTGGCTCACCCCAGTAACGTTGACGGCTGAATAACCAGTCACGTAGACGGTATGTTACTTTTTGATTTCCTGCGCTCGTTACTTCAAGCCATTCAATCATTTTTGCGATTGCTTCTTCTTTATTTAAACCATCAAGGAATGCTGAGTTTACGTGTGCACCATCACCTGTGTACACTTCTTTCGTAATGTCTCCACCTTTTACAACTTCCTTCATTGGAAGATTGAATACTGATGCGAATTCATAGTCACGCTCATCGTGAGCTGGAACTGCCATTACAGCACCTGTTCCGTAAGTTGCAAGAACGTAATCAGCGATCCAGATTGGTAATTTCTCACCGTTTACTGGATTAACTGCGTAAGCACCAGTGAATACACCAGTTTTTTCTTTCGCAAGCTCTGTACGCTCTAGGTCACTCTTCATTTTTACAGCGTTAATGTAAGCTTCTACTGCTTCTTTTTGTTCCGCCGTTGTAATTTCAGCAACAAGTGCATGTTCCGGAGCAAGTACACAGTATGTTGCACCGAATAATGTATCAGGACGCGTTGTGAAAACTGTGAACTTCTCATCTGTACCATCGATGTTGAAATGTACTTCTGCACCTTCAGAACGACCGATCCAGTTACGTTGCATATCTTTTAAGCTTTCTGGCCAATCAAGCTCATCTAGATCTTCTAATAGACGATCTCCGTAAGCTGTAATTTTTAACATCCACTGTCTCATCGGACGACGCTCAACTGGATGTCCGCCGCGCTCACTCTTACCGTCAATGATTTCTTCGTTTGCAAGTACTGTACCAAGTGCTGGGCACCAGTTTACAGGTACTTCATCAACGTAAGCTAAGCCTTTTTCAAATAGTTTTAGGAAGATCCATTGTGTCCACTTATAGTAGTTTGGATCTGTTGTATTTACTTCACGATCCCAATCATAAGAGAAGCCTAATGCTTTAATTTGATTACGGAACGTATTAATATTAATCTCTGTAAATTCTGCCGGGCTGTTTCCAGTATCAAGTGCATATTGCTCTGCTGGAAGACCGAATGCATCCCATCCCATTGGATGAAGAACGTTATATCCTTGCATACGCTTCATACGAGATAAAATATCTGTCGCTGTATAACCTTCTGGATGTCCTACGTGTAGGCCTGCACCTGATGGATATGGGAACATATCTAGTGCATAAAATTTTGGTTTTTCTGTCTCATCTGGCGTACGGAATGTTTTATTCTCTTCCCAGTACCCTTGCCACTTCTTCTCAATATCTTGATGATTAAAGCTCATGAGATACCCTCCTTGAAATTCTATTTATTTTCACCGCCCAAAATACAAAAAACCTCTCATCCCTAGAAAGGGACGAGAGGTTATAGATTCCCGCGGTACCACCCTAAATTAATGTACAAATATACATTCGCTTAGATCCGTAACGTGGATTAACGGCAATTGCTACTAATAGTTTCACAACTGCAACTCAAAGGCGAGTTCATAACGAAACGTGGATTGACTTGCACCGACCGTCAACTCTCTAAACCAGCTTCTATTACTACTACTCCTTCTCACTGTTATTACAAATATGAGTTAATGTGAACTACCCACCACTTCGTATCTCTAAAGAGCTTACTTAAAGCGAAGGCTTCTCGGTTAATCGTTACTGTTAATCACTAACGAATTCGTCTTAGGACAGCCGAGCTATCTCCCTTGTTCTAAAGGTTGTTTTATTTAAATATATTCTAAAACATGTTACATGTTCCGTCAAACTAAACTGCAATTTTTTCTTCAACTGTTTCTTCTACTTTTACTCGTTTATCATACATGCTCGTTGCTATAAGCGCTACTACAAGCATTACCATGATTGCTATAAACAATACTTCCATATTGTATAAATCAACAATCGCTCCGCCAACGACTGGTCCGAACATTTTCCCTACAGTCGCCGCGCTATTTACAACGCCCTGATAAAACCCAAGTTTATCTTTTGGTGCAAGTATATTTGCAATGGTCGGAACTGCTGGCCATACAAATAACTCACCAATCGTTAATGTTACCATCGCAACGAGGAACATCGTAAATTGCTGCGCCTGACTTAACACAATGAATGACGCCGCAAAAATGACGATCCCAATCATAATTTGTTGTTTTAAAGAACGCTTCATCCAGCGAATTAACATACTAACAAGTGGCTGCGCACAAACGATCATCGCTCCGTTTATCGTCCATAATAAACTATAATGACGAAGGCTAATATTTAATTCCCGCATATGAGTCGCAATCGCTCCTTGCCACTGTACATATGTAACCCAGCATAAAGCATATGCTACACATACGATAAGAAGTGCTTTGAATCCAGGTGTAAGCGACCAGCCTTTTTTCGTTTCGACTTCTTTTTGTACGCCCGGCTCTTTTTTGTCTTCCATACCACGGAATCCGATAAAAGCAATTAAGAAGAAAACAAAGTATAAAATAAAGTTCGCTAAGAAAATATAATCAAAACGATACGATGCAACTAATCCACCACATGCTGTTCCGATCGCAATACCAACGTTTTGTCCAACATACATCGCATTAAATGCTCGTCTTCCGCCCTCTGGCCAAACCGTACCAACCATCGCATACATCGATGGGAAGACCATTCCAGAACCAAAACCGATTAAGGCTAGCCACACAACATATAACGGCCAACCGTGGAAGAACACAAGACCTAAAATCGATACGAGTGTAATAACAATCCCTACTAAAGTTGATTTATAACCGCCCCATTTATCAAATAAAACACCGCCGAGCAAGTTTCCGATTACACCAGTAAGCGAGTTGATCATTAATACCATTCCGGCCACAGATAAAGATTTCCCTAGGTGATCATGCAAATAAATTGTATTAAAAGGCCATAAAAAAGAAGCACCCGTGACATTAATAATCATCCCAGCTACTAATAGCCATACTTTCCTTGGCATAGTCTCCCCTCCTATTCTATTTTTTCGTTCATCTATAACAGTAAAATTGTAGTCGTTTTTAAATAGGAAGGCAACTGATTAATAGTTGATGAAATTCAGATAACAGCACATCGGTAAATGAAATTATATTAATTACCACTTAAAAATATATCGACTTACCGAAAAAAACGACAGCAGTAACAATATATAAAAAGGGGAGACTGCATGAAGTTCATACAGTCTCCCCTTTTTATAACTATCCAACTTCTTTTTCTCGTTTCGCACGTTCTTTCGCACTCCATTTAAATATCTTATCTAATAGAGAGTATATTCTCCCAGACTCTTTCGTTAATAACGGACCTAACGATGCTAATATTAAAACGTACAGTGCAGAGAACGGTTTAATCGCTGCCATTAAGCCACCCGCAATGCCGATATTGGCTACAATAATGGAGAACTCTCCGCGTGATACGAGTGTTAAACCGATATTCGTAGAAGCCTTATGCGATAACCCGGCTTTACGTCCCGCAATCATTCCAGCTGTAAAATTCCCGATAAGTGTAATAAAAACTGCTCCTAACGCCAACCACACTGCTCCTCCAAGTGAAAACGGATCTATACTTAAACCGAAGCTGAAAAAGAATATAGCTCCAAAGAAATCACGAAACGGGACGACGAGATGCTCAATCCGATCGCTATGCTCTGTTTCAGAAAAGACGAGTCCTAACAATAATGCTCCAATCGCCTCAGCAACATGAATCGTTTCTGAAAATCCTGCTACAAAGAATAAAATAGCGAATATTACGATAATAAAAATTTCATTTGACGAAATATCTAATATTTTATTTAGAAACGGCGTAGCTTTTCTAGCGACTACAAAGAATAGTAGCATATATCCTACTGCGATTAATACCGATGTAAGAGCACCTACAAATGATGTTGCGCCCCCAAGTACTAACCCTGAAACGACTGATAAATATACAGCTAAAAAAATATCATCAAACATAATGATCCCTAATATTAATTCAGTCTCTTTATTACCAGATCTTCTTAAATCAACAATTACTTTTGCAACAATTGCACTCGATGAAATTGTAATGATTCCAGCAATAATTAATGTTTCTAATAAGGGGAAGCCCATCACATATCCATAAAGCAAGCCTAATATGAAATTAAGCGATATGTGGACAGTCCCCCCGAAAGCAATCGACTTTCCTGATTTAATTAATTTTTTTATTGAGAATTCTAAGCCTAAATAGAATAGGAGGAATATGACGCCAACACGGCCGAGGAAGGAAATAACTTCTCCGCTTTCAATAAACCTTAAATCGATAAGTCCTAAATCTGGGGCATGAGGCCCCACTAACATACCGAGTATAATGAGAAACGGAATAATCGAGAACTTTAACTTCGCAGCGAGGATAGCTGCAAAAGCTACTAATACTAACGCAGTTCCAACTTCAAAGATTAAAGTATCCATCGATTAAGAATCACCTCCTGCTGAAAGCAATTCATTAATAATTCTTTTCACTTCATGTCTCGCGCCCGACAACACGAGCATATCGCCAGCTTCAATAATAGAGTCTGGACCTGGATTAAAGAATTTCTTCATATTCTTTTTCAAAATAGCAATAATCGTTACGTTATATGTTTTTCTGACATGTAAGCTACCAATTGTTTGCTGTACTACCGGTGCCTTATTCTCCACCTTAAACCATTCAATTGATAATCCTTCAAAAGCCATCTCAATTGTGTCTAACGCTTGCGGTCTATATACCATTCCGCCTAATATAGCTGCAATTTGTCTCGCTTCAGAATCACGAAGAGAAATGCTTGAAATACTCTCATCATGATCCGCATCAAAATGATACATTTCTCTCCGGCCATCATCATGAATCACGATAACCATTTTTTCATTACCTTTTGTAATTACTTCAAACTTACAACCAATACCCGGAAGTTCACTTTCTCTAATATTCATATTTTCCGCCTCCTAAATTTTTTAGTTACGGCTTTTACAAATCTACATCAATCTCTGTCTTAAACTTTTCATCTTTTGAGATTCCTAAGTACTTGAGTGTTTCTGATGGAGTTGCGTGATGAAAATGCTTTTGCAATAGCGCAATCGCTATTCCTCTTTTGTACGCGTGATATCCAAATGTTTTTCGCATTGAATTCGTTCCAATCTTCCCAACAATTCCAACCGCTTCAGCTGCGCTATGAATAACGCGATACGCTTGTTGGCGTGAGATTGAATTGGTCGTTTTATTAGATTGAAATACGTAGTTTTCTCTTTGAGCATCAATAGATTGTACATACTCTAAAAGTGCTTCTTTTACTTTTGTATTTAAATAAATATCTTGTTTGAATTTTTCATCTTTCACAGGAAGAGAGTAGAACTCTTTAACAGTTCTATCTTCATTTAATACCTCTTCAAATTTCATGCTAAGTAGTTCAGTAATCTTTAATCCCGTGTTAATTCCAATAACAAATAAAAGATAATCTCGCTGCGAGTGCTCTTTTAAATACTTTTTCATAGCCTCAATTTGGCTTATATCTTTTAATGCCTCTACAACTTCCATACATGTATCTCCTCATCTTATGAACGGTAATTTTCTCATTATCCTGTTCATTTTACCTTATCACGCTATGAGATTTCCATGTATTATCCATTATTTTCACAATATACGACTTAGGTCTGACAATTTTTCATTTGGAAATTTGTGATTGTACAAATACGGTGTGGGTAGAAAAATAGGGGATACAAGTTCAGCTTCTTTCTACAGATCGGATTCCTCCTTTCGTTTTTCGGTTGCTGATACTCACATATTATGTTACTTATCTACATTATATTATATATTTCAGTAACATTAAAGTGTTTTTTCTGAAAATACAAAAAGCCGAGTACTTTCACTCGGCCTTTTACCTATTAATCTTCTTTCGGAAGAACAATTCCTTTATACAATTGAACTGTAATGAAGTAATAAATCGCATAAATAACTACGAAAATTACGATTGGTAACCAAATACGGAAGTAAGGATCTATTAAAATAAATCCGAAAATA
Source organism: Bacillus sp. HY001 (assembly GCF_007558965.1). Classification (NCBI taxonomy): domain Bacteria; kingdom Bacillati; phylum Bacillota; class Bacilli; order Caryophanales; family Bacillaceae; genus Bacillus; species Bacillus sp. HY001. The sequence continues at coordinate 45,349 of NZ_VLTE01000045.1, read as the reverse complement.
TTCATACCAACTAATACGTGAGCGATACCCACAATTGCTGGGAATAAGAATACTAAGAATAACTCTTTATAAATTGATTTCGTTAATAACTCACGGCGCACACCGATTTTACGAAGCATTTGATAACGCGTAATATCTTTTGATGCACCAGAAAGAATTTTAAACATTAAACAGCTTGCCATCATTGCTAAGAACGCAATTCCAAGGAAGAATCCCATAAATACTGTTCCACTCGCAACCCCATAAAACATATCGTAAGATTGATATTTACTATTCATCTGTTCAGCTTTTACATTTTTATATTTAACTAGCTGCAACTCGTCAAGTTTTTTCCATTCTTTTGTGTATGCTACAAAATCATCTGTTTTTCCAGTAACTACGATTCCTTCTTTACCATTTACAGTATCGTACATTTTCTGATCTACAATTTTAATTGCCTGATCTTGATATAGATAAAATGGCTGAATTGTTCTGAAAGCTTCGTCCCATTCTTCTGGAAGTTCTTTAGCGTTCGCATCTTTTTCATTCATTTCTCTAGAAACCGCACCTACCGGTAGTTCCTCTGAAACTTTCTTTGTTTTTCCTAAATCCTTCATACTTTCCATCTGTTTTGTATCTTGTATGAAAGGAGGATTTTTCTCTAAATCTTCTTTTACATAATAAACGTATTTATTATCAACTTTGTAACGATATTCATTTTTCTCTTTAAATGTAATACCATCTAAAATTTTCTTTTCCTCAGCTGTTGGATTGTGAACAACTGAATCATATATTACTAAACCATCAACCATTTTTATAACGTTATTTTTAAACGCCATACCACCTGAAATTGCGCCAGCTCCAAGCGCAACTAACATTGCCACTGTTGCAAGTACTTTCGTTAAGCTATTAATACGGAAGTTTAATTGTGCAAATGTAAAAGCATTAAGTCCTTTTTCACTACGTTTTTTATTACTCTTTAACTTTTTAATAATAACCGGGAGAAGTGAACCAAATAGCATGTAAGTACCAGCTGTTGTTGTAACTAATGCAATAAGGATTCCTATTTCTCTTAGTTTTTCCATGTAAATCATCGATGCATAGCCAATTCCTAATAAAATAACAGCAAGGATTGCAACGACACCTGTCATTTTTCCTTTTACTGCAACACGCTCTGTTTGTGCATCTGCATGTACGAGTTGCAATACAGAAATACGTGATAACTTAATACTGTTCATAATTGCTGATAATACAAATAGTGCAAAGAAGAAGATGCAAGTAACAGTCATAGATGGTAGATAAAATGCTTTATACCCTTCACCAGCAAATTCAAGCTGTTTCATTAATAACTGTCCGATACCTTCTGCAAGCCCTACACCAACTGTAATACCAATCGCAAGAGACGCAGCACCTAATACAATCGTTTCAATAAACATAAGCAATGTAACTTTATGTTTTTTTGCTCCTAACATCATATACATGCCAAACTCTTTTTGACGAAGAGATAATAAGAAAGAGTTCGCATATAAAATATAGAAGAACGTTATAATGGCTAGTAAAAATGAACCTGCTTGGAATACGAATCCAATTGATTGAATAACTGAATTAGATTCGATAAACGCTTTATTCAGCGCTAACGTTTGGAACATATAAAAAATTGAGATAGACATGACAAGACCAACCAGTAAGACGATATAATCTTTTAACTTACTTTTCAGCCCCGACATGGAAAGTTTAAATAACATACTAAAACCTCCTTTCTTACGCTTTTTGTGTACCTAAATCTGCAAGTACATCTAAAATTTCTTTGTAGAACTCTTCACGCGTACCACCGCGATGAATTTCTTTATATAACTCACCATCTTGAATGAATAAAATACGTTGACAGTAACTTGCACTGTACGGATCATGCGTAACCATCATAATCGATACGCCTTGATCTTTATTTAAGTTTGTCATCGCATTAAGTAAACTCGTTGCATTTTTAGAATCAAGAGCTCCTGTTGGCTCGTCCCCTAAAATAATTGCTGGCTCATGCACAAGTGCGCGCGCTGCTGCTGAACGTTGCTTCTGTCCACCAGATACTTCAGATGGATATTTTTGAAGAATTTCTGTAATCCCTAACATATCCGCTACTTTTTCTACTTTCGGTCCAATATTTCGTGATGGAACACCTTGAAGAGAAAGTGGAAGTGCAATGTTCTCATAAATAGATAAGTTCTCTAATAAGTTAAAGTCTTGGAAGATGAATCCTAATTTTTGTGAACGGAAATCAGAAAGCTCACCTTGTTTCATTTTCGTAATATCCGTACCCGCAATTTCAACAACGCCGCCCGTTGCTTTATCAAGCGTTGAAATTACATTTAATAATGTCGTTTTACCAGAACCAGATGGTCCCATAATTCCAACAAACTCACCCTCTTGAATTGAAAATGAAACACCTTTTAACGCATGTGATTGGTTTTCACCTTTTTTACCATACACTTTTTGAACGTTTTTCACGTCTACAACTGGTTTCGTCATATATATCCTCCTACGCTTGTTTTTCCATTACCTATTTTGCGCTTTTTGGGGGTGAACTGCTATTTGTTAACATTACATTTACCTTACACTTTTGTAATATAAAAAAGGTGGGCGTGTAAGGTTCGTTTTTTCTTTTTGATCAACTTCATCGGTAAATGAAATTTTATCAGCGATTTTTCAAATATATCGGCGATTCTTCCACTTTTATCAGCGATTCCCAAAATATATCGGCGATTCTTCCACTTTTATCAGCGATTTTCAAAATATATCGACTTATCGACAAAAGATGACAATAAAAATAGACTGTTCCACAAAAGGAACAGCCCACTTCTCTCTTTATTTCTTTAAAGGTGTTACCGTCCAATACGTAATAACACGCCAAATCCATTCTAGCGGACCCATTTTAAAGATTTTCATCCAAATTACACTAAAAACAATTTGAATTGCATAAATTACGATACAAACATATAACGTCTGCATGTATGTTAAGTTTCCTGCAAAGTTAAATACACTACCTGCAATTAAGATCATTGCAGTTTGTCCAATATAATTTGTTAAAGCCATACGCCCGTAGTATTTCAGTGGTGCTAACAATGTTTGAACTAGTTTTAGCTGAAGTAATAAAATTAATGCTCCGACATAAAATGCTGAAATAATTGGTCCAACTGTAACACCAATCTTTAAAAATTGACCTGCAGCATCTATCGTTCCATCTTCATTCATGATTATCATATTTATAAATGGATCAGCAGGAACGTGTCCATATTGATACCATAACGCTGCAACACTTAAAACAAACATAATGCCTGTAAAAATAGCGACTTGTTTAATTTTCGCTGAAAGGTTTTCAAATAGTTTATACTGTCCTGCAGCAAGGCCTAATAAAATTAATCCTAATGGTAATAGTTCCTTAAAAGCCATAATACTAAAAGCTATTGTAAGGATAAGACCAATTACTAAATTCACTTCTTTTTTCGCTTTATAAAACGGTAAAACGACTAATCCACAAATTGCGTATAACGCTAATGCTTCCCCAGGCTGAAACATTTGATGAATTAAACCAAAAATAAATAGTGCAACTACGCGGCGTAGAAATAGAACGTATCCATTCTTCCCTTTTGCAATTGCTCTTGTAATAAAGATATAGAATCCTACTCCAAATAAGAATGAGAAAATCGAGAAGAAACGACCTTCTACAAATAAGTATAGAAACCTTTGATAGCTAGCATCTACTGTATTAGGATCTGGCACTTTAATATTCAGTAGTGCAAGAATATTTACTAAAATAATCCCCAGTAATGCGAAGCCACGAATGTAATCTAACTCATCAATTCGTTTGTTTGTTATATTGTTCCCCATAAAGCAACTCCTTGTCCAAAATTTAATCCTCCCTTACTCTACTGGAAATATGAGCTTGCAACTATCGGCAAACCTTACAGAAATCTTACATTATTGTCATATAGTAAAATAAAGCTTTAATCGAACTTTTGCGATACAAAATAAAACCAGGTCATATTGCGACCTGGTTTACTCTGATTGCTTTGATTTTTGCGGTTGTCCTTTTTTACTATTACGCTGTTTCACTTGCACAACCGGATCAAGCTCATTTGAAAACTCAGCGTTATGTCCATTTTGCGTTTTTTGCTCTGGATTATTTTGATCTGAACGTTTCGCCATTACATTCACTCCTTATTAGTGCGGTGTAATAATCATTTGATGTTGCAGTTGGCGAATTGCCATGCGTGCTCTATTTAATTGCTCACGTTGCTCATCATTCGCATGTTGTTGCATCGTTTGTAAATCGTTATATGCTTGTTCTAATTGTAACTGCGCATCTCCATACTCCAACGTATTGTAATGCTCTTGTCTCATACCAAGATCTAATTGTTCTTTCGCATATTCCACAGCTTGCTCCGCTTGTGTAATATACGATTCAAGTGATTGACGCTCTGCCATAATTGTCCCTCCTTGCTTCAATTCCCCTTTAGTGTGTCCCTTCCATCTCTACCTTATGAGTATGTTATAATGGATTTTGTTTCATTTTGACTCGGCTTAGGAGGGAAAGTAATGAAGGTTCAAAACCCTTTTCCATATACAAACGACAATAAACGTTATCATACATGGAATTACCATTTACGAAATGAATTTGGTGAAAAAATCTTTAAAGTTTCATTAGATGCTGGCTTCGATTGCCCGAACCGTGACGGTACAGTTGCTTATGGCGGTTGTACATTTTGCAGTGCTGCCGGATCTGGTGACTTCGCTGGCGATCGCCGCGATGATGTTATAACGCAATATCATGAAATGAAAGAAAAAATGCGCTCGAAGTGGAAAGATGGCAAATGTATCGCTTATTTCCAAGCGTACACAAATACACATGCACCACTTGAAGTGTTAAAAGAAAAATTCGAACCGCTTCTAGCAGAAAAAGACGTTGTCGGTCTTTCTATCGCAACTCGTCCAGATTGTTTGCCAGATGATGTCGTTGAATATTTAGCGGACTTAAATAAACGCACATATCTTTGGGTTGAACTTGGACTACAAACTGTTCATGAGCGCACTGCAAATCTTATTAATCGTGCGCATGATTATCCGTCTTATGTGGAAGGCGTGAATAAATTACGCAAGCACGGCATTAGAGTTTGCTCTCATATTATTAACGGTCTTCCACTTGAAGATTACAACATGATGATGGAAACAGCTCGTGAAGTAGCGAAGCTTGACGTACAAGGAATTAAAATTCATTTACTTCATTTATTAAAAGGAACGCCAATGGTGAAGCAATATGAAAAAGGACAATTAGAATTCCTATCTCTTGAAGATTACGTAAGTCTCGTTGTTGACCAACTTGAAATCATTCCAGAAGACGTAATTGTGCACCGCATCACAGGTGACGGTCCACCTGATTTAATGATTGGTCCAATGTGGAGCTTAAATAAATGGGAAGTATTAAATTCCATCGATGCAGAATTTGTACGCCGCGGAAGCTGGCAAGGAAAATATGCAAATGAGGAGAAACAACAATGAAATTAGAACGTGTATTACCGTTTGCTCGCACACTGCTGCAAACGGCAGTAAAAGAAGGCGATTACGCTGTAGATGCAACACTGGGAAATGGACATGACACTTGCTTCCTAGCTGAAATCGTTGGAGATAACGGAAAAGTATTTGGATTTGATATTCAAAAAGACGCAATTGAAAGCTCAACTATCCGTTTAAAAGAAAAAGAGCTTTTTGAACGTACTGTTTTAGTTCATGACAGTCACGATATGCTTCTATCCGTACTACCAGAAGACGCAAAAGGAAAAGTAACAGGCGCTATCTTCAACTTAGGTTACCTACCTGGCGGTGACAAACATATCGTCACAAAACCGAACTCAACAATTTCGGCAATTGAACAATTACTAGAAGTAATGGCACCTGAAGGTATCATCGTCCTTGTTATTTATCACGGACACCCAGAAGGACAAGTAGAACGCGACGCTGTTCTCAAATTTGCAGAAGAACTCGATCAAAAACAAGCTCACGTACTAAGGTACGGCTTCATTAACCAACAAAATAACCCGCCATTTATTGTGGCGATTGAGAAACGATAATATATCGACGATTTTTCAATTATATCTATCGTAACTTCGGATATATCAACGATTTTTTCGATATATCGACGATTCGACACACTATATCGACTTATCGACAAATCATAACAAAAAAAGACGTGCACTCATTGCACGTCTTTTTCTTATTCTCCTATATAATGGATGTATACAATATTTGAAGAAAGAAGGATAGAACTTTGCTAGTAGAACTAAGGGGAATTCAAAAGAAGTATGGCAAATCACTTATACTAGACAACATTGATTTATCCATTCCAGAAGGAGAGGCACTCGCTATTATTGGCGGGAACGGCACTGGAAAAAGTACTCTACTCAAAATAATTGCAGGATTTATTTCACCTACAACAGGGACACTTCAAAGAAAAGAACATATACAAATCGGTTATGTACCTGAACATTTTCCTGAAGGGATTCGTTTTACATTAGAGGCTTATCTATATCATCTCGGCCACATTCACGGTTTATCAACAAAATATTTAAAAGATAAAATTCCGATGCTTCTTGAATCTTTTCATTTACATCATGCAAGGCATTCCGTTGTACGAAACTTTTCAAAAGGTATGAAACAAAAAACAGGCATTATGCAAGCATTGCTTACGGACGTCCATTTATTAATTTTAGATGAACCGCTTTCTGGGCTCGATCCTAACTCTCAGCAAGAACTAGAACATATTTTACTCTCATTAAAACAACAAGGAATATCTATACTCTTCACATGTCACGAAAAGCAACTACTAGAAAACTTCGCCGATAGAATTGTGACGTTAGCAAATCATACAATCACGGAAGATATCTCTGTGCAAAAATCAGCAGAACAAGTCTATATTGAAGCAATCGTTCATGAAACATTTTCAGCGATAGAACTACGGAAACAATTAGGATTTATACACGTTACACACAATTCAAATCAAAACCTTATTCAATTACAAATAAAAAAAGAATATACAAACGAAATGCTTCAGTTTTTATTACATAAAAAGGCATCTATCACACTGCTACAACCTAACTTTTAAATCGAAAGAAGGTTTCTTATGTTTGCTCTTATTCGTTACCATTTTCTCGACTATACAAAATCATATAAGTACGTACCTCCTATTGCGATGTACTTTGTGAGCTTACTTTTTGTATATACATATAAACCGACTCCTATTGTACCGACATACTTAGAAACAGCACTCGCACTTTACTTAGTATCCGCCTGGATTACGGTTACGATTTTCCATACGGAAGATCCTGTACAAGAACAAATCACCATTTCACATACAAATAATATTTCCGCACTATATGTTGGTAAATATATTACGGCTCTTCTCATTTGTACTGTGTTATCTTTTATATCTGTAATCTATCCAATTATTTTGCAAATGTTTAATGAAGAAATGACAGTTTCTTTATTTTTAGTCGGATTTCTCGCTCATATGTCTTTCTCTATACTTGGAATTTCAATCGCAACTTTATTTACTAGAAATATGATTCCAAAAGCAAGCACCGCTTGGCTTAGCCTTACATTCATATTACTTATAACGATCGCCTCAATCCGGTTTAAAAAGGAGTTACTATGGTTTTTACCACCTGTCGAAAGCTTTCTAATGCTTGGTCAATACAAATATAATATACTGACTCACACGCTATGGCTCACAGCTTGGGCTATCGTATATTCATTTTTATTACTTACTTTATTTCTTTTTATCGTTCGCAAAAAACGTTTTTAATTACATATTAAAGGAGACGAAACAATGATTGGAATACTAGCAGGAATGGGGCCAAAATCAACTGGACCATTCGTCGATACAGTTGTAGCACAGTGTCAAACAATATACGGAGCAAAGCATGATATGGACTTTCCTCATATGATGATTTATTCGTGCCCAACACCGTTTTATATGGATCGGCCTATTGATCACGAGGCGATGAAAAAAGCAATTATTGAAGGGGCACAAAAACTTGAAAGTACTGGTGTAGAATTTATCGCTATGCCGTGCAATACGGCGCATCTTTATTTTGAGGAATTACAGCATTCTCTGTCCATTCCGATTTTAAATATCGTCGATGAGACGTTACAAGCAATTCCTAAAAATACAAAAAGAATCGCTCTTCTCGCAACAGAAGCGACAATTCAAGCTGGTATTTATCAAGACGGGATTGCAAAACGTAATATAAAGTACATTCATTATGAAAAATGGCAGACAACAATTAATCAAATTATTACCTATATTAAATCTGGAGAAGTTGAAGCAGCTCGAGAATTATGGAATGCGCTCGTTTCACAGTTAAAAGATGAAGTAGATACCGCTATTATCGCATGTACTGATTTGAATGCTGTGGCGAATGAGGATTTTGTTGATTCTGCTCAATGTCTTGCTGAGGCGGTTGTTAGGATGTATGTAGAAAATATAAGGAGGTCCAAATGAACATACCTTTTGAAATGGGCTACACATTTGACGAAACCCTTAGAGAAAAACCTATATCCCTTGCTGAAATGAAACAAGGGATTGCATTTTTGAAAGAACATTTACATGAAGGTTCATTATATGGAAAGAGCTGCGGATTAATTGGCGTTTATGAACGAATCGCTGGCAATCTTCCTGAAAGTAAATATTACTTACAGGCGGCAATTGAATATTACACACAAACGGACAACATTAAAGGGATTTTTATTAACAAACTTCGTCTTGCACATACATATCATTGGGAAAGAAAATTTCCTGCTGCAAATGCACTCTTTACGGAACTTCTACAAACACTACCAGACTTACCCGCCTATGAAGACTTCTTCTACCAACATTACGGAAAAAGTAAATTAGATGAAGGTCACTTCCATACTGCCTTATCTTATTTTCAAAAGGCACTTCAAATCAGACTACAAAAAGGAAATGAAGAGTTGATTCACTCAACTAAGCTTTGTATTACATATTGTATGTCTCACCGATGAAAACTCCTAAAACTTTTAACATTTTTCACAATTCCTTCAAAATATCCACACTTAATCTCGCTATATTAAAATGAGGAATCTATTCATATAGGGAAGGTTAGGGGAACTGAAAGTATGAAAGTAAATCGTTCGCTTCATTACATTTTTTGGCGTTGGCATTTTTATGCTGGGCTTTTTATTACGCCGCTTCTTATTACGTTGTCACTGAGCGGGATTGGGTATTTATTTCGGGAAGAGGTTGAAGATTTCATCTATAAAGATTTATATTTTGGAAAGAGCGCCCAAGCAGAATCTATTTCAATGTCTGATTCTATTTCCTTAACAGAGAAAAAATATCCACATTATAGTGTGGCGAAAATTAGTGAGTTTAATGGGGATTATAATACGAGACTTACGATTGCAAATGAATATACGGGGCAACAAAAATTTGTGTATTTAGATAGCAATAATCAAATTGTTGGAGATCAAAATGCAAGTGAAACGTTTGCCAATATATTGAGGGAATTACATAGTTCTCTTTTAGTTGGTGGCACTGTCGTCAACTATACTGTAGAACTTGCGGCATGCTGGACAATCTTTTTAATCGTAACCGGATTGTACATGAGTATACGCCAATTCAAAAACACACCATCATCCAATAAGCGAGAAAAAGCAAAAAGACGTCATTCTATTATCGGTATTATATTTACAATTCCTCTCTTTCTGCTAGTCGCATCTGGATTGCCATGGTCAGGATTTATGGGGAACCAAATTTATAAAATCGCATCGTCGAATGAATCAATTGGGTACCCGAAATTATATATGGCACCGCCTGAATCAAAGGTAAAAGAATTGCCATGGGCAACAAGAAAAGAAGCTCCTCCTGAATCGAATTCAAATGAACCGAAAGCAATTTCTGTCGATGAATTACAAAAAGGAATTGAAATAAAGAAGCCATATGTTATCTCACTACCAGCTGATCCGAAAGGTGTATTCACTATTTCGAAATCGAGCGGTTCTGGTATTACAGGTATGGATGTGGCACCAAATGAAGAAATAACAGCTTATTTTGATCAATATAGCGGAGAACTTATTTCCAAAACAGACTATCGTGATTATGGCTTATTTGCACAATGGTTCACTTACGGTATCCCGCTTCACGAAGGTCATTTATTCGGATGGCCAAATAAAATATTATGCTTACTAACGACATTATCTTTATTACTTCTCATTTATTACGGAATAAAAATGTGGTTCGCAAGAAAGCCGAAAGGAAAATTAGCAGCACCACCAAAGCAAAGAGATAAGAAAAGCATAATCGTTTTCTTTATCATGATGGTTATACTAGGCGCTGTCATGCCTTTATTCGGACTATCTTTTTTAGTTATTTTCGCGATTGAACTTCTTATATATGTATTTTCAAAAATACGATCATAATAAAAAGCATTTGTACTCTCGTGTACAAATGCTTTTTATTTACTATTCGTTTGTTTCTTTCTATTACTCATTAAGAAAACAATATCTATAATAATAATTGCACCAATTAACACTTGTGGCACATAATCCATCATAGTAGGACCACTTGGCCTATTTAACATCATATACATTCCCATCACAAATGAAATTGATAATAAAATTAAAAGTGTAATTTCAATGTGATCATATAGATTTCGAAAAACACGCTTCATTCCCACCACCCCTTTACCATATTATAACAAGAAAACCACTCTACAAGAGTGGTTTTCTTCATCACTGCGCCATTTTCTTTCGGTACATCTTCCCGTTCCAATAGAAGAATCGTGAAGTGAGGCCTCCGTACTTTACAATGCGCCTTGCCATTTTGTGCATATTCTTTTGTGCTGATACTTTTTGATCTGATAAATAAATACCAAGTAACCCTCGGCTTATGAGACGATGAAATTTCGCATGAGGCAAATCACCAATGCTCTTCTCTGCTTCTTCTACAAAGTGTTTCATACGATCTAATATAGCTTGCTCGTTTTCATAATAACTACAGAAATTCAAATCCCCGCCCATACGGTCTTCTTCTTGATCGATGAAATAATCAAGTAAAATGTGAAGTCCTTGTACGTAAGGGAAATACCCTTGTCTAATTTTCGCAATATCTTCATCATGTAACTCATCATGAAATGCATATGCGACAAGACAAAAGATTCCAAGCGTAGAACCGGCACATGCTGAAAATTCAAACCAACTCATCTCTGGTAAGTTTTCTTTATGTGCTTCAAACCATTTTTGTAAGCGTGGTTCTCTTTCTTCTAACTTCACGTGTTTATGAATTTGCAAATCACAATAATAACAAGCCAGTTCATGAAGAACAGGAGCAATTTTGTCATAGTGCTTCGTTTTCTTTAAAACGTCTTGGCATGTTTCAACAAGTTCATCTAAATAACCACCATCATCTTGATCATCACGATAACGATAATAATTACCGCCACCTTCTACTTCAGGTGATAATGCCATTAACATCGATTCATGCAGTGCGGCAAAATCATTTGGATCAAGTGATGTACTGCGATCACATAAATTATCTAAATAGTCGCTGATCGTTTGATACGCTACGATAAAACGAATACATTCCTCTCGGTGTTCATCTGCTAATAGCGCTAAAATGCCTCCGCCTTCGCAATGAAACGTTTTATGCTCAATACTTGCGATTGCCTGACTATGAAGCTCATCATTCGGAATATGGTAGGCACGCTCTTTCCACATCGCTAGCTCATGGTGTACAACCGGAAACACATCACGGTATACTTTCGCCATGAGCGTTATGGGATTACTCGGTACGTTCACTTCTTCCTTCATCTCCTCTATTCAATGTACAAATAATTTACTTATTTGTTTCTATTATGTTATTGATGCGTATTTCAGTAAATGACTGAATATAATTCAAAATTTCATCACGCTCATACTCGTTTAATAACTCGTGATAACAATTCGGCCATTCTTTAAAAGCCTTATCACTTATTTTAACATTATCAAACCAAGTGCGGACACGTATTTTATCTACAAGTTTATCCTCACAAGCTTGCATTAGCAAGAGCGGAACATCTGGAAAATCATCTATTTTCTTATGAGCAATTTCGATAGACTTAATCAATTCACTATACCAACGTACTGATACTTTGCGCAAGAACAATGAATCATTCTCCATCGCGTCTCGAACTTCATGATTACGAGTAGACATTTCCACTGTAAGATTCGTTGCAAATTGCAGTTTTGGAGCGATAATATTTAATATTTTTGAAGCAACTTGAAGCGGTGCAGAAGGTCCAGCTACTACGCCTAAACATGGCGAACTTAAAATAATGCCTTCTACATCTTCTCTCTTCGTTTCTTGCATCATACGAATAACAATAAGACCGCCCATACTATGACCGAATATAAAAATAGGTAACCGATACTTTCTTGCCTCTTTCACCCATAATTTAACTTCCTCTATGTATTCATCAAACGAATCAATATGTCCTCTATTTCTTGAAGTCGTTCCATGTGACGGAAGGTCCCCCATCACGACGTGGTAGCCGCTATGATTCCACATTTCCGCAACTGCTTCGTAACGTCCGTGATATTCCATTGCGCCGTGCACGATAACAACGACAGCTTTCGCTTCCTCTGCTTCATAATTCCACATACGGCTCTCCTCCATTTCACTCTTTCTTATAATTTGATACACTGAAACTAGTCTCTAGGAAAGGAAGGCTTTACATGATATACCCTTATAAAGAAAAAAATCCGAAAATTGCGAGTAGTGCTTTTATCGCTGATTATGTTACCATTACAGGCGACGTTTCCATTGGCAAAGAATCAAGTATTTGGTTTAATACCGTCATACGTGGTGATGTTTCACCAACAATCATTGGAGACCGAGTAAATGTACAAGACCAATGTACACTTCACCAAAGCCCACAGTATCCTCTTATTTTAGAAGATGACGTTACAGTTGGGCATCAAGTTATTTTACATAGCTGTCATATTAAAAAAGATGCTTTAATTGGAATGGGATCTATTATATTAGATGGTGCTGAAATTGGCGAAGGAGCCTTTATCGGCGCTGGAAGCCTCGTTTCACAAGGAAAGAAAATTCCACCAAACACGTTAGCTTTCGGTCGCCCAGCTAAAGTCGTTCGTGAGTTAACAGAGGAAGACCGTAAAGACATGGAGCGCATTCGCACACAATATGTTGAAAAAGGCCAGTATTATAAATCATTACAGAAGTAACTTTTCCAGCTGCCATTAAAGTGGCAGCTTTTTATATAAAAACTAACTTTTTCTTTACAAAACATTATTACTCCCTCAATAAAATCTTATTAAAATAAAAGCTAATATCTCCATATATATGTAAACGAGGGAGGAGAATTTTCATGAAGGTCAGTGGACTGTATAAAATAGAATGTTACATTTTCAAAGGAATTAACCGATACTTTGATCAAAAAACATTAAATATTTTTTTCAGCAATATTACTCATATCGGTGGTGCTACTTTCTCAATCGCACTCACACTTTTCTTTTTAATTTTTGCAAAAGGGACTTTGCATCAAGCTGCAATCGCAACTGCTATTTCTTTAGCAATTAGCCATATTCCTGTACAAATATTAAAAAGATGGTATCCACGAAAACGCCCTTATTTAACAATTCAGGATGCGAAATATCCAGTCCATCCATTAAAAGACCACTCTTTCCCGTCTGGTCATACAACAGCCGTTTTCTCTGTCTTCATTCCATTTATTTGCTATAATCCAAACTTACTTGTTTTTCTATTACCTTTAGCATTATGCATCGGTATTTCTCGTATTTATTTAGGGCTTCACTATCCGTCTGATGTATTTGTCGGTATGTGCCTCGGCACTTGCTCTGGCATCATCTCTTTTTATCAATTCATCCCACTTTTCACATAAAGGAGTGATATGATGAGAGTCGCCATTTTTACCGATACTTTTACACCACAAGTCAACGGGGTTGCGAAAACATTAGAACGATTAACACGTTATTTTCAGAAAGAAAAGATCGCCTATTCTGTTTTCGCCCCTCAGCATACAGCTGAAGATGATTTCGTAGCTAATGTGAACAAGATGAGAAGTATCCCGTTAACAATATTATATCCAGAATGCCGCTTTTCTTTTCCTACTCCGCGTATTAAACGGGAACTTCTTTCCTTTAAACCTGACATTTTTCACATTGCTACACCTTTCAACATGGGACTTTGTGGATTGTATTATGCAAAAAAATTAAACATCCCAGTTGTCGGTTCTTATCATACTGATTTCGATGCTTATTTACGCTATTACAAAATCGAATTTCTCTCTAATATGCTTTGGAACTATTTAAAATGGTTTCATAGTCATATGCAAAAAAATTTCGTTCCTTCCTTTGAAACGTTACACCAACTAAAAAACAAAGGTTTTCAGGCCCTCTCCATATGGGGACGTGGTGTAGATTGCACACTCTTTCATCCATCTTACAATACAGACCTATTCCGAAAAAAATATAATATTACAGCGAAGTATGTCCTTTCCTATGTTGGACGGATTGCTCCTGAAAAAGATATTGATACGTTGCAACATCTTATCGTGAAAACAGCGCATACTCGAAACGACATTCATTGGCTCATCGCAGGAGACGGTCCGCTAGCAACAAATTTGCGTGAAGCTGTTCCGAGTGCAAATATCACTTTTACTGGATATTTACAAGGGAAGGATTTAGCTGAAGCATATGCTTGTTCTAACATCATGGTATTTCCATCCGCTACTGAAACGTTCGGAAATGTCGTTCTAGAATCACTTGCATGTGGTACACCTGTCATTGGTGCAAATAGTGGCGGAGTAAAAAATATTATTACGGATGGAAAAACGGGAGTTCTTTGTCCGCCCAAAAATGAGGACGCATTTCTATCATCCATTTACTCTTTATTGCAAAATGAAACGCAACTTATGCAAATGGGCATAGCGGCTTCGTCTTATGCCCAATCAAAAAGCTGGGATGAGATCTTTCGTGGCTTACTTGACCAATATGAAACAGTCCTTCAGCACACCGCATCAGAATTACTCGCCTAAACAGAAAAACTCCCTTCAAAAAACGAAGGGAGTTTATTACACAGTTATAAATTTTAGTTTACTAAATGATACACAAGGTGAAATATCTATTTATTTTCATATTCATTATAACAAAAAGACACATAAATAAACAGACTTGTAATAAAAACCCATAAAAATTAATATATGGTTATACAGTATTTTTACTGTATGATGATTTTAAGAGATTCCCCTTAAAATCAACTTACTCACATACCTTTATACAGTAATTGTTCCCCAATTTCTGTATATCAAAAAAACCTTTCATTCATTTGAAAGGTCTTTTTGAGCCTGCACATACTCTTCTTTCGTATTCACATTTATAAACCAATCTGCATTCGCTTGTACATCTTCACCAGCAATATATTTCACATTACATTGTAATAAAAGCTGACCCATACTTCTTTTTTCTTCCTGAAGCAAAGCATAAATCTTTTCTTTCACACGGTTATGATACGCTGCAAGTAACGGTTGTTTCCTTCCATTAATAATAGGGACAACTGCATCATATTCATTACTCGTTTGCTCTAGTAAAATGGTAAACCATTCTTGTGAAACATTTGGCGCATCGCAAGGCATAATAGCATACCAATCTGCTTCTATATATTCCATTCCTGATACAATGCCAGCAAGTGGTCCATTTCCTTTATAATGCGGAATATCTTCTATAACTGGAACTTGTACAAGTTCCTCTACTCGTTCTTTTATATCGGAGTGACTAATGACTACAACTTCTTGCAACGCAGTCGTCATCACTTTCACAATATGCTCTATAAAAGTACTACCTTGCCAGCTCGCTAATGCTTTCGGCTCACCGAATCTACTCGACATACCTCCTGCCAATACAATTCCAGCATACTTACTCATTGGCGATGCAGCTCAAATGTAATATGACCTAATTCCGGTAAAATTAATTTATTCATCGCAAGGCGAACTGCTCCGCTAGACCCTGGCATGGAAAAGACAACTTTGCGCCCAATTGTACCGCCAATCGCTCTACTTAACATTGCGCTGCTTCCGATATCTTCTAAATAACTAATCATGCGGAACAACTCACCGAATCCAACAATTTCTTTATCTAATAACGCTGATACTGCTTCAATCGTCACATCACGTTTCGTAATGCCCGTACCGCCATTTGTTAACACGACATCAACATCTTCCTTATGATAACCAGCTAGCACCGCTTGCTGAATACTTTCTTTATCATCTTTTACAATTTCATAAGAGGTTACTGTATGCCCTGCTTCTTTTAATAATTCATGTAATAGTTGTCCGCTCTTGTCCGTCTCTTCTGTACGTGTATCAGAAATCGTCACGATCTTGCAGCGCACTTCTTTTGGCGCTTGTTTTTTATGTTCATTAACACTCATTTTTCATCTTTCCTTTCATTTAACTTTGTAAAATTATGTATAAATCAAAGAATTCAATATGATACAATATAAGTATATTTATCCATATAAAGGAGCTTTATATGATTCAAAATATGAAACGATACGTACCCATTATACCATTCCTAATTATATTATCCCTTTTTCAATGTATCGCTTACGGGTTTGATATTAACTTTTTAAAATTGTATGTGCTTATGCCTGATGGTGGTATTCGTTACTATTTGACTAGCATATTAATTCCTCTCGTACTTGCCTACATAGTAGATTTTATATTTAAACGTTCTATCTCTAAATAAGGAGGTCTACATATTATGGAACTTTACAAAAAACTAACAACAACATTCATCCTCTTATTCGTCGCTTCCATTACTGTTGGCTTTTCTCTAAAAGGCGCAATTCCATACGCTACATTAGTAAGCATTATATTCGCAACACTATTTTTACTAAGCAGTGCCTTTTGCGCGGGTAAAGCACGTCAAATGAAAGGTTGATTACATATGTTCCAAAAGAAACCAATCCTTTGCAAATCATGTAAAAAAGAAATCCAAACGTATGAAAAAGCATGGATTCATATGCCCTTTCCGACAAGTGGCATGACGAATATGAAAAAGTATATTGAGCTAGACGGCGAAGTGTATTGTAGCTCATGCATTCAAATTGTAAGTAAAACAAAATAAAAAAAGCTTTGCGCTCACCGCGCAAAGCTTTTTTTCATATATTATAGACCAGCTTGCTCTTTTAAAGCTGCAGCTTTGTCTGTACGTTCCCATGTTAGATCTACATCAGTACGTCCGAAGTGGCCATAAGCTGCTGTTTGTTTGTAAATTGGGCGACGTAAGTCTAGCATTTTAATAATACCAGCTGGGCGAAGATCGAAGTTGTTACGAACTAGTTCTACTAGTACGTCTTCAGATACTTTACCAGTGCCGAATGTATCAACTGAAATTGATACTGGTTGTGCTACACCGATTGCGTATGCAAGTTGTACTTCTGCTTTATCAGCAAGACCAGCTGCTACGATATTTTTCGCAACATAACGAGCTGCATATGCTGCTGAACGGTCAACTTTCGTTGCATCTTTACCAGAGAATGCACCGCCACCGTGGCGAGCGTATCCACCGTAAGTATCAACGATGATTTTACGTCCTGTTAAACCAGCATCACCTTGTGGTCCACCAATTACGAAGCGACCAGTTGGGTTAATGAAGAATTTCGTTTCTCCATCCATTAATTCTGCTGGAACTACAGCTTTAATTACATGCTCTTTTAAATCGCGATCGATTTCTTCCCATGTAACATCTGGATGATGCTGTGTAGAAATTACGATTGTATCTACACGTACAGGTTTACCATTTTCATCATACTCAACTGTAACTTGCGTTTTTCCATCCGGGCGTAAGTATGATAATGTATCATCTTTACGTACTTCAGTTAAACGGCGAGCTAATTTGTGAGCAAGCGAGATTGGAAGTGGCATTAACTCTTGTGTCTCATTACATGCGAAACCAAACATTAAACCTTGGTCTCCTGCACCAATTGCCTCAATCTCAGCGTCAGTCATTTGACCTTCGCGTGCTTCTAGCGCTTGGTCAACACCCATAGCGATGTCAGCAGATTGCTCATCGATAGATGTTAAAACTGCACAAGTTTCTGCATCGAATCCGTATTTTGCGCGTGTGTAACCAATGCCTTGAATTGTTTCACGAACGATTTTTGGAATATCTACGTAAGTAGAAGTCGTAATTTCCCCCGCTACCAATACTAAACCAGTTGTTACAGTTGTTTCACAAGCTACACGTGCATTTGCGTCTTTTGATAAGATCGCATCTAAAATTGAATCAGAAATTTGGTCACAAATTTTATCTGGGTGTCCTTCAGTTACAGACTCAGATGTGAACAGATGACGTTTTTTTGTCATGTGGTAAACCTCCCTACAGTAATTGTATATATTGTACGGAACTCATCCTTAATTTGCCACAAACTGCGACATACATTTATTCTCCCACAAGCATACAGAAAAACCTTTCCTACTTTACATAGAGGAAAGGTTTAATTTGCTACTTGCATACTGCTTTTTGCCCTTCGCTCTTATCGTTCGAGACCTGTAGCCTCGCACAGGTTTTAGCACCTATTCACCTGTATTTACCACTACAAATGAGGTTGCTGGGCTTCATCGGGCCTGTCCCTCCGCCAGCTCGGGATAAGAGAGTATCCGTCCCAACCTATACTAAAGAAATGATATTCATTTGTCAATTAATATTCACATTTTCCTGAAAGTTTTTCTCAATACGCCTGGAATGAAATATTAATAAGGAAATAATGCATTCACACAAACAAAAAGAAATAAATAGTATACATTATTTATATAATTGTGTTATACTCTTGTTGGGGATTACGAGAAATATTTCATTAAATGAAAAGGATGGTATATAAATATGAGTACTGTGAATGTCCAAATTGGTTTACACGAATTATTGAACGGAAGCAATGCACAGATTCAACTAAGTGTTCCGCAATTAGTGGAAAAAGTATTAATGCGAAATGAAGGGAAATTAACTTCTACTGGTGCCGTTTCTGCTTCAACAGGAAAATATACAGGACGTTCTCCTAAAGATAAATTTATTGTGAAAGAAGCATCGGTTGCTGACAAAATTGCTTGGGGAGCAGTGAATCAACCGATTTCTGAAGAACATTTTAATAAATTATATACTAAAGTTTTAGAATACTTAAAAGAAAAAGAAGAGTTATTCGTCTTCAATGGATTTGCAGGCGCTGACCGCAATTACCGCCTACCAATTCAAGTTATTAACGAATATGCATGGCACAATTTATTTGTACATCAATTATTCATTCGTCCAACTGAAGAAGAATTAACAACTCATGAATCAGAGTTCACAATTGTTTCTGCACCGAATTTCAAAGCTGATCCAGCTGTTGACGGTACAAACTCTGAAGCATTCATTATGGTTTCATTCGAAAAACGTATCGTACTAATTGGTGGTACAGAATACGCTGGAGAAATGAAAAAATCAATCTTCTCTATTATGAACTTCTTATTACCTGAACAAGATATTCTTTCTATGCATTGCTCTGCAAACGTAGGTGAAGAAGGCGACGTAGCACTATTCTTCGGTTTATCTGGAACAGGTAAAACAACATTATCTGCTGATCCAAACCGTAAATTAATCGGTGATGATGAGCATGGCTGGTCTGATAACGGTGTATTCAATATTGAAGGCGGTTGCTACGCAAAATGTGTAAACCTTTCTCACGAGAAAGAACCACAAATTTTCGATGCAATCAAATTTGGATCTGTTTTAGAAAACGTTATCATTAATGACCAAACGCGTATCGCAGACTACAACGATACTACTTTAACAGAAAATACTCGTGCTGCATACCCTATGCATGCGATCGACAATATCGTACTGCCAAGTGTTGCTGGACACCCAAATACAATCATTTTCTTAACTGCTGATGCATCTGGCGTATTGCCTCCAATCAGCAAGTTATCAAAAGAACAAGCTATGTATCATTTCTTAAGTGGTTATACTAGTAAACTAGCAGGAACAGAGCGCGGCGTTACATCACCGCAAGCAACATTCTCAACTTGCTTCGGTTCACCATTCTTACCACTTGATGCATCTCGCTATGCTGAAATGCTTGGTGAAAAAATCGAGAAACACGATGCGAAAGTATTCTTAGTAAACACTGGCTGGACTGGTGGCGAATACGGCGTTGGTAAACGTATGAACTTAGGTTACACTCGTGCAATGATTCAAGCAGCATTAAGCGGCGAACTTGCGAAAACAGAAACAGCTAAACATGACATCTTCGGTCTTGAAGTTCCACTTCACGTACCAGGTGTACCTGACGAAGTGTTAATGCCTGAACAAACTTGGGCTGATAAAGCTGCTTATAAAGCAAAAGCAATCGAGCTTGCGAGCGAATTCAAAGAGAACTTCAAAAAGTTCGACAGCGTTTCTGAAAATATTATTAACTTAGGCGGTCCAATCGCTTAAGTACAAACTTTCTGTTGGAATAACCCTTTTACTCATATGAATAAGTGTCGTGTAACCGTAAAGTTTCGCGTACTCACCGACAAAACCCAATGCGGCTTAACGGTTACACACACTTACATAAAAAAGAAGCTTACGTTTTTACGTAAGCTTCTTTCTATATCTTCTCTCTTCATCCATGATGTAGTTCGGAAAAAATACAGAAAATTCGTTTTATAATCATTCACTTTTCGTTTTTTATGATCAAATTTACATATACAGGAAAGGAGGAGGCCTATGAAAAATTTTTCTCGTACAGGAAAAATTTTATTCAGTTACGGAGCAATCCAAATGTTTTGGGGACTTGTGATGCTTAACGTTAATTTATTTCAGCAAAGTGAAACGATAAAATACATTATTCTATTTACCGGTATAATTTGTTGTATTATATCCAGCTTTTTTAAAGAACCTAAGAATCATACTAATAAGTGATTTCATGTTAACTTATTGGAAGCAGAAACCTGTATTTTGTGCAAAGTTTTGCTTCCTACCGTACTATCCATCACTGAATCACTTATCCCAGAATAAACCCATTTCCACAGAGACAAATCATGGTTCAAACATATAAATTATATCCCTACTCACTACATCTATCTGGTTTCACATCGTATGGGCCTAAAAAAGTCCCTGACCGCTTCTATCCTTCGCCGGATCCTCTATTCCATCTAAAAGAGGCTTTTATCTTTTTATCTTTTTATCTCTTCGTTAATTCTTCCTCGTCTTTCATACTATAGTAGCCTAAATTCACAACGATTAAGAAATAGCCACCCAGAATCCCTACTGCAAATGCCCACATAACCATGTGGTGCTCAATTTCGTACATAATAACAGCACCCAAAATAGCAGCTGCAAAACGATTAAACATACCGAGCGTCGGTGCTTTCGTTTTCTTTACGATACTATCTCCAAGCTTCTCAATTCGTCTCCCTAAAAGCCAAACACAATACATACTTACGATAAGTCCAATTCCAGCACCTAAAAAGTGTGCTGAAAACGGTGTTAACATCCAGCCTAGTAAAAGAAAACCTAGTAAATAATACGATTGAATTTTAAACGATCTTAATGACATACTAATCATGCTGTTCTCCTCTTCAGTAATTTTTATCTATCCAACAAAAGCTGTATAACTCAGTTCTTTCGAGTTCATACTACTTAAAATTCATTTCACTCAAATTAAAAACAACATAAACAGTTTGTTTATGTTGTTTTTAATGTTTTCAGGAAATAATATTATACAAGATTTCAAACATCATATTCTCATAATTTGTGACGTTTTTCCAAACATTTTTCGTCCATTTATGAAAAAAATGATATCAATCTATGAACATACGGATATGATGTAATAAGCACACAAATAAAGGGGGCGTCTAATGATTTATTTTTTAATGGCTCTCATTCACCTCATTATCCCTGCACTTATTGGACTTTCATTGTATTGGTACACGAAAAATCACAGTATTTTTTACGCTGTCCTCGGTGTTCTTCTTCCAGGTATTATTCTTATCACACTCTTCCGTATTCCATTTTTAAACTTAATTCCTCTTATTACTGCTATCTTATTTCTCGTCTTCTTACCAAAAATAAAAAAATAGGAAAGCAGATCATAGGTGATCTGTTTTCCTATTTTGATATAGGTTCCCCCCAATAGAATGAGCTTTTACTTTCTCCAATTTCACAAACCATAGACCGAAGAAAATAATAATGCCACCGATTATTTGTTGAAACGATACATATTCATTTGCCCATACAGCTGCAAATAAAACAGCTACAAGCGGTGTTATATACATATATACCATCGTATGTGACGCGCCAATTTTTTGAATGCCAACATACCACATTACTAAACCAAATACTGTTACAAAGAAAATGGAATATAGTAAAGCGAATAGTGTCATTCCGTGTGTAATGTGAAATGGCATTATAAATACATGTGGTCCACTTAACAATAAAAGTGGAATCGCGCCAACTAATGCTGACCATGCGGTAACACGTAGTGCTGAATATTTTTTAATTAATGGACCCGCTAAAACAGGATAAAGTCCCCAGCATATTGATGTAATAAGTCCAATTCCATTCCCGTAAAAAGAACTAGTAAGTGAATGCCCTGCTACTAAAACTAATGCGGCACCACCAAAGGCAATAATAGAACCGATGAGCTTTCGAGAAGAAAACTTTTCTTGTTTCAAAAAAATAGCAAATACAGTTGTAAAAATAGGTGAAATAGAAATGAGTAATGAGGCATTTGTAGCGGACGTATATTTGACAGTTTCCATAAACAATGTTTGATACAGTATAATACCTACAACGCTAACGATGATTAACCTAGGTATATCCTTTCGCTCCATATAAACCGACTTTTCAATAAAAAATGTAAGGAGTAACATAAGCGGTGCCGCCGATATCATCCGAAGTGCAGTAAACTCAATTGCTGTAAATTCTAAAAGTCCATATTTTGCAATCGTAAAATTGATCCCCCAAATAATAACGACTGTTAAAATTAAAAACTCAATCCCCCATCTTCTCATGCGTATCCCCTCCGCAAATAAGATTATACAGAAAATTCAATCATATGTACATTTCATTATGTGAAAAAATCTTCTTATTGTCTGGAGTGAACCCGAATAGTGGTACATGAAATTATATCGGCGATTTTTTAAATATATCAACTTATCAACAAAAAACGACAATAATAGCGACTCCTACAATAAAAAAGGTGGTTCCAAAACACATTTTGGAACCACCTTTCCTCTATTACACTCGAACGTGTAACTTCATACTTGGATTATAAAATTGACTCGGACTCTTCAGCTGAAAAGTTCCTCCACCTTCATGCCAATCAACTGTTAATTTATCATCCATAAATACAAGCTTTGTGCGATCTGCAATAAAATTCATTGTGCTAGATTCGATATCCACATCGCGCTCATCTTTTTCTGCTACAGCTACTAAATCGATAATTCCGCTCATGACACAACCGCAACCTTCATTATCGTAAAATAACTTTATATATTTCGCTTCATTTGGAATCGTATCCATAATCTTTTTATATGCTGCTTCTGTTACAGTAACGTACATATGTTAATGCTCATCCTCTCTCGTATCATTCATATATTGTACCACTATTTTTCTAAAACATCGTATACAGAAAATTAAGACTAATATACAATATATGTCATAAAGGAGGTTGTATCACTTATGTTCAAATTACTGCGATACCCCATCTTCTTAGGTCTACTCGGTAGCTTTTTTACTTCTAGCGGAATGGTATTACAACATATACTTCCCTATTCTCCTTCTATTGGCTGGATTTCAGGTTTTATTTGTTTCCTATCCGCTTCCTATTTTGCGATGAAAAATAAGAAAAATTAACAAGGCTGGAATTCTTTTAAGCAGGAGACACAAACATGTCACTCATCGCTAGAATTCTCCCCCATTTTTGAAATCTAGACATACAATACGATCGACCACACAAAAATATAGAATTCATAATATATATATAGTAGTTCTATTTTTAAAAATAGATTTTCAAAATATAGAAAGGAGAGCGTACATGTACCCACGTAATTGTTTTAGTTGCGACGGCAGACGTAACAGTGGTTCTAACGGAAACACTGGGCCTACTGGTAGCACGGGACCTACTGGCATCACTGGACCCACTGGCAGTACTGGACCTTCTGGCTCTGTCGGGCCTTCCGGAGCTGGTTTTCAAAGTACTACCGCCTTTAGTCTAGCAGCCGCTCCCACCTATAAAAAAGGACAAGTTGTCACTTATACGAGCAGCGGCTATGTTGTAAAAAAGGATGCACCTCAAGGATTTCCAAATGTATCTCCAGATTATATCGTATTAGTAGAAAGTGGGCCTACCGGGAACACTGGACCTTCCGGCATTACCGGACCGACCGGGAATACTGGATCTACTGGCAACACCGGACCTTCTGGCATTACTGGACCGACCGGGAATACTGGATCTACTGGCAACACCGGACCTTCTGGCATTACCGGACCGACCGGGAGCACCGGACCGACTGGCATTACCGGACCGACCGGGAATACTGGATCTACTGGCAACACCGGACCGACTGGCATTACCGGACCGACTGGCATTACCGGACCGACCGGGAATACTGGATCTACTGGCAACACCGGGCCTTCTGGGAGCACCGGACCTTCTGGGAGCACCGGACCGACTGGGAGCACCGGGCCGACTGGGAGCACCGGGTCGACTGGGAGCACCGGACCGACTGGCACCGCGGGTAGTGCATCAGCAAAAAGTATTGTTTTTCAAGGAACAAATGCTGGCTTTCAACGTATAGCGGGTTCTCCTGGAATTGACTCCAATGTTATTCCGTATGTCACTGCTGGAGCCGGTAGTATAGTTGGATTTGCTGCGTCTATAAATATAAATAACTTACCTGCTGCTGTTTATACGATTGATATTTGCAGGAATGTCCCTACAAACCTCTCAGTTCCTACCTCTAGCTACATCCTGTCTACTATTACTTTAACTACTACTGACAAAGTTACCGGAACTATTGTATTTTCAATTAAACCGACGGATACTGGATCAGGACAAATTCAAGTGTTTAATCCGACTCCAGCGGTGGGTCCCGCTACTGTAACTTGGACGAGCGTTACGACTGGAAACCCCATTTCGAGAGGAGATGCTATATCCCTTTATATTACCCCTGGCATTACTGCAAGTGCTGTATATTCAATTTTTCTAATCACTAATATTTAGTTCCTTCTTAACAGTACTTTATTTAACAAAAGGGAGATCACTCTCAAATAAGTGATCTCCCTTTTTAAAATAGTTTTTCATGATATCGGCAACATAACCTTCACTGTCGTTCCAACCCCAACTTCACTTTCAAAACTCACTTTACCGTTGTGGTCTTTAATAATTTTTTCTGTAACTACTAAACCTAAACCTGTTCCTGTTTCTTTCGTTGTGTAAAAAGCTTCATTTAGCTTCGGAATTTTGTCTTTTGGAATGCCGCAACCCTCATCCTTAACTTGGACAATGATTGCATCTTCTACAGTCACCTTAATCGTAATCGTTCCACCAACTGACATTGCTTCAATCGCATTTTTAATTAAGTTAAAAAATACTTGCTTTAATCGTTTTTCATCGCATGTAATCGATGGTATGTCTTTACTATAAATACCTTGTATGTGCACTCCTTGCTTTAAAGCAGGCTTCCCCATAACTCGAATAACATAAGCGATAATTTCTTCTATATTATGAATTTCTGCTTCTGGTGATTTAGATTTCTCAAATCCACTAAGTTCTGTAGCGATTGTATGAATTCGTTCTACTTCTTGTTTCATAATATCACTATATATTTTATCCTCAGGATATTTATTCGCTTGCTTATTCACAAATTTATCTAAATTCGCTAGAGGTCCTCTAATTTTGTAGCCAATAACTGTTGCCATTTTCCCAACAGTTGCTAGTTTTTCTGTTTGTTCTATTTCTTTATCCATCATCTCAAGCGTGCGAACGTAAGATTGAAACCTTAAAAACATGATCCAACATATGATAGTAAATACGCTATATAATGCCATCGGGATTAAAACGAGTGACGATTGAATGATGATTCCTATAAGAGCATATTTCCCAACAAGTATCCCCGTAACTAACCAAAAATACCTTTTGTTCACAAAAATTGGTGCAAATAAAATAAAAAATCCTTCTACTATATTTCCACCATCAAACTCAGCGTCACTACCGTAATAAATCATAAAATTATGGATAAAATCTAATAGATTATATCCAATTAGAATAATATATTTTACTGCAAATGGATTTCTCCATTTCATAAAGTATATTCCAGTGCAAAATAAAATCACCATCAAAAAATAGAGCCATAACCCTAAACCATCTTCAAATTGTCCTACTCCTTCTTGCTCTCCTCCTATTAAAGGTACAATAAATTCATAGGCAAGATCGTATACAAAAAATATAATGAAAAATAAACTTAAAAATATTTTCAGTGCCTTCATTTCTTCATTTTTAAATATATCGTCTTTATTCATATGGTAACTCCTAGCTTTTCTCCCTCTTGGATTTCATTATTTCCACATTGCTTCGGGAGCATGATATCTATTCTAGTTCCAATATCTCTTTCACTTGAAATATGTAATTCACCTAGATGCTGCTCAGTAACAAGCCGATTCGCCACCGTAAGGCCTAGACCAATTTTATCTTGTTTCGTTGTATAAAAGGGCTCTTTCACACGAGCTAAATTTTCTTTCTTAATACCGTAACCATTATCAATTACACTTAGCATTACATAATCTCGTCCTTTATTTTCTAACCGTAACTCTAATGTGCCACCTTGCTCCATCGCCTCCAGAGCATTTTTTATGACATATAGAAAGACTCCTCTTATTTTCCGCTCATCACATTCAACTTCTATCGTCTTTTCTTCCACATTAGAAATAAACTGAACGCTAGATTCATTCATTTTTTCACGAACAATTGTTACTGCTTGTAATGCAATTTCACCTATATTATGTTTCTTATAAACAGAAGGTTTACATGTAGCAACTTCCATTAACTCACTTATCATATTATTCATATTTTCTATTTCAAAAATCATCTGTTTGTAAATAGGGTCCTCTCCATGCTTCTCTCGTTGTAATTGCGTAAACCCTTTTAATGAAGCAAGTGGATTTTTAATTTCATGTCCTACAGTCGCTGCCATTTTTCCGATTACTGCTAACTTTTGTGATTCACTAGCAATCTTAATACTTTTCTTTACCGCTGAAAGGTATTGTATAAATCGATTTAAAATGATGTATGCCGCTATTAATACGAGTGTATACATAATGAGGAACATAAACGCTTTTACTTCCTCTAATACAAATAAATAAATTAAATATTTCCCTATAATGGTGACAAGTACGCACACAAAAAATCTTTTATTTATAAATATAGGCACAAAGAAAATAAGTATAATTTCTATTATATTCGTTGCCTCAAATACCACCTTATTATAAAGAATATACGAAAGTATATTAACGATTTCTATCCCTATGTATACGAATATATATGTATATTTCACAAGATTTGCTTTTTCTCTTTTCACTAAGTATATATTCACGCATAGTATTGCTACTCCACATAAAACTTGCCACATTCCTCTATGCCAGTTTTCTATTAATGCTTTATTTTCTAGTACGATGGCATAAGAACCTTGGTATACACCAACCGTGACATACAACACCCATAAAAAAATTTTTGCATTCCTTTCTTCTTCTTTATATGATAGAAAACTTCCTTTCACTTCAACACCCCTTCAAAACAATATCTCGAAGAATACCATTTATTATAATAAATGATTTTCATAGACAAACAAAGATAAATCGAACATTTGAGGAAAATCATCCCAATAAAGCAAAGCATCTTCAGACTATATATATAAGCATAAAAGCTATAAACAATAATACGTATATTATGGGAGGTGTTTTATATGGACGGCAAAAAAAATAAAAAAACAGAACAACTGGAAGCCTTCACCCGTGAAAATGAAGGAAAGAAAATGACGACAAATACAGGTGTTACAATTTCAAATGATGAAAACTCTTTAACCGCTGGCGATCGTGGCCCTACCCTTCTAGAAGATTTCCTGATGCGAGAAAAGCTTGCTCATTTTGACCGTGAACGAATTCCTGAAAGAGTCGTTCACGCACGTGGATACGGCGC
Source organism: Bacillus sp. HY001 (assembly GCF_007558965.1). Classification (NCBI taxonomy): domain Bacteria; kingdom Bacillati; phylum Bacillota; class Bacilli; order Caryophanales; family Bacillaceae; genus Bacillus; species Bacillus sp. HY001. Next base: position 17,070 of record NZ_VLTE01000045.1, on the reverse strand, counting down.
ACATGGTATATTCGAGCTATATGAATCTTTAGAAGAGCTAACAATGACCCACTTTTTACAAGACCCTTCAAAAAAAACACCCCTTTTTGTTCGCTTCTCTGAAGTGGCTGGATCAAAAGGTGCGAATGAAACAAATCGAGATGTACGAGGGTTCGCCGTTAAATTTTATACAGAAGAAGGAAATTTTGATTTAGTCGGAAACAATATTCCCATTTTCTTCATTCAAGATGGCATTAAATTCCCTGATCTTATTCACGCCCTTAAACCTGAGCCGCATAATGAAATTCCACAGGGACAAACAGCACATGATACATTTTGGGACTTCATCGCCAATAACCAAGAATCTGCTGCGATGATGATGTGGATTATGTCTGATCGTGCCATTCCAAGAAGCTTTCGAATGATGCAAGGGTTTGGTGTTCATACATTCCGCTTAGTGAATAAAAATGGAAAGTCGCGATTCGTAAAATTTCACTGGAAGCCGAAACTTGGTATTCACTCATTAATTTGGGATGAAGCTCAAAAATTAGGCGGCGCTGATCCAGATTACCACCGTCGTGACTTATGGGAAAATATTAATGCCAGAAACTATCCTGAGTACGAACTTGGCATTCAAATTTTAGAAGAAGAGGATGAATTTAAATACGATTTCGATATATTAGATGCGACGAAAATTTGGCCTGAAGAAGATTTCCCCGTTAAAATCATTGGAAAAATGACATTAAATCGCAACGTCGAGAATGTATTCACTGAAACGGAACAAGTCGCACTTCATCCTGGAAGTATCGTCCGTGGTATTGATTTCACCAATGATCCACTCTTACAAGGTAGGCTCTTTTCTTATACAGACACTCAATTGGCACGCGTCGGTACCAATTATCAAGAATTACCGATTAACCGTCCAGTATGCCCATTTCATAACAACCAAAGAGATGGTGCCTCTAAATATATAATTGATAAAGGAAAAGTCGCTTACCATAATAATTCCTTAGCAAATAACACTCCTTACACAGTCCCCGGTACAAAGGGTGGGTTCGTTACATATCCTTCCACTGTATCAGGACATAAAACGAGAGAAACAGCCGCCAGTTTCAAAGATCATTTCTCTCAAGCACGTTTATTTTGGAATAGTATGAGTAACGTCGAAAAGGTTCATATTATGCAAGCCTTCTCCTTTGAATTAGGAAAAGTAAAAAGCAAATCTGTCCGTCAACAAGTCGTAAATATGATTGGACATATTAGTACTGAATTAGCTACGTTAGTCGCTGAAGCGGTTGGAGCAAAAGTCCCAAATATTCAAGAATCGAGCGTTACGAAATCATCGCCAGCACTCAGTATGGCAAATACGACATTTAGTCCTAATACATTACGAGTAGGTGTCATTGTTGCAGATGGATATGACGGACAAAACGCGCAATATATACTAAATCAATTCAAACAAGTTGGGTTGCAGCCAGTGATTGTTTCCGAGCGGTTAGGTATTGTGCAAGGAACGCAAAATGTACGTTGGGACGTGAATGATACTTTTTTAACAGGATCTTCACTTCTTTATGACGGGCTACTTCTTATTGGAGGAAACCTTGATGAAAAGTGTCTTAATAAAGCGACTTCATTTGTCGTAGAATCCTATAATCACTTTAAGCCAATTGGTGCCTTCCAAAATGGATCTACTGTTATTCAATCTTTAAATATTAATGGAAAGCCTGGTGTCTTAGTAGAACAGAACCCTACGCTCCTGGCGAATGAATTTATTAAAGCTATGACAAAACAACGCTTTTGGGATAGAGCATATGAATAGGTTAGGAGGATAATTTATGTTTGTTACCGTCGAGAAAGATGTGCATATTTTTGTGCAAGACGTAAATCCCGGACCCGGTAGTAAAACTGTGTTCTTCGTCCATGGCTGGCCTTTAAATCATCAAATGTACCAATATCAACTCAATGTGTTACCACAGCACGGTTTCCGCTGCATTGCTATGGATATACGCGGAAACGGGCAATCTGATAAACCATGGACCGGTTACACATACGATCGTTTAGCAGACGATATCGCCATTGTTCTAGAAGCACTTCAAGTAGAAAATGCTACATTAGTCGGTTTTTCCGTAGGTGGCGCCCTTTCTATTCGGTACATGTCCCGCTATAATGGTCATCGCATTTCTAAACTTGTATTAGTCGATGCTGTTTCCCCCTCTTTCGTTAAAAATCAAGAATCTCCCTACGGTGTCCCAAAAGAACAAGCAGATACCCTCATTAATCAAATGTATGCCAATATGCCTAAATTTTTAAATGATGTATCTTTATCATTTTTTAATAGAAACTTAGGATCTGCTACGTTAGAATGGTTTTCTTATCTCGGTATGCAGTCTGCTTCCTACGCTCTCATCAAAATATTGCAAGCAGCCGCAAATGAAGATGTAACGAAAGATCTAAATAAAATTAACGTCCCAACAAAAATATTCCACGGTGTTCACGATCAATTAATCCCTTACAAAAGCGCTGAACTCACACAAAAGCGGATTAAAAATTCTCAGTTACATCCTCTTACAAATAGCGGTCACGGCTCTCCAATCGATCAAGCGGATGAATTAAACGAAGAACTCATAAAGTTTTTGCATTCATAAATGTATCCATATGTAAAAAAATTAAAAATCATGGAGTTTTGATAAGAACTAAAATTCACATATTTCTCACAAATCTATAAATAAAACGATCACATTTTCATTTATACTAAATGTACAGGTAATACTCCCTAAACCCAGCTTGTCTGGTTACCCCGTTAAATACTATAAAAAAAAGAACTTGTATCGTTATACAAGTTCTTTTTGTTTTTCTATTTAAAAAGTATATCTTTACTATACTGCTTTCCAGCAAGTAAATCATATTGAATCATTTTATAGTGCTCTAACATTTCTTTTTGTTCCTTTGTTAAATCTGTTATCTCTTCTCCATCTTTATTAACCTTTAACTCATCTCTAAGAACTGGTATTTCTTTATGCATTTCCGATAAAAATTGATAAAATGGTGATTGATTTAATCCTGCATAATCAAAAACAAGACTAGAAAAATAAATCGGACTTACTAAACCTAAATTGTCATTTGGCAAATCGAAATTTGCGTACATTAACAATGGTGTTTCTGACATAAGTAATCTTTCTCTTACTGTCTCTTCATTCTCTATATATCCTGCTTCTTTATAAATAGATTTATTAGTTCCTAACATAGGCAAATGGTCTCCAAAGAAGACTAATAAAGTAGGCCTGTCTAAATCATCAAGCTGCTCAATTAAATATTGCAACGCTTCATCAGACAATCTTACCCCTTCTGTATATGCTTCTAACTCTGCCTTCGATTCCTCTTCTGTTAATCCACTAATTTCTACTTTATTTTCTCCAAACATATTTGGCGTATATGGAAAATGATTTTGCATCGTCACTGCATGAATAAACGTAGGTTGTTTTCTCTTCTTTAATTCATCTATAATTTCTTTACTCATAGATAAATCACTAACATTATCTCCAACTACTTCTGTATTTTTCATCGTGTCTTCTGCATTAAAATTATCGAATCCCAATGTTTTATATACATCATCTCTTTTATAAAACGATCGATTAAAAGCATGAATTGCACTTGCATAATATCCTTGCTTTTTCAATTCACTGGCAATGGATGGAACTTCTTTCTGACTTGGGATAGCTTGTTGATATGGTATAGAACCAGGCATTAAAAGACTCATCGAGTAACTCGTTAATGCTTCAAATTCTGTATTTGCTGTATTTCCTCCAAATGTAGGAGCTATCGTTTGTCCCCCTGGGAAATTCTCTGTATAATGATGTAAATTCGGCACTGGATCTTCGCTAAATGAAAGATTCGCTAATTTTGTCGGGTCCCAGAATGCTTCACTCATAATAAATATAATATTCGGCTTCTCTGCCGTTTTTTGCCCTTTTACTTTACCGCCATATTGCTTCTCTATATCCTTTGCAATTTGCTGCATATTTTCTTTTGAGTATTTTTCTGGCTCTTGGATAACTGTCGTATCTAAGTTACTTAAAAAACCTATAACAAAACCATTCCCCTTATAATTTATAACTTGATTCCACGCGCGGATGTCTACCCCAGCTTTTGTAAAGATATTATTCATAAAGGTATTAGGGGCGTTACTATATGCATACAACATAAACGCAGATCCACATACTAAAATAATTCTCATAATAATATGCGATTTTATAACTGGAATGTACTTTCTTATATACATAACTACAAAGATAAGTAAAACAATACTAACTACCATCAGGAACACATTCCAAAAACTGAAATAATCCATGACCATCGGTATAACCGTATCCATATGACCAATCTGTGTGAAATCAGACGGATAGAATGGCTCACCTCTAAAGATGAGCTTAAAATGGTTCACCATTACAAAAATAAATAAAACTAAGCTAGTTATCGTTGTACTTAAGAAAACTCTTCCAAGCAAATTATATGCAAAAACGTATACCATATAAATAAATAACAGGCTTAATATATACTGTCCATATTGTAAATATACCCATGTATTTACTAATAGAAGGCTCATATCCTCCTGCACTAAGATATACATCCAACTCATTGTATGAGCAATTAAAAATAATACGATGTGAACTCGAATAGCTGGCCTAAGCTTGTGACCAATACCTTTATTTAAATGAATCGTGTTTAGTAGTGCACCCCACAAAATAATAATGAGTATACTTAGCTGTATTGTTCCATTGAAAAATTCTTTAGTTTTCTCAAATTCGAAAAACCTTAACATAACAAAGAATAGCGTTTCTAAACAGATCGCCCACATTCCACTAAGAATGATAGAAATTAATAGATTCTTTCTCGGTTGCTGAGCCGAAAAACTAAAATGAAATTCATCTCTTCTTCGTCGCTGTGTAAAAACATTAAAACGCAATTGATTCCCTCTTTCCTTTACCCCTTCGTCTCGCATCAACAAACATATTGTCCTATACAAAATACCATATTTGTATACAGCTAGTCTCCCTATGTGCTTGTAATATACACATGTATCCTTAATTTCCCCTTAAAAATACAATGAAACTTTCATGAGTCCGCTCCATTCAAGATTGAACGGGATAAACCTTCTTCGCTCTATATTCTAGCAGCATAAAGTGAAACTTTAATCAGTGGGGGTTTTCTTCATCCCCCACTGATTATCAGCCCTCACCAATCGGACTTTTATGGGCAGTTAATCCCCCACCTAACTTCTTTGCTTTCGCTGAATTTTGAGGTGGGGGTCTTACTGCCCATTAAAGCGGGATAAATGAACTATGCTTCACAAAATTATTACCATAAGAAAAGAACCTATCAACACTGACAGGTTCTCCTTCATTTTAACAGACATGAGCATATGTATTATAGAAGAGAATACATCCATACCTTCCATATAATACATACAAGTACGATAACTACAAAATCAAAAAGATCTAATCTCGGGCCCTTTTTCATATTCATCTCGAGCCACATATGAACCCATTTCATTTTTGTATATTTTTGAATGTTTTTCTTTGCAAATCGGTAAATGAGTACTTGCATAATAAAAAAGCCGACTACGAAAATGAACAAGAAAATGAGAAAATCGACCACAAAATTCCTCCCTATTTTTGCAGCGATTTTTCTACTATTTGATTTCTCAAAACCCATTCTTCAAATTGAGCACTTCCAAATTCCCAACTAAGATCACGAGCATGTACAGAAAAAACGTAATGACCAGCATATTCGTCCATAAATCTACCTGTCTCGATTTCATCTTTCTGAAGACCATATGCTCCAAAATTAAAATACACATCCCACACGTCTTCATTCTTCCGCTTATAAGCAATCGATTCCATATCACATTCTGTTCCGAAATAATCAAGATGTAAATGTACGCTATCATCATATTCGTACTCCATTTTATCACCCCTTATATTTGTACTTCTTTATCACCCAAAAAATTCCTGCTATCTACACTCACATATGGGCACTTACCTACATATCATGCTTGTAGAGTGACTTCTAGGAGGTGTCATATAGTGAAAAAATTTATAGCTGTTTTTTGCATCATGTTACTAGCTGTTTTCACATTTGCTGCTTGCAGTAGTAAAAAAGAAAGTACAAAAGAACAAACGCAAAACATTCGCATCGGCGAAGTTACCCACTCTCTCTTCTACGCCCCGTTATATGTTGGGATTGAAAAAGGATTTTTTAAAGATGAAGGGTTAAATATTGACCTCCAAACAACAGCTGGCGGAGATAAAACGATGACCGCCTTATTATCTGGCGGAATTGATATTGCTCTCGTCGGTTCTGAAACATCTATTTATATTCATCAACAAGGTGCAAAAGACCCTGTCATTAACTTCGCACAACTTACACAAACAGACGGAACATTTTTAGTTTCGCGTAAAAAGTTAGACTCTTTTAATTGGAATGACGTAAGAGGTGTTACGTTTTTAGGACAGCGTAAAGGCGGCATGCCGCAAATGGTTGGAGAATACGTTTTAAAGAAAAATGGCATTGATCCTCACAAAGATACAAACTTAATTCAAAACATCGAATTTGCTAACATTGCAAGTGCCTTTGCATCTGGTACTGGGGAATTTGTACAGCTCTTTGAACCGACTGCAAGTATATTCGAAAAAGAAGGTAAAGGATATATCGTCGCTTCGTTCGGAAATGAATCTGGAACTGTTCCGTATACATCGTTCATGGCAAAAGAAAGCTTCTTAAAGAAAGATAAAGATGCTGCTGAAAAGTTCACACGTGCGCTCTATAAAGCACAACAATGGGTTGATACACATAGTCCAGAAGAGATTGCTGATGCCGTGTCTCCGTTATTTAAAGACACTTCAAAAGACATTACAGTAAAAGTAATTGAACGGTATAAAAAACAACATTCTTATGCGACAAATCCGCTATTAGATGCTGAAGAATGGAAACAGCTCCAAACGATTATGAAAGAAGCTGGCGAATTACAAAAAGAAGTTCCACATGAAGCGCTCGTCAATACAAAAATTGCCGAAAGCGTTATTAAGAAATAGAGGCGAAGTGTATGAGTTTTTTACAAATACGTAACGTTTCTCACTGCTTTTTCGCAAAAGAAAATGCCAAATTGATTCTCGAAGATATGAGTTTACAAGTGGAAGAAGGCGAATTTATTTCTATACTCGGTCCAAGTGGTTGCGGCAAAACAACACTCCTCTCCATTATTGCCGGACTGCTTGATCCAATTGAAGGTATCGTCTTTTTAGATGGTGAGCCCATTACAACGAAAACCTCATCTATGGGGTATATGTTGCAGCAAGATTACTTGTTCCCTTGGAAAACAATTGAAGAGAACATTATGCTTGGACTTCACACCCGAAAAATCTACAATGAACAGACGAAGGAACATACTTTACAACTTTTAAAACAAGTCGGTCTACATGATGTAGAAGAGCAATACCCTCGTGAACTGTCCGGTGGTATGCGTCAACGTGCCGCTCTCGTTCGAACGTTAGCAACCGATCCGAAAATTTTATTGCTAGATGAACCTTTTTCGGCTCTCGATTATCAAACGAAGTTGAAACTAGAAGATCTCGTCTTCACATTATTACGTAACTATAAAAAAACATCACTACTCGTAACACACGATATTGAAGAAGCCATCGCGATGAGTGATCGTATTTATTTACTACAAGCGAATCCCGGGAAAATTGCAAAAATATTTATCGTCCCAGAAAGCATCCGTTCCTTATCACCGTTAGAATCACGCCACCACCATGACTTCCCATCCCTCTTCCAAGATATATGGAAGGAGCTGGAGCGACTTGGATAATATAAAGCAACTACATGAACAGTTTCGGAAGAAAGAACGCAAGCGCGCATGGTTAGCACGCTCACTGCAGCTTTTACTGCTCATTCTTTTCTTTGCACTATGGGAAATAGCTAGCAAAAAAGAGTGGATTGATCCTTTACTCTTTAGCTCCCCTTCAAGCATTTGGGATCTCTTCCTTAGTAAATGGATTGACGGTTCGCTTTGGGTCCACATATGGACGACATTACTTGAAACGGGAGTAGGCTTCATTCTTGGAACAGTGCTCGGCGCTATTATCGCTACTTTTCTTTGGTGGATGCCGCTTCTCGCCCGCGTACTCGATCCCTATCTCGTCGTCTTAAACGCCATGCCAAAAGTGGCACTTGGACCTATTATCATTGTAATCTTCGGCCCAAATATTTCTTCGTCGATTGCAATGGGAGTAATCATTTCCATCATCATTACCATTCTCGTTATTTACAGTGCATTTCAAGAAGTCGATTCTAACTATATAAAAGTGATGGACACATTTGGTGCAAATAAGTGGCAATGTTATAAGCAAGTCGTTCTCCCTGCATCCTTCCCAGCAATTATTTCAACGTTAAAAGTGAACGTTGGTTTATCATGGGTCGGTGTTATATTCGGCGAACTTCTCGTCTCTAAACAAGGTCTTGGCTACTTAATTAGTTACGGGTTCCAAGTATTTAATTTCACGCTCGTCTTACTGAGCGTACTACTCACCTGTGTCCTCGCAACACTTATGTATGTGTTTGTTGAGGCATTTGAAAAACTTCTAATTGGAAAACGAAAAAGAAGCTGACTTAGAGCGATAAACTATAGTCAGCTTCTTTCTTTACTTTTTATCACACATCTTTGTTTCATTTGTCACGTTGCCATTCGCAACCGTAACTGTATGGAAACAATCTTTCACACGTACTGTAACGACATTTTCTTTTCGATCTATTACATGATAATCATCATACTTTTTATTTAATGCACTACGAATTTGCTCTCCTTCAAAAATCGGAAAACCGTGAGACATTACCCAAATGAGACCAGCAACCGCAAGAATCGTTTTCATACGTTTCATTACCTCCTTGAGAGTAAACTTTTAGTCCCTATAATATGCGCATTATAATTGTGTCTAATTTGTGACATTTTTATACTAATTCTCTTTTAAAGCTTCAGTTCCTTCTTCTTTTTATAAAAAGACAGAATTTTCAATTTTATCAACAAAAAAACGCAAAGAACTAAAATTCTTTACGTTTTCTTGGCTAAAATATATAACTCGTATTAGTGTCCACTTTGTTGTTCTATCGTTTTCGAAACATCATATAATCCCGTCAACACTTCCGCTCTCATTTTCACAAGTTCAGGGAACTGATAGAAGAACGCAATTTTTTTATACTTTAACTCCGATCCTTCTTTCACCTTTTTGGAATCTTGCAAAATAAAAGCTGTAAACGTATCTGCAATATCTTCCGCTACATTGGTCGTTCCATACTGTGATACAAACTCCTCATGCTTTTCTTTAAAAAATTCAATTTGAGTTTCTTCACTTTCTTCCACTTTCTTTTCTGTCCACTCCTGCTCAATTGGCTTCCAGAAAGAGTTATAAAATTGATTAATATAAGATTTCTCCCTCGCACACCCCTCTTGTAAGAAAAGCGTTTCACAGTTACTTCTGTACGTTGAAATATCTTTATCTTCTTCAAAATCCTTCAAATACTTTTCATCTACTGGTATTTGCTTATGTCCGAGTGTCAACACATGAGCCGTCTCATGAATTAATGTTTTCATCACTTCATCGATATTTACCGCAGAATCAAGTGTATCTAAGCTTAGCGTCCAATCTTTCGGATTCTCCATACTAGGCATAACATGGGCAACAACACCGTCATAACCATCCGTTATTAAGTCGAATTCTGTTATATTCCCGCGATATTTAGCTGGGATCAGAGTGCGGTACATATCCCATAAGTCTTCATGATAGCCCCTATCTTGACGTTGTTGTAGCACTTCTTCTTTCGCTTCTTTATCTTCAGCGAATACTTTATTTAAACGTTTCCGTTCTATTTTTTCAAAATAAGGATCTACAATTTCATCACCATCAATATAATAAGAAGCTAAAAAGAAGTAATTTTCATCTTCTTCTTTTTTCTTATCTGCTCCTTTCATATCCACACTTTCATGCTCTTCTATATCATAATCTTCTACTGCTTCAAGCTCAGATAATCTATCTATTTTTTCATATACTTTTTGAAGTTTATTATCTCCTATTTCCACGCATTCTTCTTCTATCTTACAAATTTCTTTTTCCTTCACACTCTTCATAGAACTATCGCATCCTGTTATTAAACCAATTACGGCGATAAACCCTACTAACTTGCCATACAGTCTCTTCATATAAACCTCCGTCGTTCCATTCTACAAAAATATCATAATCAATTTTTAAAGAATATGCGATAATTAATTAAATAAACTGTAAGGGGGTTTCCTATGATTCGAGCAGTCCTATTCGACTTAGATGGAACACTATTAGATCGGCGCCAATCTCTAGAACAATTTATTCATAATCAATATAATCGCTTTGCCTCTCACTTAATGAACATAGAACAATTAGAGTATTGTTCTCGATTTCTTGAGCTCGATAATAATGGCTATACGTGGAAAGATAAAGTATATGCTACTCTCCTTTGCGAATACAACATTACCACTTTAACACCAGAGCAACTGCTGCACGACTATATTACAAACTTTCAACACCATTGTATTCCTTTCCAAAACATGCATGAATTACTCCATCGTTTAACACAACAAAATATTAAAATCGGCATTATTACAAATGGCTTTACTGAGTTTCAAATAAACAATCTTCGCGCACTAAACATACATACGTATACAAACACAATTCTCGTTTCAGAAGCAGAAGGAATTAAAAAACCACATCCTGAAATTTTCGAACGAGCCTTACAAAAGCTAGACGTTAAGGCCTCAGAATGTCTTTACGTTGGAGATCATCCAGAAAACGATGTGCTTGGTTCTGAACGAATAGGGATTCTTGGTGTGTGGAAGAGAGATTCATTTTGGGGTGACTTTGAGCATTCGCGTGTGGTAGATGATTTATTGGAGGTGCTTTCGTTTTTAGAGGTGGAGACAAAAACAAGACAATAGTAAAAGGAGGCTTCATTTCCCGAACGCCTCCTCTTCCCTTATAATTCATATACTGTAAACTGCGGTTTACTCGGATGATCTTTCACTATCGCATCGTCTGGAAACCTTGAAACTTTTCGATATAAGGCAATGTCACCAATGCAACCTGCTGTTAGTAGAATTCCTAAAAATGAGAGTGGCTCCAGATTCATAGCTAATCCTAATACAATTGGCAAAATACCAGTTGGTAAAAACGGCAGCATTAACACTTTCTTCATTTGCTTTACTGTAATCGCCTGTTTAGAATGCGCATATGCAACACCTAATTTCCAATTAACGCCCCATTTCAGCTCACTCCACGGCACGCCTCCGATGTAACGAAATCCTATTAAATGTATCGCTTCATGAATACATATGAGAACAATCATTCCAATAATCAAAAGAAACATAACGGGCAATGTAAAGTCAAATTGAACCCCGCCTGAAAGAAATATATGCAAATAACCAATTCCAAACGCCAACGCAAAGATTATAAGTAATGAATAGATATTTAACTTAACCATCGAAACAGTAACAGTCGTTTCTTTTCTTTTATCCATCTTCCCCCTCCTAAAATGTAAATATATCTTTACAAAATTGTATAATATACCCAAAATAATGTAAAGATATATTTACATTTATTCTTACGCACAAAAAAAGAAACCAGCCACTTTACTTCGTAAAACAGCCGATTTCTTCTATATGTTTCATCGTACGCGCCAATACATCGTCGCGCATTATAAAGCTAAATTTTCTATCCGTTTTAATGTTGTCAGGAATGTCTGTTAATAAAACAGACCCTTTCGTTTCTTCGTAATGCGTATGTTCTTCTACCGCACTAATTGTTGCAAAATAAATGTTTTTAATGATTATTTTGTCTTTTCCAGATACTTTATATTGTCCTAAGTAAGTTAAATCCGAAACGATGCCGCCGGTTTCTTCATGAACCTCTCGAACTGCCGCCTCTTCCGGTGTTTCCCCTAGTTCTACTTTACCACCTGGAAATTCAAGACCGCGACGTAAATGATGCGTTAATAACCATTGATCCCCGTACCGGCATACAACCCAAACATGCTTTGGCTCAGGAGAAAATGGATAACGTTCAAACGATAATTGTACAGTGTTGTGGTAATAATCTTTAAATTTGTACATGCCATTACTCCCCTATTGATGGTTACAAGTTTTTCCTACCACAAATTGTAGCATATTCTCGCTTTTCTGCATAATATTATCCAATTACAATCCATTGATTATTCCCATTTGCGCGACTAATTCTTTCGTCTCATGATTTCCTAAATCATAAATCATTTTATATGCTTTTTGTAGTTGTTCATCATATCGGTCATTATTTGAATCGTGATGATACTCAACAAATGGAACGTGAGAACGTACAAACGAACCTAAATCCTCTACATATGCTTGATCGAAGTACTCTCTTAACTCCGTAATTTCCTCATCACTTGCGGAAATTTCAAAATTATACGTATCCGCCGTCTTCACTTGTGAAATTTGACCGTTTCCTATTGATATATAATATGTTTTTTTCTGCTCCATGTAACACCCTTCTTTCATCCTTTTAATTTCTATTGTTTTCATCAATTACAAAATTATGTAAAATAAAGAAAAGGAGGGATTTTATGCTCAAAATATTAATTATCGGTATTATAATCGTCCTAGTCATACTAGTACTCTCCGTCATGACGATTAATAAAGGCTACGCATATAAACATTCCGTTAATAAACCAGAAGATAATCCTTACGCAAAAAATAACAAGGAGGGTTCATAATATGCTTCGTATACTTCGCATTGTAATCGCACTCGCTGTGATAATTATGTCAGCAATTGGGCTCTATACAGGTCAAAATAACTTTCTACCACTTTCACAATTTCTATTAGGAGCTTTACTGTTTCTCATCGCAATTGAACAAATAAAGAAAAAGGATTCAGGAACAGGCTTTATTTGTATTGCTGCTGGAGCTTTCTCTTGGATTGTTCTTATCATTACCTACATAAAGTGAAACTTTAATCGGTGGGGGTTTCACGGGCGGGATAAAATAGAAGGAGGGTTTTTATGTTAAATGGCGTTCGAATTGCTTTTGCATTTGTCGCTTTATGTATAGCAATCTATGGATTTTTTACTGGCAATAGAGAAATAATGCCTTATATGTTCTTTTTCTTAGGATTAATGGCTTTCACTATAGCGCTAGGAGAAATAAAACAAGACAGAAAATCTAGCGGTTTACTTGCTTTCATGACTGGTGCTGGTGCTTTATTTCTTAGCTTCTCAGAACTATTTCGGTAAGTAGTTTATTTAAAGGGGGATTATATGTTAAAAAACATTCGAATTATAATCGCCACTATCGCACTTATTCTCGCCCTATTTAGCTTCTTCGCAAACCTCTCTATGCTGTTACCATACGTTTTTATCCTTTTGAGTATTATGTTTATCCTTTTTGGAATCGATGAAATAAAAGAGCGGCAAAAAGCTAAAGCATTTGTGTATTTTCTCGGTTCTGCCTTTATTTTATATGTTGGGGTATCTAGTATATTTTCGTAAAAAAGAAGAGCATTTCAGCTCCTCTTTAACTCACCATTTTCAATCCAATAATCGTCCCCATAATTCCAACGATGCAAATAATCCGAAATGCATTTTTCGGCTCTTGAAAGAATAAAATACCGACAACTGCTGCACCAAGCGTCCCAATTCCAGTCCAAACTGCATATGCAATTGATAACTGAATTTCTTGAAGCGCCATCGTTAAAAATTGAAAGCTAATAATAAAGCCACCTATTAAAATAATATTATTCGTCCAATTATTATCTTTCGCTACTTTCTTTATCCCAATTACACCGACAATTTCAAGGAGCCCGGCTATAATTAAATACATCCACGCCATTTTATTTCACCTCTTCCTTGCCACCACTAAATTTCAATCCGATAATAAATAGTGCCAATAAACACACAAGGAAGATTTTAATAAACGAAAATGGCTCTTTAAAATACACAATATCTACTACTATCGTTCCAACTGTCCCAATTCCAGTAAATACTGCATATGCGGTTCCAATTGGGATTCTTTTCGTCGCTTCAATTAATAGATGAAAGCTAACTAAAATTGCAATAAGTGTCAAAATACTCATCGAATTTGTTTTTAATCCAGTTGCCCAATATATTTCGATTAAGCCGCCAAATACTAAATACAGCCAAGCCCGATTTGTACTAATCTCCTTTTTCTTTTTCACTTCTTCTTTTACTTCTTGTCGTATTTCTTGTTTTGAAGAGCTACGTTTCTTTTTCGGAAAAAGAATGTAAGACATCGCCCATATAAAATGAATCATAAGTACCGATGTCCAAACACTGACAATGGTATTAATAGTTTCATTTTGATAAAAGCCGATTCGTTTATTCAAAATCCATTCTTTCATATGAAGAATATAAGATCCACTTGGTAGCTCTTGAGCTGGTACAAGTCCTATTACAAAAATAAATAGTAGCTGTGCAAGAATGAAAATACCCACATGTTTATAAAAGTATTGCCGCTCTAATCTCGCGTGCTCCTTTCCATATAGCTTCTCTTTTTGCATAGCTGTCATTTATCTTCCTCCTTTTTCAAATAACACTCTACCATTTCATCTATATACTTCATTGTTTCCGAATCAAGTCCATATACTTTTGCACTCTCTCCCTCTTCAGGTCTAATTAATTCCCAATACTTATTTATTAATTGTTCATCTTCTTGAAATACATGCATAGAAAAACCCACTACTTTTTCCGCCAATTGTTGAACTTCTGGTGAATCTACTGGTTCATTTATACGCTCACGAATTTCTCTTAATACTTGCAACCACTCTTGCGTTCTTTTATCGTTTTCTTCAAATGTTGGTAAACCCTGAATAATATGCTGCTCTTCCTCATTAAAATACCTTTTCCAAAATTTCTCCCTCTGATCAATTCCCTGTACAGATTTTATAAATAACATTAAATCTTCTGTTCTAAGCTCCCCTGTTAATTCAATGGAATGAAATGTTGTATATAGTAGTTTTTCTAAATCCTGTAATCTTTTTACTTCCCCTTGTATCGTTTGAATTTCATTTTGAATCGCATTTTTCCATCTTTCTTCTTCTGAAATCCCCTTTTCTTCTTTTAATACTTCTTTTATTTCTGAAAGCTTAAAACCGAGCTTTTTAAAAGTTGTGATTTGCTGCAATGTAATTACATCATCTTTTGAATAGTAACGATATCCTGATTCGGCAACATACGAGGGTGTTAACAATCCAATTTCCTCATAATATCTAAGTGTTCTCGTCGTTACATTCGTTTCTTTTGAAATTTCGCCAATGCTATACTTATCCATCATTTCCTCCCTTTACCTTACTTTATTTATCCTCACTATAAACTTTGACGTATACGTTAAAGTCAATACTCTTCATAACATATATTTCTACAAATAAAAAACTGCCCTTTCACAGGCAGTTTCACTTTATCCAAATACTTTCTCAAGTTCATCTTTATCTTGGCTTAACCAGAAGTTCATTAAGCGTTGTGCGCCTTCTAAGTCGTGAAGCTTCGCTTGGCCACATTGTGTTTCATTTGCAGCTGGAATTTCTGTAATTTGAACCGCATCTTTTAATGTTAGTTCTAATAAATCAATGATTTCTCGAACTGTTGGTGTTCCGCTTACTACAAGATAATATCCTGTTTGGCAGCCCATTGGTGAAATATCGATAATATCAAAATGCGGATAACGATCAATATATTTACGTAAATTAAATGCTAATAAATGTTCTAACGTATGAATAACATCTGGTTTCATTGCTTGTTTATTCGGTTGGCAAAAACGAATATCAAATTTATTTACAATACCGTCACTACCTACGTTGTGAACTCCGCAATGTCTTACATAAGGCGCCTTTACAATCGTATGATCTAATTCAAAGCTTTCTACTGATGGCATACAACATCTCTCCCGCTTTTAATTTAATTCCGTTATATCCAATATGATATAACGGAAATCAACATTAGTAAAGTATTATGTACAGTCGTGCTATAATACTTTAAGACTATGCTGAAAAGGAGACCATTATGAAACAGATTTTTATTGGGATTATACGATTTTATCAAAAATTCATTTCTCCAATGACACCACCAACGTGCCGCTTTTACCCAACTTGCTCTCACTATGGATTAGAAGCATTTCAAAAGCATGGTGCCCTGAAAGGATTTTGGCTAACTTGTAAGCGTATATTAAAATGTCACCCTTTCCACCCGGGAGGATTTGATCCTGTCCCAGATAAAAAGGATGACAAAGTAAATTCTTAATTGTCGTAGCCATTCACAACTAAATCTAATTTTCCTGTGTCAGGGTGAATAACAAGACCATGAACAGGTACTTCTTCAGGAAGTAACGGATGGTTACGAAGTACTGATACGCTATGTTCTACACTTTCCTCTACACTAGAGAAACCGCGTAAGAATTGTTCTAAATCGATTCCAGAATAACGAAGTGTATCTAATTTTTCTTCTGTTACACCGCGTTCTTTCATCTTCTCAATTGTGCTGCTCGCTTGAATTTTAGCCATACCGCAATCGTGGTGACCAACTACACATACTTCATCAGCACCAAGTTCATATACAGCAACTAAAATACTACGCATAATACTTCCGAAAGGATGCGAAATAACAGCGCCTGCTACTTTAATAATTTTCACATCACCGTTACGCATATTCATTGCTTTCGGTAATAGTTCAACAAGACGTGTATCCATACAAGAGATAATTACCATCTTTTTGTTTGGAAATTTCCCTGCTACAAACTCTTCATATTTTTTCTCTTCAACGAATTTTTCATTGTACTGCATAATCTCTTCTAATGACTTCATAGTAAGGAACCGATACGATAAACTTAACTAAATCTATACAATTCAATCAAATTTACACAAGTTAGTGCTTCAAAGTGTTCTCGCAACCCCGAAGGGACGAGGGGTATAACACTCCACACGAGGCAGTATCGTTACCTCCTATTATCAAGCATTTATTTTACCCATCTTGATA
>NZ_VLTE01000390.1:0-365 GCF_007558965.1 Bacillus sp. HY001 | reverse complement strand
GCCAGGATCAAACTCTCCAATAAAGTTAGTTTGTCTAGCATCTAAAAATAAAAATTGACGTTTCACGTTGTTTGTTTCGTTCAGTTTTCAAAGAACTTTTTGGTGGAGCCTAGCGGGATCGAACCGCTGACCTCCTGCGTGCAAGGCAGGCGCTCTCCCAGCTGAGCTAAGGCCCCAAACAATTATCGGGAAGACAGGATTTGAACCTGCGACCCCCTGGTCCCAAACCAGGTGCTCTACCAAGCTGAGCCACTTCCCGAAAGAAAACGCGCCCGAGAGGAGTCGAACCCCTAACCTCTTGATCCGTAGTCAAACGCTCTATCCAATTGAGCTACGGGCGCATATGGTGCCGAGGGCGGGGGTCG
>NZ_VLTE01000389.1:0-205 GCF_007558965.1 Bacillus sp. HY001 | reverse complement strand
TTCGTCTTTGGAAACTTTAAAAATCTATCGTTTTTAATGATGCAATCTTGGTTTGTATACAGAATCTCTTTTTCAGAAGAACGAATATACTTTGGAATTCTAGGTGGTCCAGCATATTTGTTTGGATTCTTTTTATAGTCTTTTAAACTAGCAAAAAAAGATTTCCAATTTTGGAACAAACCTTTCATGATTGACTGGCTACATT
>NZ_VLTE01000388.1:0-389 GCF_007558965.1 Bacillus sp. HY001 | reverse complement strand
TAAATCCTGCGTACTCCGAGTGATCCGAGTTAAGTCTGTAACATAAATAATGTCGCCTTCCTGTAAATCCTGCAACATTTTTTGAAGTTGCTCGCGATCCTTTGCTGCCCCAGAAACTTTTTCTTCAAAAATAATATCCATACCGATTTCGTTTAATTGCTGAAATTGTCTTGAAGGATTTTGGCTAGTCGAACTGACACGTATATAACCGATTTTTCGCAAAATATCACCTCGTTTTTGAGACAAGTCTTATGAGACACTCTTAACTATGATTTTATCAGTCTACTACACTTGTATCAATAGAGTACACTCTATTGATTTATAATTGAACTAATTAACTGAACAATTACAGAAATGAGATGATACTGTATGAAAGTTGCGAGAGGTAG
>NZ_VLTE01000044.1:0-1193 GCF_007558965.1 Bacillus sp. HY001 | reverse complement strand
TGCTTGGACGTGCACAACCAATCGCACGCTTCTTCTATCCTTCTGCGTCCCTCCATTGCTCAAACGATAAAGAGGTGGTACAGGAATATCAACCTGTTGTCCATCGCCTACGCCTGTCGGCCTCGGCTTAGGTCCTGACTAACCCTGAGCGGACGAGCCTTCCTCAGGAAACCTTAGGCATTCGGTGGACGGGATTCTCACCCGTCTTTCGCTACTCATACCGGCATTCTCACTTCTAAGCGCTCCACCAGTCCTTCCGGTCTGACTTCACTGCACTTAGAACGCTCCCCTACCACTGATACCATTGGTATCAATTCGCAGCTTCGGTGGTGTATTTAGCCCCGGTACATTTTCGGCGCAGAGTCACTCGACTAGTGAGCTATTACGCACTCTTTAAATGGTGGCTGCTTCTAAGCCAACATCCTAGTTGTCTAAGCAACTCCACATCCTTTTCCACTTAATACACACTTTGGGACCTTAGCTGGCGATCTGGGCTGTTTCCCTCTTGACTACGGATCTTATCACTCGCAGTCTGACTCCTAAGGATAAGTCATTGGCATTCGGAGTTTGACTGAATTCGGTAATCCGATGAGGACCCCTAGTTCAATCAGTGCTCTACCTCCAAGACTCTTACACTTAAGGCTAGCCCTAAAGCTATTTCGGGGAGAACCAGCTATCTCCAGGTTCGATTGGAATTTCTCCGCTACCCACACCTCATCCCCGCACTTTTCAACGTGCGTGGGTTCGGGCCTCCATTCAGTGTTACCTGAACTTCACCCTGGACATGGGTAGATCACCTGGTTTCGGGTCTACGACCACGTACTAAACGCCCTATTCAGACTCGCTTTCGCTGCGGCTCCGCCTCTTCAGCTTAACCTCGCACGGGATCGTAACTCGCCGGTTCATTCTACAAAAGGCACGCCATCACCCATTAACGGGCTCTGACTATTTGTAGGCACACGGTTTCAGGATCTCTTTCACTCCCCTTCCGGGGTGCTTTTCACCTTTCCCTCACGGTACTGGTTCACTATCGATCACTAGGGAGTATTTAGCCTTGGGAGATGGTCCTCCCAGATTCCGACGGAATTTCACGTGTTCCGCCGTACTCAGGATACATTCAAGAGAGAATGAAGTTTCGACTACGGGGTTGTTACCCTCTACGACGGACCTTTCCAGGTCGCTTCGTCTACCTC
>NZ_VLTE01000387.1:0-277 GCF_007558965.1 Bacillus sp. HY001 | reverse complement strand
CAACTACTTCTCTTCGTCTTTTTACTACTCGTATACTTTTAGACATAATAAAAAAAGAGCCCCCTATCTGAAACGAATTTCAGACGGAAGCTCTCCGCATATGTACTATCATTATCTTCATTTGGTTACACGTAGCACCTTTTTACTATGCGACAATAATTCGCTAATGCCTACGTAGGACGTTTGCGGTTTGTTCCCGCTCAAGTTAAGCGTTAAAAACTCCGACAAACAGCTTTATACCGCACCCTAAAGCACATTTGGTTTCCTTTGTCATATA
>NZ_VLTE01000386.1:0-269 GCF_007558965.1 Bacillus sp. HY001 | reverse complement strand
TGGCATTTTTGTTCGTATTTTTTATACTAAACGTGAGTTT
The DNA here is from genome assembly GCF_007558965.1 of Bacillus sp. HY001. NCBI lineage: Bacteria > Bacillati > Bacillota > Bacilli > Caryophanales > Bacillaceae > Bacillus > Bacillus sp. HY001. The sequence continues at coordinate 229 of NZ_VLTE01000386.1, read as the reverse complement.
TCCTTACTGGGGAAGGCTATATACATCCCAACTACAAAAGGGAATGCCATATAGTTCTTTTCACAAAACCATTACGATTAATTTATTAAACTTTGTAATGTTTCCAGAATATGAAGCATTTCATACAACAAGAATCTTATGGAATCAGCAACAACAAAAGAAGTTAAGTGATGATATTGAAGTTCATATTGTGGAGATTCCAAAACTCATGCAACAGTGGCGGAATGAA
>NZ_VLTE01000385.1:0-210 GCF_007558965.1 Bacillus sp. HY001 | reverse complement strand
CTTATTGAGCTTTATTCCATAAATAGAAGTGCAAGAGTTTCCAGAAGTACATTAATGCATAAAGAATAAAGGATGTTTTTCGTCATTTTTTAGCTGGAGCAACCTATGAAATCCCTCAGTTTTTTCGTTCATTAGCAGAGAATACGGCAGAAACTTTCATCGCACAATAATACAATTAACAAGTTTATGAGCGTAACATGTGGATGATCC
>NZ_VLTE01000384.1:0-267 GCF_007558965.1 Bacillus sp. HY001 | reverse complement strand
AAAATCTTTCTATAAATTGTATAGAGTTCCATGGGGAATTGTTGATATATATAACCCATCTGCTGAAATCACTATAGGATTGTAATATCCAGTAGATGCATAATGTTGTTGCATATGAGGATACATATAAGGATACGTGTGTTGTTGCATATGAGGATGCATTTGTTGTTGCATTTGTTGTTGCATTTGCATTGCATGATGAACAGCGTGAAGAGTACCTTGCGCTGCACTATATGATATAGCCGTGGTACCTGCTTGAGGACGATA
>NZ_VLTE01000383.1:0-228 GCF_007558965.1 Bacillus sp. HY001 | reverse complement strand
GAGCAACCATGTTGCAAATTGAGGACTAAGGGAAAGCAAAGCGCAAAAGGAATGCAAGTAGAGAAGAAATAGGAAGAGAAAGAGCAACCATGTTGCAAGATGACGAGTTAGGGGAAGAAAGAGGCAAAACCTTGTAAATATCTGTTACAATAAATTAAATATAATAGTAGTAAGGAATTTTATGATGAAAACTACTTTGTTATGATCCATGGTTTAGGGAGGGATATA
>NZ_VLTE01000382.1:0-259 GCF_007558965.1 Bacillus sp. HY001 | reverse complement strand
AGAATAATCATTTAGCCTTTGGAGCTGGTATACATCACTGTTTGGGAGCTCCATTAGCGCGACTAGAAGGACAAATTGCATTAGGCACTTTGCTACAGCGGCTTCCTAACCTTTGCCTAGCAATCAAACCGGATCAATTAAATTATAATCATAGTAAAATTCGTTCTCTTGTTAATCTGCCAGTTGTTTTCTGACCTATAATTACAATGGGGTTAAGCTGTTTTGGTTTTTTTGTTGAAAAAAATTGTTATATTGAAAT
>NZ_VLTE01000381.1:0-226 GCF_007558965.1 Bacillus sp. HY001 | reverse complement strand
TCTTTCGGTCTAATGACACAAAAGTTCGCATGGATTGAATAAAATTAATTTAGCAACTGGTATAATTATTGGTGTATGTAATCTTATAAATTGTTTAAACCTAACGGAAGACAATCAAGGAAATACAGTACTGGAAGATGGACGTATAATTTTAGATATCGAATATTCCTTAGGAGATTTGTGGTAGAGAACTATATTTGGGAAATTTCCAATAAAGAACTGTTAC
>NZ_VLTE01000043.1:0-74196 GCF_007558965.1 Bacillus sp. HY001 | reverse complement strand
AATAAATGCTTGATAATAGGAGGTAACGATACTGCCTCGTGTGGAGTGTTATACCCCTCGTCCCTTCGGGGTTGCGAGAACACGATGAAGCACTAACTCGTGTAAATTTGATTGAATTTGTATAGATTTAGTTAAGTTTATCGTATCGGAGAATTCAACTATGACTAACTCAGTAAAAACAAATGATTTTAATGAAATTTTAACAGGACGTCGTTCAATTCGTAAGTACGACCCTTCAGTGAAAATTAGCAAAGAAGAAATGACAGAAATTCTTACAGAAGCAACACTTGCACCATCTTCAGTAAACATGCAACCATGGAGATTTTTAGTGATTGAAAGTGATGAAGCGAAAGCGACACTTGCACCACTTGCAAAATTCAATCAATCACAAGTAGAAACATCTTCAGCGATGATCGCTGTATTTGGTGATTTAAACAACTTTGATAACGCAGAAGAAATTTACGGTACAGCAGTAGAGCGCGGTTTAATGCCAGCAGAAGTAAAAGAAGATCAAATGAAAAAACTTTCAGGTTACTTCTCAATGGTTACACCAGAAGTAATGAAAGATACTGTTTTAATTGATGGTGGACTTGTAGCGATGCAATTTATGTTAGCTGCTCGTGCTCACGGTTATGACACTTGCCCAATTGGTGGATTTGAAAAAGACCAAATCGCAGAAGCATTCGGATTAGATAAAGAACGTCACGTACCAGTTATGTTAATTTCAATCGGAAAAGCTGCTGACAGTGGTTACCAATCAGTACGTCTTCCAGTTGAAAAAGTTGCTGAGTGGAAGTAATTTTATAAATACAGAAATAAGTGAGATATGAGAGGGGAAACACCATGATTATTATTCACGCAATATTTCAAGTAGATCCAGCAAAACAACAATCATTTTTAGGAGAAATTAGTCCGCTCATTCATAGTTCAAGAGAAGAAAGTGGAAATGTATCTTACGATTTATATAAAGATACCGAAAAAGAAAATGTATATACGATGGTAGAAGTGTGGAAAGATGCAGAGGCAGTTGCGAGTCATAATACGAGTGAACACTTCACATCTTTCGTTAGTAAAGTAAAACAGTTTTTAACTGCTCCACTAGATATAAAAGCTTATAATGGAGAGTTAGTGAAATAATAAGGTAGAAAAAGATGACTTTAGCGTATAGCTGAGGTCATCTTTTTTTGTATAAGTAGAACCTACTTCCGACACAGTTAGGTTGAAAGGTAAGTGTTGTTCTTATCTTTAGTAACGGCGATGAATTGTATGTTAAATTCGAATATTTGGTTTATCGGAAAATTTTTACGTGTTATAATTTTCTTGTAAATAAATGGTAGAGGGGAGTAAGTAATGGGAGAATTTCAAAGTAATTTGCATACGGCAACGCAACTTGCAACGAAAATGAGAAATGCTTCAGATAGGATGCAAAGTGCTACTAGTCGCACTATAAATAAGGCAACGCGTACTACACTATCTGTGAACTTCAAAGCACAAGAAGCAAATCAACAAAATTTACAAATCACGAAACAGTTTTGCGCTGCTTTTCAACAAACAATTGATAATATCCATTCCGTAGCAAATGAATTTGAGAAAATGGATACCGGACTTCAAAAGACTTTTCAATAATGTAACAACCTACGTAAAGGGGAAAAGGTAGGGAGAAAAGATGAGTCAAGAAATTGAAACGAGAATCAGTCAATGTAATCAAAAATTACGAATTATATTTGAAGAACAAAATGAAAACCCAATCGCGCTGCAAAATCAAGAACGAGCTGAGGCTAGTTTTCATGAATGGAAAAATAGAAATAATCGTTTATTTAACCGAATACTAGAAACTTGGTATGGTGACAAAGAAGCATTTCACCTTTTTACGAATATGCGGCAAGAGATCGGGCAGTATGAAAGAAAACTTACATTCGAATTAGAAAACGAAAAAGAGACGTTACTTAAAGAAAAACGGCATCTCAGCGAGAAAGAAAACGACCTTTCCTATGAACAGCAGCAACTACAAAGAGAGGCCAATACATGAGTTTAAACATGTATTTGGGAGAAGTACAAAGTCAAACTCAAAGTATGAACGCTATATGTAATGCTACGATTCAAAGTATGGAACAAGCCATTCAATCTATTGATGCCTTTGCGATAGACACAGTATTACAAGGACAAACATACAGTAGTGCAAAAGCCTATCTTGTCCAAACATTCCGGCCATTAGCGCAAGGAATCATATGCTTATGTGAAGAATTAATTCGCCAAAACGAAGCATTTTTAAACGATTTTCAAGCAAAAGTTGCTTCAACAGATGTTATCGAACATGAAATAAGACAACAAATACAAGAAATCAATCAATCCATTGCAAGTATAGAAGCAATAGAAGTACTTACACCAATGCCTGGAGTAGACGCAATTATTGCAGTCTTAATTGCAATGAGAAAAAAACTAGAAGAAAAACTAGAGCGTCTATATGAATTCAATCATTCATCCAGCAACAACTACAGCACCGCCCTCCAATTAGTCGCTAGCATCACAGCCGGACTCGCTGAAGTGCAAAGCGGGAAAGGATTTAGTCCTGTGAGTGGGACGTTTCATAGTGAAAAGTTAAATATGGAATGGGCAAAGCAAATTCAAATAATTATAGAAGAGAAAATACGGAAATCTGGCAATGGTATTGGAAAAAGTGTAGATTTAGAGCACAATGTGTATAACGACATTGAAGGAATAAGCAGCGAAAATCAATCTATCAATAATAGATTTACAAAAGAAGAGATACAAGCGACACAAAAATACCTTGAAGGAATTAAAAATGGTACAATAAAAGGGAATATAGGTGAGGATTTCCAAGTTGAAACCGATGATTATGAAATGGAGCATAACATTTTTGGTCAGCCAGTCGGTGGTAGAAAGCCAGAACTCGATCCTTTTTTAATCGGTTTGGCGAAGTTTGGATTCGATTTTCTCTTTGGTGATCTTTTCACACTCTTTGACCCAGAAGCTACCTATGGGGAAAAACTCCTAGCAGTTGGGATGATGACTCCATATGGGAAAGGTGTAAAAATAGTTGATAAACTTCATGATTTAAAAAAGGTTGGAGATGTGAAGAAAGCAACGTCTGGGAGTGCGGGTGTTGCTAAGGGGATAGATAATCCTTTACTACCAGGTGAAGGGAAAGTTGGAACATATGAAGAATTAATTGATGCAGGAACACGTGGAGACAATATAACTCCTCACCATATGCCGTCTGCAAAATATATGAAAACAAAAGCAGAGGTACATAAAAATGATGGAGTAAGTATGAATATGGAGCACCCTCATCCAGGGAAAGGGGGCAGGCACCGTCAAACTGAAACATACGGAATGACTGGTAAGAAATTAGATGCCTATCTTAACCTTGAACCACGTGACGCTTTAGCACGTGATATAATTGATGCAAGGAATATTTATATAAAAGAAGGACTTTACACTCCTGAGATACGTTCAGGACTATTGGAAGTAATAAAATTAAATAAAACAAAGTACCCAAATATTTTTGACAGACAATAGGAGGTGGGGAAAGTTGGACATTTTAGTCGAACTTACCGAATTAAAGAATAGTCGTTTATTAAGAGATGAGAATGAAGTAGAAAAATTTGAAAAATCTATTGGGAATATTTTAGAAATGGAGGATGTTAACAATATAGAAGTATTGTGTCAAGGCTTTGATGATTTAACTGAAAATGATGAAGTAATGTTTGGTTTAATTCATGCTATAGAGTCGTATGACAAGATTGTTAGTTCTGAAGTTTCGCTGAAAGTGTTAGCTAATTCTATTCCTAAAATGATTCCTCATGCTAAGGAATGGTTAAAGATACTTCACAAAAGAATATTGAATCATGAACCATCGAGGAATATTTATAAAAAAATCATCCCTACATTAAACAATGATATTCAGAAATATGTTGTTTCTCAATTAACTAGTATTAAAGAAAGAAACCCAAGTCGTTTTGAAGAAAGTGTAAATTCAATATTAGATTTTTTAAAGTAAGTTAAAAACCTTGACTGGCTAAATGCCTTTCAAGGTTTTTTAGTAAACTAAAAGGTTTTACTTTTTGAAAATTTCACATGTAAATCAAAACTTATAATAGTAAATTGATATTCAAATATAGCGACAAAACTTACAGAATAATAGTTATCTATTAAATGAAACTACAATTCATAAGTGTTGATTTCTTTTTCTACCATTTTAAAACAAATATTATATTACTCCTGAGATTAACACAAATAGCTACCACAATATTAGGTGATAAGGCACTAAATAAAGTAGGCCATATCACAAAAGGAGCAAAAGCATCAAGTGGAGTAAGTACATTTGCTAATGCAGTAAAACTAGCAAAAGAATTGAAGCCAACGCTTGAAATGTTACAATCATTTAAGAGAGAGGCTTCCCATGCTTTCTCTAGTGTTGGTGGAACTATTGTAACCAAAATACCTCAAGGTGAATTAATAGAAGCTTATTATAAGTTTGCGAAGTCTAAAGATGGTGGTAAGGGTACGGGTAAAACTGTAAGCAATTATCTTGATGATATAGTCGAGGCTGGTGGTACCAGAAGAGAAATAAATTCTAAACTTCGAAATCCATTAGATAATCCTAAGATAGCAAAGGAGATTGAGGGAAATACTGAAGCTGTATATGGATATTCACCTAAGAAGGAATCTGCCTTAAATAAGTTTGGGGTAGACTGGACAAATGGTGATGAAGTTGCTTATGCAAGAAGCGAAAGAATAAAGTATCATGAAAAAATACAACAAAAAAGAATACAACTAGAACAAGATATTAAAAATCTTCAAAATGATGGGCTATCTATGGAGGAAATTGCTAGATTGAAAGTTGAAGAGCGAAATCAAGGAAGAATGGAAACGTATATAAAATCTAATAATTTTGATGGATTGAATGCAATGAAAGAAAGAAATATTCTTGAATATGGCAGGGCAGAAGGACCTACACCTGAACAACTTTATAAAAAGTATGGTTCATGGGAAGATGTGATATATGGCAGTTTAAAAACAAATCCAGCAATGGATGTCTTGACAGGATTATTTCATAGTATGGGAGGAAAATAATTATGAAAGAAGAAAAAATACAAGGTAATATAAAGTGGATTGCATACAATAATTTAAGATTTAGAATAGAGAAGGTTAATGATGATTCATCCGTAATTTGGGTTTCTGATAATTTTGTAAATTTATGTTTTACCTTAGTAATGAATGACTTTTTAAGTAAATGTGAGGATGAGTTGAATATAAATATCGAAATTGATTTGACTTGGAATAATCATAGAGGTTTGATTATAAAAAATCATGATATAAATCTAATTTTAGGAGAAATAATTAATTTTATTAGCGAATGGGAGTTAGAAGGAAATTCAAATGCTGATAATTTTTCTACGGAAGAGTGGTATTCAGCATAAGCTTGCAGGGTATGCTAGCTTTCCATCATTTTTAGGAATTTAAAAATATGGAGGGAAATTTAAATTTAATGTATGTTTAGGGGACATTGAATGTGAATTGAAACTAAAGAGTTAGATAAATATTTTAAGCAACTAGTGAGGAATGAATTCTGTATAGTAAAGAATTCATTCCTTTTAAGTTTGTTTTAATTTACTTGTAATTATAGTAGTTAATATTTGAAGAGGCAATCACCCTAAGTCATAAAGACACGAAAGCCTATACTCAAAGTAAGATTTCAAAGCTTTAGGAAGAAATTGGTTGAGTTAAAGGGGCTAAGGATGATACTTAGGATACGGCTAACGGTAAACCTAGCAGTAACAAAAATACAAATGTAGATAATTTTGATGCAAAAACAGCTACAAATAAGCAAAAAGGGAATTATGGTGAAATAAAATCTAGTGACAATTTATTGAATAATCAAAGTTTAAAAGAAGCTGGATTTGATTTAAAGCCAGTCGGAAAAAGTGCACCATCAGGCATAAATGATAAAATAGTAAAAGGAATTGATGGATTATACAAAAATGCAAATCCAAATTCAAAGATCAAATATGTTATTGATGAAGCAAAGTTTGGTAGTTCACAATTAGGAAAAACTAAAGATGGACGACAAATGTCAGATGGTTGGTTGACAGGTCTGAATACTGAAAAAAGTAGAATATTGAAAGCTGTTGATGGAGATAACAAATTAGCAGATAAGATTACAAAAGCGTTGGAGAGAGATAAGGTAGAAAGAGTATTTTCAAAAGTCGATAGTAGCGGAAAGGTTAAAACATTTAAGATAGATGCAAAGGGTAACATCGTTGGAGAATGGCCATAATTTAGAAGCTAGGAGGAATTGAATGGAATGAGAGATTATTTATGTATAGAAGAAAAGTGTAGAGAAGGAATTGAATATCATAAAGAGTTTATAGAGGAAAATAGAGAAGATATTAAAAGTTTAGAAGAAGATACTAAAAATGGAATTCAAAGATATTCTAAAGATAATAAGAGTATTATAGAAGGGACATATCTAGCCAATTTTAGATATGAGATGGAGGATATTAGGGCAAAGTATTCTTTAGGGGAAGATGTTAGTGTAATAGAAGAAGATTTTCATAATGCAATTTATGATTTAGAGAATACAGGAAGTAGGGAAATTGGATATTTAAGTCTGATTTGGATGATTTCCTTAGGAATTTTGTTAGAAACGGATAAAAAGAATATAGAAAGATTAAAAAAGATAGTTGATAAAAAAAATATGAACGACGCAGTAATCGATTTCCTCTTATGCGCTAGTGATATCGGATACACAAAAATGACGAACAGATATTATAAAGAAAATCCATATGCAAAAACGAGAGAGATTATAGAACTTGCACAAACAGATAAAAAAGAAGCGCCTAAAAGATTACAAACGTATATGGAGAAAGAATGGTTTAAAGGCCATTATGATTATGAATGGAAAAATGCTCATAAAGAACCTGGATATGTAGGATATTGGAGTTTTGAAACAGCTGCACTAGTAAAGATACTCGAAATTGATGATACGAGTTTAAAAGGTAATAACCATTATCCATATGATTTGGCACATTATAAAAATGAAATGAAATTTAAGCATATAGACCTAAGTGAATATCACTATGAAGATGAGACAGAAGAAATCGAGGATATAGTAGAAGGAATTGAACATAATCCTGCATTGGAAAATATTATTCCGCCACAATGGCATTCATTGGTCAATGAATTGATTCATGACTATGAGAATATGGATGATAGTAGTTTTTATGAAAAATACAAAAAAACGATAGGAATAGGTCAAGTGTGGTTCTTACCACAAGAGTATGAAGAAGAAAATGAGCAAAAAAATCTATTAGGAAGTTTAATTGTGTTTGTTCTGACGGTAAGAGATTATATATTACAACTGGACTATAAAGAAGATTTAGAAGACTACATTGATAATCTTAAAAATTTCTGGAATGAATCAGAAACAAAGTTAGTTCAATTTATATTAGAAAATGATCAAAATTATTATGCATGGGTACCAAAAGAAGCAAACATCCCAAATATGTATGAAGTGAAGATAGAGAGTGTCGATGTAGAGGAAGTTCTATAACGAATAAATTGAAATGGTTGTCATCATATGTAATGTTAGAATACATTTTACTAGTTAATTGAAAAAAATGCATGCGTTTGAGAAAAAAGAGCGTATAGTTACTAAAAAGTAAAGGGAAAGAAGGCTGTTGAATTGAGATTGGCAGATTTTATTAAACTAGATAAAAATGAAGTAATTCACTTTGATATTAAAAACCTTTCACCATCATTTGAAGTGCAAAAAGAATTACATTCTGTAAAAAAATTTATTTTGTACAAAAAAGATTATCAAGAAAGAGTTTTAAACAGAGTAAAAGAAAAATTTGACTGTGATAGATGTGATCTTGTTTTAGATATATATTCTAAAATATATGTAAATAAAAACTTGAACAATGTAGATTTAGATACTATGAATTCTTTTTATCAAACGTACCGGCTTTTATTGCTATCAAGTGATAAGTCATTTTGGGAAAATGATTTTAATGCATTCTGTAATAATCGTGGTGTGAAGCCTAAATTAATTAAAAAAAATGCCTTAAATCTGTTAAGGTATGAATGGTTATTGTCTGAAAAGGTGTTTAATCATTATGAAAATATTAATAATCATCCCGATGTTATGCGTTTTGCTACAGTGACACATACAATAGGAAATATGACATTATTGCCTAAAGGATTAAACGTTGGGCGTGCTATTGCAACTAGAGATTATTGGGATTTAACATTAATATCACTACAAAGTTTTTTAGGCCGTTCTTTCGATACTTTCGTAACAGATTATTATATGCAAGACTTTATTGATGATAAATTAGAGTTATGGGAGGGACATTGTTTTGAATACCCATTGCCAAATTCATTTAATAAAGTAAAGGCCCGCAAACTATCGGAAATTCAAAAAAATCAAATTGTTCAAAGCAGAATTTTTGAATTTATGGGAAATGCCAATGATAAAATCGAGAAACGCTCTGAACGATTATATAAAGCGTTACTAGTTAAATAGAAGGAGAATATAAACAGAATGAAAATTAATGAAATTCAACGATAAGATTGTGATAGCGAAAAATATGTTGCCACAAGAAACGGTTTATTTGCAAAGATCTAGTGGTTGTGATGAAGGTGATTCAGGTTGGTATATAGGTCCCATCAATGAAGAAGTATCAGGAGAATTTAAAATCATATACGCCTACGAATTATTAAAAATGAAACCTGCAATTATTCAAGTGCTAGCCTTACCGTATAATTATTTAGTAGTATTTGAGAAGGACAAAATGAAAGCGATTTTAAATGAATGTGATGTTGATATTTTGGGTGAAATAGTAAAATAATGAATGTGTATAAGGTGTCAAATGCCCAATATGAAAATCACGTGAGATAAGCACTTTATTGTTAACGGAGGACAATAGGTGCTTTTTTACGTGGAGTAAAGAAAAAATATAAGTTTGCTTGTTGCTCTGTTTCAACTTAGTGTCATATGTTATAATTTGGAAAGCATGTATTCTTAATTTTTAGAAAATTTAAAGGTGGTAGGTTGATATATGAGTACATTAAAGAAAATTACGGACAATATTTCGAAAGTGATTATAGGAAAAGATGAAGCGATTGAACTTGCAGCTATAGCTCTTATAGCAAGAGGACATATTTTGTTAGAAGATGTACCTGGGACGGGAAAAACAACATTAGCGAAAAGTTTGGCTAAAAGTGTGGACGCTAAGTTTCAAAGAATACAATTTACAGCTGATACTTTGCCTGGAGATGTTATTGGTCTCGAATATTTTGATGTGAAGGAATCAGAATTTAAAACGAGGTTAGGGCCTATTTTTGCAAATATAGTAGTAGTGGATGAAATTAATCGTGCTGTACCGAGAACACAATCATCGTTATTGGAAGTGATGGAAGAACGTACTGTTACGATTGCGAAACAGACACATTCATTACCAGAACCTTTTTTAGTAATTGCAACGCAAAATCCTCTTGAATCCGCTGGTACATTTCCTTTACCTGATGCTCAACTAGACCGTTTTTTACTAACTATACGTCAAGGCTATCCTACGAGAGAAGCAGAAAAGGAGATGATGAATCGTTTTCAAACAAATGATCCGTTAGAAACGTTACATTCAATTATTTCAACTGAAGAAATTATTACAGTGCAAAAACGTGCAAGAGAAGTGCTAGTAGGAAATGATGTGCAAGATTATCTTCTTGAAATCATTGAGGCAACGCGTAAGCATGAGCTAATTGAAATTGGTGTGAGCCCGCGGGGGACGTTGGCATTTATGAGAGCGATTCAAGCACGGGCAATATTAAATGAAAGAGATTATTGTACGCCAGATGATATTAAGACGCTTGCTGCATCCGTTTGTGCTCATCGTCTAACGTTAACGATTGAAGGGGAGATGAAAACGACGAAAGAACAAATCATGAAAGAAATTCTTCATACGATTAATGTACCAGTGGAGAATATACGATGAATCAACAGCTTGTGTATACACCATTAGCGGAGCCTTTCGTAATGGGAGTTATGTCAGTTGTAGCCATTATTTTATGTGTATTTTCAAGTAATCTACTGTTTTTATCTCTCGTATTTTTGTATGTAATTTTAATAGGTGCTATGCATGTATACATACGTAAAGTATCTCGTGTTGAATGGGAATATAGCCAAGGAAATTCAAACGTTTTTATAGGTGAAACGAATATGTGCAAAATGAAAATTTCAAATAAGTCGATATTTCCTATTTTCAATATCGTATTTCGATTTAAATGTGAAAACAAGCTAACTTGGAATCATGATGAAATAAACAAAAATACGAATACAGGTTCAAATTATTATATGAATTTACATTTAAAAGGAAGAGAGTCAGTTTCATTTGATTTGCAAGCTGTAGCTGTAAAAAGAGGAATTGCGAAATGGGAAGAAGTAGAAATTGTCATTATTGATCCCTTTGGATTCATAACGAACCATATAACATATAAACAAGTTGAAACGCCGTCCTATTTAGTTTTACCAGCTGTTCCGAAAATGCAAGTTCCTGAATTACAAGAATGGTCACGAGGATTTCGAAAAGCGATGTCATCACCCTTATATGATGAAACGAAAGTAATGGGAGTGAAGTCGTATGAAAATGAAGATTTTCGTTCCATCCACTGGAGTGCGACAGCGAAAACAGGGGTGATAACTGCGAAAAAGTACGAGCGAACACAATCAGATAAATATGCGATATATCTCAACTTGCAAAATAAAAGTGGCATTTCTTTGAGAAATGATACAGAGGAACTAATTGAATTAACGGCAGGCATATGTAAACAATTGCTCATACAAAACTGCTCATTTGAAGTATGGATCAATAGCGTAAAAGATAATGGATTATTACATATAAAGAACGGTCATAACCGGAAACATTTGCAAAATGTATTAAAAGTACTTGCCTCAATATCGGACCAAGATACGCCTGTATCTTCTACTTATTTTTACACAGCAGGTTTTCGTCGTAAAGAATTGGATGCAGTTCCTTTAATTCTTGGTACTTCCCCAAGGAAATACAGCAGAACGAATAAATGGGTTGTAATAAAAGAATAAGAAGGGGTTTATGTCATGGCTAATAAAGGACGACATATGAAAGTGAAGATTTGGAGTATTAGAGTTTTCATGATACTTTTCTTTACGATTAGTGCGATAACGTTATCACAAGGTGTTGTGCATGTGCAAGACATAGTAAAGGAGCGTTTTTTTAGTGAAAAGAAATCTGAAAAAATTTATAAGGAAACTATAGACGCCGAAAAGGTTGAAGATTATGGAACACCTTTGGAAGAGGAAAAAGTGGGAGATAATGGTGAAAGGACAACAACGGGTAAAAAATTTAAAGGTTTCGAAAGGAAAAGTTCATGGGGAGACATATTCTCTGTTCTTTCAAATGCATGGATTAGTGTCGTTTTTTATGTAATTATTGCAGTGGTTGTACTATATGCATTTTATAAATTAATGAGGAAAAAGGTAACGAACTCAGAAATAGAACAGGATAACCAATCGATAAAAAAGGAAAATACGAATAGAACCGAAAAGAACAAGAAAGTGAAGCGTCAGTTTGAACAGTCGTTACCTAAAGATACGATAAGGAAAACGTTAGTTGAATGGGAAAGAGCTTTACCATTTCACGAACAGAGAAGGTCCTATGAAACGATGCAACAATGGTTAAGTAGAATTTGTAGAACGAGAGATATTATTCCGATATATGAGTCTGTCCGATATGGTGAAAAGACGTATACTGAGTTAGATGTAGAGAAGATTGTACGATGGATAGAGCGAGACGGGGAAGCGTGACATTAATATAAGTAAATGAAATTAACTGTAAATTAATTTCATTTACTTATATTTAATTACATGGTAATGTATACTTACTTTTTTATATCTCTACCAATGGAAAAGGTTGTCTTAGAAGAGTATTGCTCGTTGAATTTTTTTTGAGGTTATCTTCACTTCATCAATATAGAATGAAAAAGAGATGAACCAATTACGGATAGCATGTAAATAAAAAAATATAATTTATATTCAAATTTTTGTAAGGGTGTGAAAATAGAATGAAACCGGTATTGAAAAACATACTCCTTTCCTTTATTTTTTCTGCAGCAGGGATGTGTTGGTTTCTGTTTATGTTAGTTAGAGGAGGCGGAGACTGGTTATTGTCTTGGGTAGGTGTATTCATGGCCTTTTTATCTTTATACACGTTAATAGATTTATATTGTAAGTATACATACGATAAAAAATGGAGTAAATTGTTTATCAAAGCAACAGTTACTACCTTTAGTTTTGCAGTATTGGGAATCACCTTTGGTATTGTACACGAGCTATTACAGCCATGGAGTCTCAGTTTAATGGTTTGGTATTGGTTGTTAGTGTTACTTTTATTTGTAACGACCATAATATTATTAGTTTTTGTATTATTTGTTAATCGTAAAAATTATAATATTCCTGGGAGATATAGAATACTTATACTGCTTAATCTATTTCTTACGTTAGCACCAGTGCTGTGGCCATTAATACTTACTATTATCGGGAATGGCATGAACGCTAGTGCAGGATGGTAAAAGTAAATGAACTAAAAAGTTGATATAGGGTTTTAAATATGTAAAAGAACGAGTTTTCATAAATTGAAAACTCGTTCTTTTTTTATTTTCATACATTACTTTTTCTCATCTGGGCGTCTAATTTTGAAAGTAAGTATTTCGTAAGGAATGGATAAGAAAAAAGAGAGTTTTATCATTTAGGATGAAAGTATAGCTTGAATCAATACGATATGAATAGAGGAGAGAAAGCCTTATGAAAAAATGTTATTCCATTAAGTTAGCAAGTTTGGCAGTTTTATTAGCGGGTACTACTTTATTCACACCCGGTTTTACTGTGAAAGCAGAGTCTATTCAAAATATTTCTAATTCATCAGAAGCACATGACCAAAAGAATCGGAATGGTTGGAAACAAGTCATGCAGGAAACAATCCAAATTGGAGCGCCAGGGGTATTAGCTAAGACGTATAATAACGGGAAAATTAGTAGTTATAATGCTGGTTTGGCGGATTTAAATAGTAAGAAACCAATGAAATCGGATTATCGTTTTCGGATTGGTAGCGTGACGAAGACTTTTACTGCTACGACTGTTCTTCAATTAGTAGGAGAAAATCGTGTGCAGCTTGACGATTCGATTGAAAAGTGGCTGCCCGGCCTCATTCAAGGAAATGGTTATGATGGCAATCAAATTACGATACGTCAACTTTTGAATCATACGAGTGGTATAGCTAATTATTTAATGTCAAAAGACGCTGATATTATGAATTCGAAAAAAACGTATACAGCAGAAGAAATAGTAAAGATAGGACTTGCTCTACCCCCAGATTTTTCGCCAGGTAAAGGTTGGTCGTATTCAAACACAGGATACGTAATACTAGGAATGCTTATTGAAAAAATAACGGGTAATAGTTACGCAGAAGAAATCGAAAAGCGCATTATTGAACCTTTGGATCTATCAAATACGTTTTTACCAGGGAATTCACCCGTTATTCCAGGTAAGAATCATGCTCGAGGGTATATGAAAATTGACGAAACAAGTGAATTGAAAGACATGACGTATTATAATCCGAGTTTAGCTAATGCAGCGGGAGATATGATTTCAGATGCAGACGATTTAAATAAGTTCTTTTCATTTTTACTCGGTGGTAAGTTATTAAAAGAACGCGAGCTAAAAGAAATGCTTACTACAGTTCCTGTAGAAGGAAAAGGGGTTGGTGATGGATATGGTCTTGGAATCTATGAAACTAAACTTCCAAATGGTGCCTCAGTATGGGGTCACGGTGGATCAATTCCTGGGTTTATGACTTTTGCAGGCGGAGTAATGGGAGGCAAGCATACATTTGCTGTCAATGTTAACTCTTTAGGTCCGGTTGATATTCTTACACAGTTTGATAAAATGATGCAAGTTGAATTTAAGAAATAGATGGAAAGAATGTGAATGGAATCCTGCTTTAAAGGACAGTATTAACATTCATAGTAGAACATCAAGAGTAATTCAACAATAAAAAAGGATGTCAGTTACACGACATCCTTTTTTATTGAGAATCAAAGAAGTAAGTTTTGAATTTTGAAAATTGTTATTTTTGCAATCGTTCCATATAATGAAGGGTATAGGGGTTATACAGGGGAGTTATGAATGGAGAATACTTTAGTTAGTTAATTGTTTTTATTTTAATAAATAAAAGTAAATTGATGTGGAGTGAAATTCATTGGGAGAAAATCAGTTTAGATGGAGTAACAAGCAATTAAGAGAACATGTTGAAGTAATAGATGGCAAAAGAAGTCCGCACATTTTAATTAAAAATGCAACTTATTTAAATTCCTATATGCGCGAGTGGGTACAAGCAAATATTTGGATCTATGATGATCGCATTATTTATGTAGGAGAAAAACTACCAGCGCAACTACAAGAATGCGAAGTCATTGATTGTGATGAAAAGTATGTAGTTCCTGGCTACATAGAACAACATGCACATCCATATCAATTATATAATCCTGAAACGTTAGCAAATTATGCGATGCAGTTTGGGACGACGACTTTTATTAATGATAATTTAACTTTATTTTTCACATTACAACGTGAAGAAGCATTTCGTTTATTAGATGAATTTGAAAAGATTCCAGCAAGTATGTATTGGTGGTGTCGTTTTGATGGACAGACTGAATTGCAAAACGGGGAATCTTTATTTAATCGTGAAGAAATAATAGAGTGGCTAAAGCATAAAGCAGTTCTTCAAGGCGGTGAGCTAACAGCGTGGCCAAAGTTATTACATGGCGATGATGAAATGTTACATTGGGTGCAGGAAACGAAACGATTACATAAAAAAGTGGAAGGGCATTTTCCAGGAGCATCTGAAACGACTTTAGCGAAGTTAAAACTGTTAGGTGCAGATTGTGATCATGAGGCGATGACAGGGCAGGAAGCTTTTGCTCGTCTTATGCAAGGTTACACGGTTTCCTTAAGAAATTCTTCAATCCGCCCAGATTTAGAAGTGTTACTGAAAGAATTGTTGGAACTAGGAGTAAAACAGTTTGATAGATTCATTCTTACTACAGACGGCTCACATCCTTCATTTTATGAAAATGGAATGACAAACGTAATGATATCAACTGCGATAAAACAAGGAGTGCCAATAATAGATGCTTATCATATGGCAAGCTATAATATCGCTCGTTATTACAATATGGAGCATCTACACGGTTCAATTGCGACAGGTAGAATTGCTAATATAAATATTTTGGAAAGTAAAGAAAACCCGGTTCCAATAAGTGTAATTGCAAAAGGAAAATGGGTGAAGCGTGACGGAATAAACAATAATGAATCAGTACGAATAGAATGGAGTCAATTCAAAGTAACACCATTATTATTAAACTGGTCTATAGAAAAAGAGGATATGATTTTTTCTCGAAAAGTGGGTATACAATTATTAAATAACGTTATAACTAAACCATACACGACTGAAATTGATTTAAACCGTGATGAACTTTCTCTAGATCATGATGAGTGTTTTCTTATGATGATTGCTCGTGACGGTACTTGGCGAGTGAATACAGTTGTCAAAGGCTTTGCTAAAGAATTAGGAGGTCTTGCTAGCTCGTATTCTGGTACCGGAGATATCATTCTTATTGGAAAAAATAAAGAAGATATGCTTACAGCTTTTCATAGAGTAAAAGAGCTTGGCGGGGGAATAGTAATAGCTGAAAAGAATGAAGTATTACACGAAATCGCATTACCATTGCTCGGGATTATGTCTAATTTGAAAATGAATGAATTAATACAGGAAGAGAAACAGATGGTGAAATTACTACAAGAGCGTGGTTACGCGTATGACGATCCGGCATTTACCATTTTGTTCTTTTCTGCGACGCACTTGCCTTTTATACGGGTAACACCTATAGGGCTATATGATGTGAAAAATAGTAGGGTACTGGACTCACCGGTGAATTTAATAAAGCAATTTTAGAAGGAACTCCCTCGCTCTAGTAGTTATGTAAAGTGGGGGAGTTTTATATTTTAAGGGTATTGTTATGAATGGAGTTACATATAAATAAGCTCAAAAATATTAACAGGAAAAAATATTTTTAAAACCAACTTGACAGATAGGTATTAGTGGATTAATATGTGGATATTACTTATTTTACCACTCATTATTTTAATGCTAAAACAATTTGAATAGCTGATTGGATAACCAAAGGCACGTATACATTTCGTAATTTTGAAATGTGTTCGTGCCTTTTTGTATTATTCATAGAGCAAGGAGCGGAGGAGATATGAACAAAACGATGCCAACATTAATTGAAGAAACAGATTGGTTGTTTCGTAAACTGGTCCGTAAATTTGTGAAGGAACGCGACAAAATTAAGATTGAAGGTATTATGTTGCCAGGCTTCTTAATATTAAACAAAATTATTCAAGATGGTGAGCAACGTCTAACTGATTTAGCAGAAGAACTTGATTTGACATCAGGAGCGATTACAGCATTATGCGATAAGTTGGAAGAGAAAGGATTGGCTATTCGGAAGCGTCATCAGGAAGATAGACGAATCGTTTTACTTGATATTACTGAAAATGGCCTGAAATTTATAAAGCGAAATCATAATATAAGAACGAGCTTTATGTCTGTTTTATTTGATGGATTTTCACCAGAAGAATTACAATTGCAGATCGAAGTTTTTAAACGCTTAGCCCATAATTTAGAACATCTTTCTCATACGATTATGAAACAAAGTAATGAGAATACGGAGGAGTAACAAAGAATGTTATTACTCTAGTTATTCCGATCGGAAAATTCGAAAAATATTAATGATATGAATAGGAGTGGAAAGAATGGGACATCCAACAATTTATCCAACAGGAGCAACAGTATATAATCCCGGGAAAGCTTGGAGTGGTTATACAATTTATCAAGCTGCAGATCATGGTGCTTTATTAATTGATATGAATGGGAAGGAAGTACACTTATGGAAAGGACTACGCGGGTTTCCAAATAAGGTGTTACCAGGCGGATATGTGTTTGGTCATACAGCACAAAGAGATCCTGAGTATGGTTTTCAGGATGAAGTCGATTTAGTTCAAGTTGACTGGGAAGGAAACATCGTCTGGAAATTTAACCGTCTGGAACATATTGAAGACCCAGGTCATGCTCCTGAGTGGATGGCTAGAGCTCATCATGATTACCAACGTGAAGGAAATCCTGTCGGTTACTATGCACCAGGATTAGAGCCAAAAACAGAAAGTGGAAATACGTTAATCTTAGCCCATAAAAATGTACATAATCCAAATATCTCTGATAAGCCATTATTAGATGATGTAATTATTGAAGTAGATTGGGAAGGAAATATTATTTGGGAATGGGCTGTCAATGATCATTTTGAAGAACTTGGATTTGATGAAAGTGCTAAAAATGTACTATTCCGTAATCCGAATGTAAGGTCCTTTGGTGCGAATTCTGATGGAGATTGGATGCATATAAATTCTATGTCTACAATTGGTCCGAATAAGTTTCATGATCAAGGAGATGAACGTTTTCATCCAGATAATATTATTTGGGATGCTAGGGAATCAAATATCATTGCTATTATCGATAAAAAGACTGGAAATATAGTTTGGAAACTTGGTCCGGATTATTCAAGTCCTGATGTTAAGCATTTAGGATGGATCATTGGACAACATCATGCACATATCATTCCGAAAGGGTTGCCAGGAGAAGGGAATTTACTCGTATTTGATAATGGTGGTTGGGCAGGATATGGTCTTCCAAACCCAGCATCTCCATACGGTTCCAAAAATGCTGTTCGTGATCACTCGAGAATTTTAGAAATTAACCCAGTAACTTTAGAAATTGAATGGCAATATTCGCCAACCGAAGCGGGATATCAGGCTCCTTTAGATTCGTACCGATTTTACAGTCCGTATATTAGCTCAGCCCAAAGGCTACCAAACGGAAACACATTAATTACAGAAGGTGCTGATGGTCGAATTTTTGAAGTTACTCGTGAGCATGAGATTGTATGGGAATATATTTCCCCTTATAAAAACAAAAGGAACTCAAATATGGTGTACCGTGCGTATCGTGTTCCGTATGAGTGGGTGCCTCAATTAGAAAAACCAGAGGAGAAAGAAATCATCCCTCTTGATATAGCTGCATTTAGAGTGCCAAATGCAGCGGAAGCTGGTACGGAATCTGTTGTGACAGTTGAAGGGACACAATCTTACGGAACTGGAGATTTTTGTGTAGCGACATTAGATGAAACAAATAAAAAACGAGATTAATGCTATGGGTTAAAAGTGTGGGGAAGAGTAATTTCCCACACTTTTAAAAATTAACTTGATAGGTTTGTTATACGACAAAATGTTGCCATTTCTTTATATGTAATAATTTAACGTAATATTTTGGTGAAGCACATTCTGCTTCAAGTTTGAACAAATTGTTATGGAGGAATGATAAATGGTGAAACTAAAGCCTTTATTTTTAAGCTTATCAATGATTACTAGTTTAGCTGTCGCAGGATGCTCGAATGAAAGTGCAGGAACGACAAAAAGTAATGGGAAAGAAACGAACACAGTAAAATTGGCTATAGATACAGCTGCGGGCGGATCTTTTCAGTTTAGAGCTGCTGAGAAACAAGGCTATTTTGAGAAAAATGGTATTAAAGCTCAACTATCAAATTTTGCTTATGGCATTGATACAGTGAATGCGGTATTAACTGAACAGGCTGATACAGGTCTTGCTGCTGATTATGCGCTTTTAAACTCTTTAGGGAAAGGGGATATGGTCGTAATTTCAACGCTAACTCGAGGGAGTGAAAAATCATCAAAAGATAACGAGCTTCTAGTTAGAGAGGGTATTAAAACAGAAAATGATTTAAAAGGTAAAAAGTTAGGCGTACCTAAAGGGACAGTAACGGAGTATGTTTGGGCGAAGTATTTGGCAGCAAAACATATTAATGAAAAGGATATTACCTTCGTTCCATATAGTACACCAGACGAAGCTATTGTAGGAATGAAAAATGGTGATATAGATGCTGTTTGGAGTTCTGGTGCATTAAAGGATAAATTTAAAAATATAAAAGGTGTAACAAAACTAGGTGATTTAGAAAGTGCGGGTGTCACAATTGACAGCTATCTACTAGCAAAAAGATCATTTGTTGAGAAGAATCCAAAAGCTGTTGAAAATACACTTAAGGCTCTATCTGAAGGAATTAAATATGTAGATAACAATAAAAAAGAAACTGCTAAGCTTGCTTTTGAACAATTAAAATTACCGGAGAAAGATGCGTTAAAAGATATTGAAAGACAAAACTATGTTCTTGGATTTACAGAGGAGGACGCGAAACATTTAGGAGATATGAAAGTATGGTTAGAAGAGAAAGGGAAACTGAAAGATAAATATGAATTAAAAGATAAAATTAATCTTGAATCACTAAAGAAAGCATTCCCTGAATCTGTTACTTATAAATAGAATAGGAGTGAAGTATGGTGAGTACAGTAAGTGAAAAAGAAGTATTGAAATCTCCTGTAGCCATTTCTATTTCTCGGTTATCTAAATCATTTAATAATGAACAGTTTGTTTTAGAAGATGTTAATTTAACAATTGGGAATGGTGAATTTTTCATATTACTTGGCCCAAGCGGATGCGGAAAATCTACGTTACTCAGTATGATTGCTGGATTTGTTGAAAAAACATCAGGAGAACTTTTGGTTAATCATGAAGAAATAAAAAAGCCAGATAGAAATCGCGGTGTCGTTTTTCAACAAGCAGACGCAGCTCTTTTTCCATGGCTAACAATTAAAGAAAATGTTGAATTTGGTTTGAAAATGAAAAAAATGATAAAACACAACAGGAATGAAATATCCTCTCACTATATAAAACTAGTTGGTCTAGATGGGCATGAAGGGAAATATCCGAGAGAACTTTCTGGAGGAATGAAACAAAGAGTTCAATTAGCACGTGTTTTAGCCAATGATTCGGAATTTTTATTAATGGATGAACCGTTTGGAGCACTTGATGCAATGACTCGAAGAACGATGCAAATAGAGCTAATTCGAATTTGGAAAGAAACAAACAAAACGATTATTTTTGTCACTCATGATATTCAAGAAGCGCTATTACTTGGGCAAAGAATTGGGGTAATGTCTAAAGGACCTTCTTCAAAAATCGAAAAGATATATGATATTCCACTGTCATATCCAAGAACATTTACAGATAAAGAATTTAATTACTATTATCAAATGATTCAATCACACTTTGATTGAAAGGAAGTCCGAATATGAGTACATTGAAAAATGAGATTGTAAACAAACAGCCAATTTATGAAAAAAAGGCAGTCAAAATTGATTTACAAAAGAAGCTATTACAAAGCGGGATTATCGCTTGGATCCTTATCCTTACAATATGGAGCGTTGTAGCAAGTTTTTCTGACCCGCAATTTTTGCCAAGTCCGATAGCAGTTTTGTATGGGGCAATTGAACTGAGTCAAAATGGATCCTTATTTATATATATAGGAGTTAGTTTTTTAAGAGTAATAGCAGGGTGGGTTTTAGGAAATCTTGTAGCTATTCCAATAGGTTTATTAATTGGTCGAATACCATGGTTAAGAGCGCTTTTTGATCCAGTCATCAATTTTATCCGCTTTATTCCACCTCTTGCATTTATAACATTATTTATGCTTTGGTTTGGTATTGGGGAGCAATCAAAAATTTTCCTCATTATGTATGCAACTTTCTTTATCGTAACGATTAACACGATTACCGGTGTGCAAGCTGTTGAAGAAGATAAAATTCGTTCAGCGAGAAGTATGGGAGCATCGGAATGGCAAATTATGTTCCATGTTATCATACCTGCTGCACTTCCGTATATTTATACCGGCGCAAAACTTGCGATGGGATCATCTTTCATGGCCATTGTTGGCGCTGAAATGGTTGCAGCAAATGAAGGAATTGGCTATATGATTTGGAATGCGCGATTATATTTCAAAACGGACTGGATTTTTGTCGGTCTTGTTGTCCTTGGGCTAATGGGATTCCTTATGGATCGCATATTTAATCAATTTGGTAGAGTCGTCCTTAAACGATATAATGTTGTGAAAAAATGAAAAGAGCCCTTCACCTAATCAAAACAGATTAGGTGAAGGGCTCTTTTGTTCAAATAAAGTGAAACTTTAATCAGTGGGGGGGCTTCATCCCCCACCTAACTTCTTTGCTTTCGCTGAATTTTGAGGTGGGGGTCTTACTGCCCATTAAAGCGGGATAAAAGTTGATGTATGTCACTTTTTAATTTCGGTTTCAATTTTCTGTGCTAAATCAGCTGACACTTTATGAAAATACCCTAAAACGACCTTTCTAATATCATCGGAGATAACTTTCAAATCACCAGCTAAATTTTCGGCAAGATGTTCTTTTTCAATCGGTTTTAACTTCGCATAAAATTCACCAGGCTGCGTAAAGTCATCTTGTTTCGAAATAGAAGTTCTTTCAAGTTTACCTTCAACATATCTTCCGTCACCGCTCGTTATTTGATTAGCAGGTGTCCAATTTTGCTGTTGGTTAATCGTTAATTTGCGGAATTCAGGTCCAATTCTTCTTCTTTGAGAATCACTATAAATGTTAGCTCGCCCTTGCAACATTTTATCATCTGATAGTTCTGCACCGTCTAGTAAATTAGAAGGGGAGAAGGCGATTTTTTCGACTTGCTCCATATAATTTTCAGGATTTTTATTTAATACCATTTTGCCTACTGGTATAAGAGGGTACGACTTTTCATCCCATACTTTTGTATCATCTAAAGGGTCATAAGAAAGATGGTCTTCATCTTTCGGGTCCATGAGCTGGACATATAGACCGTATTCCACTGGTTTACCATTTGCAATTGCATCATATAAATCTTTCCCGCTATAATCAGGGTTTTCAGCAGCCAGTGTATTCGCTTCCTCATTAGTAATGAATTGTACACCTTCAAATGGGTACCAATGATACTTTACATACTTTCGGT
This sequence comes from Bacillus sp. HY001, assembly GCF_007558965.1. NCBI lineage: Bacteria > Bacillati > Bacillota > Bacilli > Caryophanales > Bacillaceae > Bacillus > Bacillus sp. HY001. The sequence continues at coordinate 52,099 of NZ_VLTE01000043.1, read as the reverse complement.
TACCTTCTGCATTTCTCCAAACATATGTATTTACACTATGTCCTGGGATGTGGCGCAGACTTTTGGCCGTACCAGCATCAGAGTATAAATGGACAACGAAATGAATGGATTCAGGTGCTCTAGCGACAAAGCTCCAAAATCTATTCGGGTCTAGTAAGTTATTTATAGGTGAAGGTAACAACGCTTGAATCGTTTCTGGGAAGCGCATCGGATCACGAACAGAAAAGACAGGAATGTGATTACATAAAAGATCGAAAATACCTTCTTTCGTATAGAACTTTGTGGAAAAACCGCGTACATTTCTAGAAGTATCAGGTGTGCCTTTTGTACTAACAGCTAATGAAAATCTCACCATAACAGGAACTTTCTCATTAGAATTTTGTAGAAAGCTTAGTGTAGTATGTTCAGACATGGGATAGATCGTTTGAAAATAACCGAACGCACCAAATCCTTTTACATGAACAGGTCTTTCTAAAATTTTTTCGTGAATAAATTCTTGTAACGTCTCGTGAAGTACACTATCTTGCTCTAGAACAGGTCCACGCGAACCAACTGTTTGAGAGTGAAGTGTAGCTTGTTCATTACGTTCACTATCTTCATTAAAGTCATTCCCTAGTAAAGATTGCCCCTGTTTATCATAGTTTTCATCCATCGATATAGCCTCCAAATCTTTTTTGTCCATTGTTACTAAATATGATTTTATAGCGTTGATTATGAATGACACGCAAAGTTCAAAATAGCTACAGACCGCTAGATGAAAAAAACGAGTATGTAGTGGACCTGTTGGAATAGAAGAAATTATGGAAAAATGAATATCGTGAAGAAAATTACTATTAAAATTTCAATCTTAAAAATGAATTTATACATGACTCTATAGAAAATGAACATAAATAAACAGGGAAAATAACTAGGAGGAATTTAAAATGTCGGATTGGTCTCAATTAGATAAAGAATATATGATGCCTACTTACTGTCGTACGAAGGTTGCGATAGAAAGAGGAGAAGGATGCAAGCTTTATGATGTGGATGGTAAAGAGTATGTAGACTTATTTTCTGGTGTCGGAGTGAATGTATTAGGATATAATCACCCGAAAATCGTGCAAACGACAATGGAGCAAGTTACAAAATCGTTGCATCTGCCGTTTCATTTTTTAAACCCAATTGCGATTGAATATGCAAAGAAATTAGTTGATTGCTCTTTAAAAAACGGAAAGGTCTTTTTTACAAACTCAGGTACGGAAGCAACAGAAACAACGTTGAAATTAATTGATAAATATAGAGCTAATATGGGTGAAGAGCGTGAAGGAATTGTAGTGCTGAAAAATAGTTTCCACGGGCGAACATTAGGAGCACTTCATTTTACGAGACAAGAAAATGTATATCAAAATTTCCCTAAAACATCGATTCCGGTTTATGAAGTAGAGCGCGAGAATATAGAGCAATTAGAAGAAATAATTGTTAAAGAAAATCCAATTGCGATTATGCTAGAGCCGGTTTTAGGAAGCGGGGGTATTTATCCTTTATCAGGTGAATATTTACATGGTGTTCAAAACTTATGTGAGAAATATAATGTACTACTTATCGTTGATGAAGTACAAAGTGGTATGGGGAGAACTGGTAAACTATTTGCTTATCAAAATTTTAATATTACACCAGATATTATTCAAATTGGTAAAGGGGCAGGGGGCGGGATACCGCTAGGTGGAATCATTGTAGGTGAAAAGTTATGTGATGTATTTGCACCAGGAGATCACGGCACAACATTCGCTCATTCATCAATGGGAACGGCTTTAGGGCTAACAGTATTAAACACATTGATTGACGATGGTCTAATGCAAGAAGCGTATGAAACGTCACTATATTTAAATGATAAATTGCAAGAAATTCAGAAAGAAAATGCGTATTATATTGGGGAAGTACGTCATGCTGGCATGATGTTTGGAATTAGTTTAAATGATACGAATGAAAATGTGAAGAAATTACAGGTAGAGCTAATGGAGAATGGGATGTTAGTTGATGTTACACAAGGGAACATCATTCGTTTACTTCCTCCATATATAATTACTAAAGAAGAAATTGATGTATTTGTTAAGGAGTTTATCTCTTGTATGCATAGTTTAGCAGCTACAAGTGTTTAAAAACTTTAATGAAAAAGTACCTTTTTTCTATTCAAATAGGAAGAAAATAAGGGTGAAAAAAATAAATTTAAAAATTAAAATAAAAAGCTGAAAAAGGTACTCATATAGCGCCTTCTTCAGCTTTTTATTTTTAACAAATTACTTAACCTAGGGAGCATCTCATTGGACAAATAATTAATTATGTGAAACAATAATAACAGATAAGGAGACATTAATTTTCCTTAAGTGCTTCGAATTAATTTTATTCAATAAGAGAAGGTGTGCTTAAAGAAGTTAAATTAAATAAGGAGCTGTTTTATTATATGCAACAAAATAATGATTTAAATTTTGAACCTCAAGACGTTAATATTGTCAATCCTAAACAAGCCAGGAAAGCAGTAATTGCTACTGGTATAGGGAATGCAATGGAGTGGTTTGACTTCGGATTATACGCGTATTTAGCGGTTATCTTAAGTCAATTATTCTTCTCAGGTGTTGATAATAGTGGATTGCAACTTGTACTTACATTCGGTACATTTGCAGCAGCCTTTCTCGTTCGACCAATCGGAGGTGTATTCTTTGGTAGAATAGGAGATAAGTACGGCCGAAAAATCGTGTTAAGTACTACTATTATTTTAATGGCACTTTCTACATTATTCATCGCATTACTACCAACCTATGAACAAATTGGTGTATGGGCACCAATACTACTTTTAGTTGCCCGAATGATTCAAGGCTTCTCTACAGGCGGCGAATATTCAGGTGCAATGGTTTATATCGCAGAATCTTCTCCAGATAAAAAGCGTGGTATACTCGGTAGTGGTCTTGAAATTGGAACACTCTCAGGTTACATTGCTGCATCGGTAATTGTTACCATTTTGACGTTATTGTTAACAGATGAACAAATGCTCAGCTGGGGCTGGCGTATTCCTTTCTTAATAGCTGCACCAATTGGTTTGGTCGGTTTATATTTACGCCGTCATTTAGATGAATCTCCCATCTTTGAAGAGATGGAAAAAGCACAAGAGGAATCTGAAGACAACGAACAATTTTCATTTATGGATATATTAAAATATCACAAAAAAGACTTCTTATTAAGCACAGTAATTGTCGCCTTCTTTAATATTACGAACTATATGATTCTTTCGTATATTCCTTCTTATCTAACTCAAGTACTTAAAGTCAAAGAAACAACTGGCTTATTAATTATTTCTATTACGATGGCACTTATGATTCCACTAGCACTATATTTCGGTAAATTAAGTGATAAAATTGGTAATAAACGCGTCGTGCAAATTGGTTTACTCGGTTTAACAGTATTTGCAATTCCAGCATTTTTACTAATAGGTAACGGACATATTGCAGCTATATTTGCAGGTATTTTCATTTTAGGATTCTTCCTAAGCGTATATGAAGGAACATTACCTTCATTATTACCATCACTATTTTTCACTGATGTACGTTATCGAGCACTTTCGATCTCCTTTAATATTTCTGTATCGATATTCGGTGGTACAACGCCGCTCGTATGTTCATACTTAGTTCATGCAACCGGTAACCCGCTTGCACCAGCATTTTATTTAGCAGGTGTTAGTGTTATTGGATTAGTCGTATTTAGTGTATTATTCGTTACAACATCAGGACGTGCGCTAAAAGGTTCATATCCTACAGTAGAATCGAAAAAAGAAGCACACCAAATTGCTAAAGAAGACCCTGAAGAAACACTTTGGTGGCATGAAGAGTCATTAGAAATTGAAGCAGGGAAAAACGCTTCAATTTAAAAAGTAACGTAGAAGTATAGAAAGACTCCTATGAAAATAGGAGTCTTTTTGTTATGTTATTTCATTCTTTTCTTCAAACTCTTCTGATACACATAAAGCTTATGAACCTCTTCCTTAAATTCCTGAAGTAGCATCATATTCTCACCATTAGAATAACGCACTGTATTATAAGCATCTATAATAATATGACTCTCAATATTTACATCTTCTTCACTATTTATTCTATCTAACCATGCCTCAATAGTTTCTCCTCGATTTCTATTTAAAGGGGGAGTTAACTTACTTTCAAGCTTAAAAATCTCTTTTCTAATTTCGTTATGTGGCGGTTTGTTTCGTTTCAAACGTTTTTGGCTCATTCCTTCTTTATCAGTGATAATAGTAGATTCGAAGGCAGGCATATTTGGTAAACTAAATTGTTTTCGTCTTTTTATTATTTTCCAAACGACGTAAATAGCAATAGTTGTACATACTATAATTGTAATGCTATTTATGAGAGTTGGATCAAAATCACGCTGTCCAAATTCCTCCTTAATTTGAGGGTCTTTTAGATTTCCTTTATTCGACCAAAAATCGTCTGTCTCTTTTGATTCAGCTGCTGAAAATAACGGATTGATCGCATATCCGAATCCTAATGCAACTACTTGGACAATATAAGAAAAAATAAGACGTACATAAGGAAATACTAGAATAAGTAAAGCACTAAATGTTCCAATTGTAATAATAGAAGTAAAACGTAATAACTGTTGATTACGATTGGAACCTGTTAACCAAAATGCAATCATAATGTGTAAGACTAATAGTAACAATTTCCATAATGGTGGAAAAGGTGCATAAAATATAGCTGAAAAGACGAACCATACAATACCACCTAATGACTTTTGAACTGGATATCCAGGACCGACTACATGTACGATAAAGAAGAAAAGCGGTAACATAATTGTGCCAAATAGAGAGAAAGGGAGAAAGATTGAGCAACCGATTATTTGAGTAATTAACAGTATGACAAATCCTGTTGTTCTTTTCTTCATAAATTTATTAATAAGAAATACACCCATATAGCCTATTGCTAAAAATATAGCAATAGCAATAAGTTCATCCCTTTCTGTTAATAACGAAAGGAGGAGCAGCAGAATAAAGTCATGAACGTGATAGAGCCAAGTTTTCAAGCTTTTCCACCATCCCTTCGTTATTAATGAGAAACGTAGGCTGAGGGTGAAGAGGGAGTTCGTTTCTTTGTAAACCAATATATATCATTGTAGAAGATCGTTCCCTTTTTCTCTCTACGTAGTGAAGGAATCCTTGTTTTGGAAGTAACGTACTATCATCTGAAATACGCGCTAATTCCTCTAAAGATATTCCGTAATGTGTGTGTCCGTCATTTAATGGTAAGTGCAGAGGACCACCTTCAGCTAGTACACTAATAAATAATTCAAATGGTATTTGATGCTTCGTTGCGTATTGGCAAATGTATGTTGCAAATGATATAAGATCTTCTATATTATCCTTCCAACCAAATCCGCGATCAGCAGCTAAAGAAAGACAGATCGTCCAACTATAATTTTTTACAGGTTCATATTGCTTTGCATGTAATGCCTGCATTTTAGCAGATGCTTTCCAATGAATAGAACGGAAAGACTCACGTTCATATCGTTTAACGCCGATAATAGATGTTTCATCATTGTAAAAAGAAAAATTCGTTCGATAAGATCCCGTTAAAAGTTGCTGAAGTTCTTGCAAACCTGCCACTTCTTTTGGAGAAGGGTACACAATAATTTCAGTCCGTAATTTATCAAAAATGGGTAAATGTACAGTTAAAAGATGAAAAGGATCTTTCAAAACGCATTCGAATTGTTCAATTTGAAATACACCACGCTTCGTTGCGGTTAATGTTAAATCCCATTTTTGCGCCGAATGAGCAGGTTGTGAAAACGGGAAAGAGAATAGTGTTTTTGATATTTGTTCAATTCCTTGATCTTTTTGTGGTAGTAGTGACGGATTTAAATGAAAATAACAAACACCGTTAACGAGTGGTATATTTGCACCATTTTTTAAATGAATAAAAAACTGTCCAGATTCATTAGGGAATAACCGAGTTATTTGTTTCTCGTTTATTACTTGAAACCTTTTCTCTATATAAGCGACATATTTATAAATGAAAATCGCAAATAAATAATAGAAGAAAAAGAGAAACATAATAATTCGTTGCGGCATAAAAAATGTAAATAGTATAGCGCCTGGGACAGTTAATTGAATAATATGAAGTTGGAAAAATAACGGTACAGTTACAACGCGCTGTCCATTCATGCTTGCTCAATCTCCACTGGTACGTCAATTTCTTTTAAAATTCTTTGCATAATTTCATTTTTTGTCGTACGTAATGCGCCTTCCATTGATAGGACGATACGGTGATTCCAAACATAAGGAACTAAAAATTGTATATCTTCAGGCGTACAATATTCTCTGCCGCGTAAAAAGGCTAACGCCTGTACTGCGCGCACTAAAGCAAGTGTGGCACGTGGACTTACACCGTTAGCGATGTAATCATGATTTCTTGTAGCATGAGCAAGTTTAATAATGTAATGTTCTAACGGCTCTGATACGAAAATTTCTTTTACTCGTTTCTGTGCCTCTAAAATGTTTTCTAAAGAAATAACAGATTTGACGCTTTCTAACGGTACATCGCTACGAAAACGTCGCATCATTTGTAGTTCATCCTCTGGAGATGGATAACCAATTGAAATTGTCATTAAAAAACGATCAAGCTGTGCATCTGGTAGAGGAAACGTTCCTTGTGATTCAATTGGATTTTGCGTCGCAATAACAAAGAACGGTTTCGGAAGAGGAGTAGATTGCTTTTCAAGCGTTACTTGTCGTTCTTCCATCGATTCTAATAAGCTAGACTGTGTTCTAGGCATAGCGCGGTTAATTTCATCTGCAAGCAAAATATTGGTCATAACTGGTCCAAGTCTTAACTCGAATTCACTCGTTTTCGGATTGAAATATTCAATACCTGTTACATCACTCGGAAGTACATCCGGTGTAAATTGGACGCGAGAAAACTTACCACCAATACTTTTAGAAAGTGTTTTCGCAAGTAACGTTTTCCCCGTACCAGGCACATCCTCAAGCAGTACATGTCCATCAGCAAGCAATGAAACGAGTAATAAATCAATAACATTTTCTTTACCGACAAAAACTGATCCTATGTTTTCTTTCAATGTATTTATCATATGTATCATTCCTTTCAAAATAAAAACGGATATTTCTATATTTTAACAAATTATTCAGAAAATTGATATGATTTTTTAATTCGAAGAAATAAATATCCAATTATTAAATTATACTTGCATATTTTGGAATGTAGTTATACAATATCGATATACGATGTATCGTTAGTCGATATATCACAAGGCGATGTATCGGAGGTGGTTATAATGAATACGAAAGCGAAAAAATATATTCCGTTAACAGAGGCGACATATTACATATTGTTATCACTAGTGAAACCAATGCACGGATACGGAATTATGCAAATGGTAGAAGAAATGACAAATGGGGAAGTAAAGCTCGGTCCAGGTACTTTATACGGGAATACGACAAAGTTACTAAAAGAGAAGTTAATAGTTGAAGTGGCTTCTACAGATAGAAAAAAGTGCTATGAATTAACTCCGTTTGGGAGAGAAGTGTTGGAGCTAGAGTACAACAGATTACAGCGTTCGGTTAAAAATGGGAATAGTATATTAGGGGAGTGAATGGAAGATGGAGACAAAAAGGGTATTCAAATTTTTTACGGCATGGAATTTAGAAAAAGAAGAAGCTTTTTTACGAAATATGCATCAACAAGGTTGGGCATTACAAAAATACAATTTAATGTATACGTTTAAGAAAACTGAGCCAAAAGATGTAATATATAAAGCTGATTTTAGATTGGTTTATAGGGATTCAAAAGAACAACAACAAGAGTACTTCGAAATATACGAAATGTCAGGTTGGGAACGCGTAACAAGTTTCACGAGATGGAATTATTTTTGTAAAGAAGTAGAAGAGGTAAATGAATTGCCTGATATTTACTCAGAAAAGGAGACGAGAGTACAAAAACTAAATGAGTTATTGCTATTCCTTGTTATTATTTCAGCAAGTATATTACCGTCAATGTACAATCTATTTATAAGCCCGATGGAATCAAGAGTGCCAATATGGGCGAAAGCTATGACGGGTCTTACAGGTTGTATGTGGATATACTTCTTTATAAGACTCACTTGGAAAATTAAGAAATTAAAAAGTGAAATATTATAATAATAAGCAAAGTTAAAAAGAAGTTGATTTTGTAGGGCGAATTATCGGGATCAACTTCTTTTTTCTCTATATTATTGTGTTTTTGTTCACTCTTTTTTATATAATAAAAAATTATATAAAGGCGCAAAAATAACTGTTACGAAGAACCACACCCGAAATTAATAAATGAAGTAAAAAAGATTTATATCGAAGATCAAAAAATAAAAAATGACTAAAAAGGCGTGGGGTGTAACTTATAATAAGGAAGAAAAACATTTTTGATTAACATATTAAATGGAAAACCCCCTACAAAAATTCCATAGGGGGGAATAAAAATGTTTAAGAAAAAGACTGATTTTGCGCAGGTTTAATAAATTGTTCCGGGTTTTCAACAAGTCCGCATACAGCGCATTGGACTCTGTATGTTGGTCCTTGATAGGACATATGAAAAGCATTCATCGTTTCATTTGTGTATTCTTCTTCTACTTGACCAGTTTGTGGATTTAACTTGACTGGTTTTACTTGTTGCTCAAGAATATTAAAGCGAGTACGGTTCGTTTTACAGCTTGGACATAGCATTGGTTCCATATGTATACACCTCCATTTGTAGCATTTCTTAAACATATTAATTTTATGCAAGCAAAAAAACTTTCTCAATATAAATGGGCATTTAAAGTATTTAAAATTCAGAAAAAATAAAATATAATAAGGGTACGAACTGGTTATGTCCAAACCAAATCTCCTGTTTTATGCCAATAAGCTGGGGGGCCGAGAAATCGGCCTCATTTTTTTGTGCTCATTACTATAGGAAACAAGGTTTTTATGAGACTTTTGTCGAAATTTTAGGGATAGATATAAGGGGGGATGTAAAATGAATATAAAAATGAAGTATATCATTTTATACGTAGAAAGGTTTGAGGAATGTCTAAGATTCTATAAAGATGTATTACAGTTACCTATAAAAGCAGAGCATGGTACATATATTGAGTTTAATACTGGTTCTACAATTTTAGCGATGAACACGAGGCAAGATGTGAAAGAATTAACAGGACTACCACTTACAGTAGGCGAGTTACAATCTTCTCATTTTGAATTGGGGTTCGTTGTTGATCATGTACAAGAAACAATCGAACAATTTAGAGAGCAAGGAATTAAGATTTTAGTTGAACCAATTGTGAAACCATGGGGACAAACAATTGCATACATTGCCGATCCAGATGGAAATTATATTGAAATTTGCAGTTCATTAGAATAGAAGGAGAAAAAGAGATGGGGTTTCCGAAACTAGAAACAGAACGTTTATTATTAAGAGAACTAACACTGTTAGATGCAGAAACGATGTTCCGTTATTTTTCGAAAGAATCTGTTATACGTTATTTCGGAATGGATTCTTTCGAAAATATTGAGCAAGCGAAAACAACAATTCAAACGTTTAAAAATCGTTATGAAGAGGGAACAGTATTTCGCTGGGGAATTGAGAAAAAGGGCACGGGCCAATTAATCGGAACGTGCGGATTTCATTTAATAAATAATCATCATAAGCGAGCTGAAATTGGTTATGAATTAGACGATACATATTGGGGACAAGGGTATGCAACGGAAGCATTACAGGCAATTTTAACTTACGGATTTGAAACGCTGCAACTGATAAGAATTGCAGCTGTTGTATATGTAGAAAATAAAGCTTCTCAAAAATTATTAAGTAAAGCTGGGTTTCAAGAAGAAGGATTACTTCGAAAACATATGATTCAAAATGAAGTTGCTCATGATACGATTTTATATTCTTTATTAAAAGAAGAGTGGAAGAAATAATGAGTACAAATGAGCTTATAAATATAATGAAGAAACATAAAGAAAATAGGTTCATTCTAGGTATAGATGGTTTAAGTCGATCTGGTAAAACGACATTCGTTGCAAATTTAAAAGAAAACATGAAACAAGAAGGTATTCCGTTCCATATTTTTCATATTGATGATCATATAGTAGAACGTAATAAACGGTATCATACTGGCTATGAAGAATGGTATGAGTATTATTATTTACAATGGGATATTGCATACTTGCAGAAGAAGTTTTTTCAAAAGTTACAAACTGAAACAAAACTGACATTACCGTTCTATTATGATGGGATAGACTCAAGTGAAATGAAAAAAGTACAGATCCCTATAGTAGGTGTAATCGTAATTGAAGGTGTTTTTTTACAGCGAAAAGAATGGAGAGATTTCTTTCATTATATGGTGTACTTGGATTGTCCAAGAGAGACAAGATTTCTGCGCGAGAGTGAGGAAACGCAGAAAAACCTTTCAAAGTTTGAGAATAGGTATTGGAAAGCAGAGGATTATTACTTAGAAACGGAATTGCCGAAGGAACGGGCGAATTTAATTATAGAATGATTAGAAAATAGAAGGTGAACAGAATGAATATTTTATGGGATTTTGATGGGACGTTATTTGATACGTATCCTGCATATACAATGATGCTATCTGAAATATTGGGTGATAGTGTAGATGAACAAGAAATATACAAAAACTTAAAAATATCATACTCTCATGCAATTCAGCATTATAATATTTCATGCGAACAGGAAGAAAAGATTAAAATTTTGAAGGGGGAATTCACTCCAAGAGATATGAAACCTTTTGCAGGTGTCGAAGAGATTTTGAAATATGCGGATAAAAATGTGATTATGACCCATAAACATAGGGCGGGAGTTATGGAAATTTTAGAATATTACAGCTGGGACAAATACTTCGTAGACATGGTTACAATTGACGATGGTTTCCCCCGAAAACCGAATGCTTTATCTTATAATCATCTGCATAAAAAGCACAATATTGATCTAGCTATTGGTGATAGAGAATTAGATTTATTACCTGCAAAAGAATTAGGTATTCCAACATGTATGTTTCAAGGGAATTGTGATGTAGCGGATTATTCTTTATCGCATTACTCGGAATTTTTTAAGGTAGTAATTGATAAAGAGGTTATTTTATAAATGAATGAAATAAAACCTCTACTTTTTGCTTGAAAGTAGAGGTTATTTTCTATGCTTTATAAAAACGATAGAAAATTAATACTTTCAAATATTTAGAAGGGGATCGGTATAACGATTTGAATTATATATTTATAGATAAATCTATAAATAAAAAGATTTCTATAAAGCGAGTGATCACATGAGTATTTTCATTTTAGAAGATGATGTCATACAAGCACAGCAAATGAAACGGCTAGTTGAAGAGATTTGCGAGAAATATATGTTGCCTTTTGATTTTATAGAGGTGACTAGTAAAAGTGAAAACATTATTACCAACATTCCTAAGGCGAAGTATGTTCCAATCTATTTTTTAGATATAGAGATTAAAAGAGAAGAGCGTAAAGGATTACAAGTGGCACAAGAGATACGAAAGTATGATACGCAAGGGATTATTGTGTTTGTAACGACGCATTCTGAATTTGCACCTATTTCGTATCAATACATGGTATCAGCTTTAACATTTATTGATAAAGGGTTGCCATATGAAGAGAGGCGTAACGTTTTTGAACAATGTTTACTCCAATATGAAGCGCGTAATAAGCATATCATTCCGTCCGATGACTTTATCGTTGAAAACAGTAATGCGACTGTGCGGGTTCCTTTTCATGAAGTTGAATATGTTATGACCGATGAACCACACCGTTTAGCGTTAGTGACGTTAGATCGTATCGTTTATTATTATGGAACATTAAAGGAGATTGAAATAATAGATGAACGTTTATTTCGCTGTCATCAATCATATATCGTGAATACGAAGCAATTGTCTTTTTACGATGCGAAGCAAAAAATGATAGTTTTAAAAAGCGGGAAACGTATTCCGGTATCACGTCGTTTAGTGAGTAAAGTACGAAACATGTTAAAGGGTGAGATGTAATGTATATTTATGATTTATTTGCAATACTGCTTACTAGTATAAGCCATACGTTTTTATACATTCAATTAATCCGGTACAATAGATTGTCAGTTAGAATGTTAATAGCTTTAAGTGCGGTATTCATTATTTTACTTGCTATTGTCGTAACAGTAACGAGATATCCAGAATTGAATAGTACCATTGTGTTGTTTCTAATAAGTTTAGGATTAATGCAAAATGAATTGAAATTTAAGCATAATGTATATTTTGCACTAGTGAGTATGGTGATAATAACGTTAGTGAAAATGTTGCTATTTGATTTAGGAATGAAAATCTTTATGTTAACGCCATTCAATTTATATTTATGGACAGGTAGCTTGATTCATCTTACCGTATCGACACTTACTTTTATCGGTATTTTTGTAGCTCGCAAAAGAATCCAAAAAATTGCTCAATATATAGTAGGTAGTCCGCTATACTATGTAACTTATATATTATTAATTGCCGGATTTATTATTGAACTAATCTTAACTCAGCCATCTTCTGCGTTATTAGCACAATTAAATCAACAATACAGTGAAGTAAGTTATATTTCAGCGATTATTATATTTTTATTATTACTAATCATGGTGTTAATAAGCTCACACTTATCGAAAGAAAAGTTACAAGAAGAACACGAGAAACGTTTAGATAAAGAGTTATTAGATTATGTAGAGAAATTAGAGGATATGCACGATGAGCTTGCTAGTTTCCGTCATGATTATATGAATGTATTACTATCGTTAGAGGAGGGCATACGTACAAAAAATGTGAAAGAAATTGAGCAAGTGTATTATGACGTGATAGCTCCTACATTAAAAACAATAAATGATCATGAACTTGATATTGCGAAATTATCTCGCATACATATTCCTGAAGTGAGAAGTGTATTAAGGGCGAAAGTTAGCACTGCCCAGCACCAACAAATAAAAGTAATGCTCGATATACCAGAGAACATCGAAAGTGTTTCGATGACGATCATTTCATTTATTCGCATCATTTCAGTTTTAGTAGACAATGCAATTGAAGAAGCAGTACATAGTGAGGAAAAGATGTTGCAAATCGCATTCTTTGAAATGGATTCCCGACAATATTTTATCGCGCGTAATAGTTCAAAGAGTGAAGCGATTGATTTGCAAAAAATTTATGAGAAAAACCATTCAAGTAAAGACGGAGCTCGAGGATATGGGTTATTTTCGTTAAAACGGATTATGAATAAAACAAATAACGCGACGTTAGAGACAACTTATGTAAGTCCTTATTTCACACAAACACTCATATTAAAAGAGATGAAATGACCATCTATGATGAAAATGAAACCGAATAGGAAAGAACTACATACTTCCTTTACTCGTTTTTATACACTTCAAGTAAGAGGTGAAGCGAGATGAATGGTCTTATTTTTACAACAATGATTAGCTTTGGTTTACCGCTTGTAGCACTTTTATATGCTTTTTGGAAGAAACGCTATATTCCATATATGTTAGGTGTATTGGCTTTTGTTGTATCACAAATATTGATCCGCATACCAATACTGAATTATGTAAGTGGAACTAGCACAAATTTTCAAATGTTTTCTGTTATGCAGCCTGTACTATTTGTACTTTTGCTTAGTTTATCAGCTGGAATTTTTGAAGAGATAGCTCGTTTTATTGCAATGCGTTATTTTATGAAGCAACGAGATTGGCAGTCTGGTTTTTTATTTGGAGCAGGGCATGGTGGTATTGAGGCAGTGTTGATAGTTGGAGTTCCGGTAATATCTCTATTATTGTCACAAACATTCATTCAAAATGGTGACAGTTACTATTTCGGCGGTATGGAGCGTATCGTCGCGATGGTATTGCATATTGGACTTTCCATCATTGTATTGCAAGCTGTCGTCCAAAAGAAATTTCGTTATGTTGTATATGCAATTCTCATCCATGGGACTGCAAATGCAATAGCTAGCATTATATCGCTATATGTACCAGGGAAAAGTGGGATCATTATGTCAGAAGTTTCAATAGCAATTTGTGCTGTACTCGTTTTTAGTTATAGTTTCATTTTAAAAAGAAAGGGTGTATGAAAATGAGAAGAATGTTACTTATTATTATAAGTGCTATCGCGGCGTTCGCGCTTGCAGCATGTACCGGTAATAAAGTAGATGAAAGTACGTCAAAAAAGTTTATTCCTAAGGCGGAAGAAATTGTAACATTATTAAATGAGGCGAAGTATAAAGACGTGCATGAAAAATTTGATAGTAAAATGAAATCAGCCTTATCAGAAGAGCAAATGAAAGAACTTACTCCTATAATTGAAAAAGCTGGTACATTCGAAAAAATTGAGAAAAAATCGATTGAAGAAAAAGATGGTTTATATACTGTTATTCTTGTAGCGAGGTATAGTAAAGAACAACGTACCTTTATCGTAACTTATAACGATAAAGAAGAAATAGCTGGGTTAGTAATTAGGTAGAAATGTAATAGCAGATAAGATGGTTGTGTCCATTTTATCTGCTATTTATTATAACCAAATTATGGTTATTTGTGCTAATATGAACTTATAGCTGTATAGAAGGGGTGGGTTAGTATGAAAACTGAAATAGTTCCTAAAAAGAAGTACAGCATAATAAGTTACATATCTTTACTAATCGGTATTTTATGTTTTCTGTTCGTTTTTATTACACCGACAAGGATAGCAAATGTAGGTAATGTAGTGGGAGATTATATTACAGTTGCCCTCACAGTTGCAGGTATCATACTTTCTAGCATTACGATGACGAAACAAACGGAGAAGAAGGGGATTGCTATTATTTCAATAATACTGTCCTTATCATTACTTATATTTTGGATGATCACGATTATATTATTATTTACTGGTCAAATTAGTTTTGCGCCGTAATGTGCAATAAAAAGAGTCCTTCTCGTATGAAGGACTCTTTTTATTCGCTGTCTTCCGGTTGATATTCTAAAATATCCCCTGGTTGGCATTCTAACGCTTTACAAATAGCATCTAAAGTTGTAATTCTAATTGCTTTTGCTTTTCCATTTTTTAATATAGAAAGGTTAGCCATTGTAATTCCAACCTTCTCTGAAAGTTCAGTTACACTCATTTTTCGTTTCGCTAACATTACATCAATATTAATTATTATTGCCATGTTATTCACCTCAGACCGTTAAATCATTTTCTGATTTTATATCTATCGCATCTTTTAAAAGTCTTTGGAGAACGGCAGCAAAGACTGCGATAACCATTGAAGCAAAGATAAGGATCATGCCAATTATTATAATACCTGGCGCGTCATCTCTCTCTGCTACAAGATAGAAAAGCGGCATGCCTACTGCATATAATATACTAATTGTAACAGCACATTGTTTTATCTTTTTTAAAGCTCTAACAGATAATTTTGAGAAGGCGTTACCATTGTCAATGTAGCTTACAAGTTTAAAGGCTTGATATAGAGCAAAATAAAAAGGTATCACTGTTGCATATAGATTGATTAAAACAAGATATTTTATATATGCGATATCCGGGTACAATTTCGCTGCATAATTCCCGATATTAGGAATTAAAAATATACACAAAGCAAGAACAGGAATACCGATAAGGATGATTGCTGTCTTTAAAAAGAGTGTTGATCCTTGTTTCATATAAAGCACCTCATTTTTAAATTATCTTTTTAATTTAACATGAAATTTATCGTTTAACAATAAATTCTTATTTATTTTAATCGGATTTTTATTGATAAATAAATTTTAGGGAAGAGAATGATAAGACGGTTTTATAAAATAGGTGTGGTCCCAAGTTATTTGAACATAAAAAGCTATGATAGGTAGCGATAGGTAGCGTTCGTTGCCTTACTAATAAAAGAAAGTGAAGGTAATGATTGTTAGCTTCATGAAAATTGGGGACTAATAAAACATATATAAATGAATGTAAAACATACGGAGGAACAACAATGTCGAATTTGGGTTTACTGATGAAGAAGTTACTGTTAGTAGGAACAATCACACTAAGTATGTTATGTACTGAAAGCATGATGAATTATTATTCGGTGGAAGCGAAAGTGAAAAAAGTAGAACGGCAACCGAAAAATGTAATCATAATGGTTATGGACGGAACGAGTTCTTCAGCAACGACATTAGCTCGTTTGTATAAAGGGAAACCACTTGCATTAGATGAAATGGTAACAGGAGGAGTTCGTACATATTCGGCGGAATCAGCTATAACAGACTCAGCCCCAGCAGCAACAGCTTTAGCGACTGGGAATAAATCGAATTCAGGATATGTAGGTGTATTACCTTCTATTGTAAGTTCACCTGGTTTAAAACCAATGAAAAAAGAGGACAAGTTACGGCCAGTTGCCAATGTTCTAGAAGGTGCTAAACACACTGGTCGCGCAACTGGAATTGTTGCTACAGCTGAAATTCAGCATGCTACTCCGGCCGGATTCTCTGCTCACCATGTAAACCGCAAGCATTTTGACGTAATTGCAAAGCAACAAGTATATCAAAATATAGATGTCGTATTAGGCGGGGGAAAAGCAGCACTGCTACCTATAAAAAGAAAAGATGGTGAGGATTTAGTAAAGGTGATTCATGACAAAGGGTACGATTTTGTTGAAACGAAAAATGCATTATTGAACTCTAAATCTAAGAAGATTTGGGGCTCTTTTTCACATAACGCTTTAGCGTTCGATATGGATCGTGAAGCAACAAATCCGGAGCAACCAACACTTTCGCAAATGACGGAAAAAGCAATTCAAACGTTATCAAAAGATAAAGATGGTTTCTTTTTATTTGTGGAAGGAAGTAAACCAGACTGGGCAGCTCATGTGAATGATCCGATGGGGATGATTAGTGATGTATTAGCATTTGATAAAGCGGTAGCAAAAGCATTACAATTTGCCAAAAATGATGAGAATACACTGCTCATCGCTTTAACTGATCATGGTAATAGCGGGATTTCTATTGGGAATGCGAATACAACAAAAGGCTATAATACTACGCCGGTCTCTGCATACATTAATCCATTAAAAAAAGCGAAAATGACAATTGAAGGGGTAACCCAAAAAATAAATAATGATTTATCAAATATAGTAGAAGTTGCTGCACTTTACGGTTTAAATAACTTAACGGAAGCTGAAAAGGAAAAATTAAAAGTTGTACAAAAGAAATCGGATATTGGTCCAATACTTACTACATTACTAGCTAACCGTGCAAATATTGGCTTCACAACAGGAGGGCATACAGGTGAGGATGTGTTTTTATATTCTTACGGTCCTCAAAAACCATATGGTTTGATCCAAAACACAGACGTTGCGAAGACGATGGCGAAAGCAATGGGCTTTAATTTAGAAGAAGTAACAAACAAATTATTTGTAGATAGTGAATCAGCTTTTAAACAAAACGATGCAACAGTCACTATAGATAATACTGATACAGCAAACCCGGTGCTCATAGTAAAACGTAATCATGTAAAAGCTCAATTATTTGTAAATAAAAATATAATTCGTATTAAGAATAAAGAATATGAATTAGGTAGTGTAGTTGTAGAAAGTAATGGCAAGTTCTATGTACCAGAAGAAGCAATCCGTTTATTCATAAAGCATTCTCGTTAAAAAAATGCCAATTCCTTAGCTAATACTTAGGAATTGGCATTTTTTGTGTAGCTAAAATTTCACTTGAAAACAAGAGTAAAGAGGATCACAACTTCTAAAAAGGACTTCTTGTAAATTTATTTATCTTATATTTTTCACCCTAAAAAATATTTCTCAACATTTTAGCTCTTTAAAAAGATTGAATATTCGTATTATAACGAATATTATGTTCCTATCGGCAAAAAAAACGATAATTTGCAGACACTGGGGAGGAAAAGCATTGAAAAAGAATAAGAAGTTAAAACCATTATCAGTTTTAGCAACAGCGGCAGTGCTAAGTAGTACGTTTGCTTTTGGAAGTCATGCAGCGTATGCTGATACGCCACCATCTCTACCAATTGATGAGCATTTAATACCTGATGAGCGTTTGGCAGAAGCGCTGAAACAAAGGGGAGTAATTGATCAATCTGCATCACAAGCTGAGATATCAAAGGCTGTCGAAAATTATGTTGAGAAAAAGAAAGGCGAAAATCCTGGAAAAGAAATCATGACAGGAGATAACCTTACGCAAGAAGCTTCAGATTTTATGAAAAAAGTAAAAGATGCAAAAATGAAGGGAAATGAACAGGCGCAGCAGCCCGAAGTAGGACCAGTAGCTGGACAAGGTGCAGGATTGAACCCTGGAAAATTAAATGGAAAAGTACCGACTACACCAGCGAAGCAAGCTGAGTACAATGGAGCTGTTCGAAAAGATAAAGTACTTGTTTTACTCGTAGAATTTAGCGATTTTAAGCATAATAATATTGATCAAGAACCAGGTTACATGTATTCTAAGGACTTTAATCGTGAACATTATCAAAAAATGTTATTTGGTGATGAGCCATTTACGTTATTTGATGGATCGAAGATTAATACATTTAAACAGTATTATGAAGAACAATCTGGCGGTAGCTACACAGTTGATGGAACTGTAACAGAATGGCTTACTGTTCCAGGAAAAGCATCAGATTATGGTGCGGATGCGGGAACTGGTCATGATAACAAAGGTCCTTTAGGGCCACGTGATCTTGTGAAAGAGGCATTAAAAGCAGCTGTCGCAAAAGGTATCAATTTAGCAGATTATGATCAATTTGATCAATACGATCAAAATGGTGATGGAAATAAAAACGAGCCAGATGGAATTATTGACCACTTAATGGTTGTACATGCGGGCGTGGGTCAAGAAGCTGGCGGTGGTAAATTAAAAGATGATGCGATTTGGTCTCATCGTTCAAAACTAGGATCAAAACCATATGCGATTGATGGTACGAAATCTTCTGTTTCGAACTGGGGCGGCAAGATGGCTGCATACGATTATACAATTGAGCCTGAAGATGGAGCAGTTGGTGTGTTTGCCCATGAGTACGGTCATGATTTAGGATTGCCGGATGAATATGATACAAAGTACTCTGGACAAGGTGAACCTGTTGAATCATGGTCTATAATGAGTGGTGGTAGCTGGGCTGGAAAAATTGCAGGAACAGAGCCAACAAGTTTCTCACCACAAAATAAAGAATTTTTCCAAAAGAATATGCAGGGTAACTGGGCGAATATCGTTGAGGTAGATTATGATAAACTTCGCACAGGAATCGGTACTGCAACATATTTAGATCAAAGTGTTACAAAATCAAAACGACCAGGAATCATTCGAGTTAACTTACCAGACAAAGATATAAAAAATATCGAATCGGCATTTGGTAAGAAGTTTTATTACAGCACAAAAGGAAATGATATTCATACAACACTTGAGACTCCAGTATTTGACTTAACAAATGCAAAAGACGCTAAGTTTAATTATAAGGCATTTTATGAACTGGAAGCGAAGTATGATTTCCTTGACGTAAATGCGATTGCAGAAGATGGAACGAAGACACGTATTGATCGAATGGGCGAAAAAGATGTAAAAGCCGGCGTAGATACAACCGATGGTAAGTGGGTTGATAAGTCATACGATTTAAGTCAATTCAAAGGAAAGAAAGTAAAACTACAGTTTGAGTATGTAACAGATATTGCAGTAGCTTATAAAGGATTTGCGTTAGACAATGCTGCATTAACTGTAGATGGAAAAGTTGTATTCTCTGATGATGCAGAAGGACAGCCAGCAATGACGCTAAAAGGATTTACTGTGTCAAACGGATTTGAACAGAAAAAAAATAACTACTATATTGAGTGGCGAAATTATGCTGGATCTGACACGGCGTTACAACATGCACGTGGTCCAGTATTTAATACAGGAATGGTTGTATGGTATGCGGATCAAAGCTTTACAGATAACTGGGTAGGCGTTCACCCAGGCGAAGGGTTCCTTGGGGTAGTAGATTCTCATCCAGAGGCAATCGTAGGAACATTAAACGGTCAACCAACTGTGAAGAGCAGTACACGTTATCAAATTGCCGATGCGGCATTCTCATTTGAGCAAACGCCAGCATGGAGAGTAGATTCACCAACTCGCGGTATCTTTGATTATAAAGGATTACCAGGCGTTGCGAAATTTGATGACTCTAAGCAATACATCAATAGTGTTATTCCAGATGCCGGACGTAAGTTACCGAAACTAGGATTGAAGTTTGAAGTAGTAGGTCAAGCTGATGATAAGTCTGCAGGTGCAGTTTGGATCCATCGCTAAAATAAAATGAAAAGGAGCTGTCATAAGTCGGTGAAATCTGACTTGTGGCAGCTCTTTTCATCTTGTGAGAAAAAACTGTTACATAAATACAAATCGAAAAAAATTACCATTTAAAAAATGAAAAGATGTGCAGAAGTGAAAAAGTCCTCTGCTTTTTTATATATTTATTGGAAAAAATAGATGTTTCTTTTATAATTAAAATGCTCCATCAGTCCGATTATGTAAGGTTTTTTGACCGTAAGGAATTTGTAAGTAATGAGTAAGAAAAAAGAGATTTTTATATTATATAATATTTATTACAGCTACTTTTAACACCTGATACTAATAGTATGCTATAATGTGAATTAGCAACATAAAGGAAAGGAATTAGACCAATGACATTAGAAAATACTAAAAATTTAAAAAAACAAGTTGCTCCGTATGAAAAATCAACGATTAAAAAAAGTGTGTGGCAACTTTTTAACACAATTGTGCCATTCATTATTTTATGGTACCTTGCTTATAAAAGTTTGTCCGTTTCTTATTTGTTATCAGTAGTTCCATCTCTGTTAGCCGCTGGTTTTATGACGCGAATTTTCATTATTTTTCATGATTGTACTCACTATTCATTCTTTAAAAGCCGTCGTACAAATAGAATAGTAGGGACATGTATGGGTGTTTTAACTTTATTCCCATTTGATCAATGGGGGCATGAACATTCTATTCATCACGCTACAAGTGGTAATTTGGATAAGCGAGGTACAGGAGATATTTGGACGCTTACTGTGGATGAATATGCAGCTGCGCCATTTAGACTTCGTTTAGCATATCGCTTATATCGCAATCCATTCGTTATGTTTGGATTAGGGCCGATTTATGTTTTCTTGCTTAAAAATAGATTTAACCGAAAAGGTGCTAGACAGAAAGAACGTATGAATACTTATTTGACGAATATTATAATTGTTGCTTTAATCGCTATACTTTGCTGGGCAATTGGATGGCAATCGTTCTTATTAGTACACGGTACGATATTCTTAATAGCAGGTTCAGTAGGGATTTGGCTGTTTTACGTACAACACACATTCGAGGATTCTTATTTTGAAGAGGATAAAGATTGGGAATATGTGAAAGCTGCAGTGGAAGGAAGTTCATTCTATAAACTTCCAAAAATCTTGCAATTCCTAACTGGTAATATTGGATTCCATCATGTTCATCATTTAAGCCCAAGGGTACCTAACTATAAACTAGAAGAGGCACACAATAATACGCTTCCGTTAAAAAATGTACCTACGATTACTCTTGCTACAAGCTTGCGTTCACTTCGCTTCCGACTATGGGATGAGAAAAGTAACAATTTTGTTAGCTTTAAAGAATTCAAAAATATAATTAAAAACAATGTTTCTGTTCGAGTGAAATCTGAACTATAATTTTATCTTATATAAAACTCCCCTTAATCATTTTCGATGTAAGGGGAGTTTTTGCTATATATAACAGATATCGAGGGCGTGGAATACTCATGTGTAGGTATAAATTTAAGAAGACGGTAATTTTATTATGTAAATAAGGTGAATCATCATAATTTTTATTATTGTGAAGGACATCGTACATATATAATGGAAAGCAGAAGGTAGATGATAGTAAATATAAGAACACATACAACGTAATAAAATAATTCTTTCAAAAGGAAGGGGAAATGAAAGATGTTGAAATTACAAGGGAAATACAATGAAGCGAAAGTATTTACGAATAACGTTGATGAGACTGCGACTGGGCAGATTATTGATCTTTGTAACCAAGAATTCGTAAAGGATAGTCAAATTCGTATTATGCCAGATACACATGCAGGAGCAGGTTGTACGATTGGGACAACAATGACAATACAGGATAAAATTGTTCCTAATCTTGTAGGAGTAGACATTGGGTGTGGAATGGAAGTTGTTGTGATTGATAAGAAAAAAGAAGAAATTAATTTCGATTGCTTAGACGAAACAATTCGTAAATTTGTTCCAAATGGTTTTCGTATCCGAGATAAAGAACATCGATTCTCAAAAATGATTGATTTTGATGGTGTGAAGGCGCCATATACATTACAAAGGGCTCAAAAAAGTATAGGTACTCTTGGAGGTGGAAATCATTTCATTGAATTAAATGAAGATGAAAAAGGGAATGTATATATTGTCATTCATAGTGGTTCTCGTAATTTAGGTAAACAAATAGCAGAGTATTACCAAAATTTCGCATATGAACAATTAATTGATGTTACATCAATGAAAGATGAGATTATTAAGAGATTAACTGAAGAAGGGAGAGCAAAAGAAATACAAGAAACTTTACGAGGTATTCAGAAGCCTAAGATTCGTAAAGAACTAGCTTATTTAGAAGGGCAAGGATTCAAAGATTATATGAATGACATGAATATTGCCCAAAAGTATGCTGCGTTAAATCGTAAAGCAATGATTGATGAAATTGTTACGAAAATGGACTGGAAAATTACGGATCAATTTACTACAATACATAACTATATTGACATAGAAAATATGATTCTACGAAAAGGTGCTATTTCAGCTCAGAAAGATGAACGAGTCATTATTCCCATTAACATGAGAGATGGTTCAATTATTGCATTTGGTAAAGGGAATCCAGATTGGAACTTTTCTGGTCCGCACGGGGCAGGACGTATTATGAGTCGTAAGAAGGCTAAAGAATTATTGAGTCTAGAGGAATTTCAAAATACGATGACAGAAGTGTGGACTACATCGGTAGTAGAAAGCACAATTGATGAAGCACCAATGGTTTACAAGCCAATGGATGAAATTATCGAAAATACGAAAGAAACAATAGATATAAAGCACATTATTAAGCCATTATATAATTTTAAAGCGAATTAAAAGGGGTAAATAAGCAGCCAGAAAAAACTATTTTTCGCATCTTATGTTCGCAAACAATCTAATCAAGGGAAGTAGTTTCCTTTTATGGCGATGGGATACGAAAAAAAGTCGATTTCCTGTGGAGTTAAGAAATCGACTTTTTTATTTTGTGAAACGAAAGTAATCATTAGCTTAATAGCAAATGATTATTACCGTCTATTTTTCCCAAAGCTCAATTAGACGACCTTCAGGATCTTTAATCCAAATAAAATTTCCGAATTCACTAATTTCTTCTTTCTTTTCAAGAGGTACGCCAATATGTTCAAGATGCTGAATAGTCTCATTCATATTATGTACTTGGAAATTTAACATCACTTGCTGTTCTGTTGGAAAATAATTATCATCTTCGGTAAAGAAAGAAAAAATAGTTTCATTTCCTAATTGCGGTTTAATCACAGTCCCATTCCAATTGTCTATTTCAATTTTCAACACTTCACTGTACCATTTTTTTAGAACATCGATATTTTTAGTTCTCCAAAATATTCCCCCGAAACCTTTTATCATCGTACATAACCCCTGTCTATTTTGAAATTTTTTGGCATTATATATTCAATATATCAAAACAGTAATAGTAAGGAAAATTATTAACTTATAAAGTGAAACTTTAATCAGTGGGGGATTAACTGCCCATTAAAGCGGGATAAACAGTAAGAAATCAAAATTGCTAGTAGCATTGACTGTTGAAATGATTTTAATATCATTCTTCACATAACTTGAAATCAAAGAAAAAGGGTATAGAAATACTGAATCGTCTTCCAAAAGTAAAGGGAAATGAGGGAACGAAAGAAAAAGTGAAAAGGATAAAAGACCGCACATAAAGTGAAAGCTATGTGCGGTCTTTTATATATAAGTATAATATTACATAGTCTCGCTAATTTTAGTTTCACTACGAGTGTTAGTCGCAATTCTTTTCTTAACTTTAAAGTGATAGTAAGTGTAGCAAAAGATGATAAATGGTACAGTGCAATAAATTCCAAGTCGTTGTTCAGGGATAAAGATAAGACTGATTAATATAATGCCATACAATCCAAAACCAAGAATTGGTACAAGTGGATAAAGTGGTGTTTTAAATTTTAAGTCTTCTAATCTTCCACCGTCTGCTAAATAATGTTTACGGAAAAAGAATTGAGAGACACAAATTGACATCCAAACAATGATTGTAATGACGCCAGAAATGGAAATTAACCATAAGTAAACTGTTTCAGCAGCTACAACGCTTGTTAAAAGAGAAAAAGCAGAAATAGAAATTGTCAAAATTAAAGCGTTTAGAGGTATTCCTCGTGATGATAATTTCTTTAAAAAGGCAGGAGCCATTTCATTTTTTGATAATGACCAAAGCATGCGAGTTGCGGCATACAGTCCAGAGTTTGCGACAGAAAGAACAGCAGTAAGAATAACAAAGTTCATAATATCAGCTGCATATGGAATACCGATATTATCAAATACAGCAACGAATGGACTTTTTGTTAATCCTGCTTCTTCCCAAGGAATTAAAGCAACAAGAACAAAAATTGCTAAGACGAAGAAAAACATCGTGCGCCATATAATATTTCTAATAGAACGTGGTAAAGTTTTTGCTGGATCTTCACTTTCACCTGCTGCGATTCCGACAAGTTCTGTACCTTGGAAGGAATAATTAACTGTAACCATTGTTAATAGGATAGCTGCAAGTCCATTTGGAAATAAACCGCCGTGATTTACGAAATTTGATAATAACGGGGCTGGTTCGTCACCTTTTAAATCAATAAAACCGAACATAGCGGCGCCGCCAAGGATAATAAAAGCTATAATGGCAGATACTTTTATACTTGAAAACCAAAATTCTGTTTCTGCATAACTACGAGCAGATAATGCGTTAATAGTGAAGATTGTAACGCCAAATATTAAACACCAAACCCAGACGGGAATATCAGGAAACCAGCGCTGCATTGTAATGCCGGCAGTTGTAAATTCAAGACCGGTCGTATTCGCCCAGCTTAACCAATATAACCATCCGATCGTAAAGCCAGTTGCAGGATTGATGAACTTAGTGGCATATTCTTGGAAGGAACCTGAAACAGGCATAGCTACAGCAAGTTCACCAAGACAAAGCATAACGAAATACATTAATAATCCACCAGCCATAAAGGCAAGCACGGATCCACCAGGTCCAGCTTGACTTATAATAAAGCCAGATCCGTTAAATAACCCCGTTCCAATCACACCACCGAGTGCAATCATGAATAAGTGTCTACTTTTCATCGTACGTTTTAATTCATTGTTTGTATTGTTTACTTGCGACATTGTTTTCCTCACTTTCGTAGTTGATAGAATAAAGTTTGATGTTTTCCGTATTGTGGAATGTATTCCGTGATGTGAAATCTTGTTATAATTTTCAGATAATTAAAAAGAAAAGTCAATATTTTTTTGTTTGCGCTTTCAAATTATTATTAGCGACATATTTTTATTTTTAGAAAATTGAATAAATGGATTGATTTCATTTTGAATTTTTGTTAAATTGATAGGTAATTGAGCGTACTAACATATTACAAGTCAAGTTGAGGTGAGTTATGGTACAGTCCATTGATCGAGCAATAAGTATTATAAAGTTGTTAAATTCTACTAATGAAAAAGAGTATTGGGCTATTTCTGATATAGCGGATAGAACACATCTCCCAGTTAGTACAGTACATAGATTACTTAATTCTCTAATCGAGCATGGGTTAGTTACGCAAATTTCAGAAACGAAACAGTACAAAATTGGGCCAATGTGGATGGAAATAGGATTACGTCAATTGGAAAAAGTAGACTACAGATCTGTAGCAAGAGAAGTGATGAAGCGGTTAGCCTCTGAAGTGGAAGAAAGTGTGTACTTAAACATTCCAAATGGAACGCATTCTATTATCATTGAAAGAATTGATAGCCCTTTAAAAATTCGAGTAATCGATAACTTAGGGGAACAGATTCCACTTTCAATTGGTGCTGCAAATAAAACGATGCTTGCCAATATGAAAACGAATGAAATGGAACACATTGTAGAACATTTACTGTCTTCTTTACCAGAACAAAAGCGCATTCTTTTAGAGCAAATAAAGCAAATAAGAAATGAAGGATATGCGGTAAGTTATGGTGAAAAAACTGAAGGGACGGCTTCAGTAGCTGCACCGATTATTGGATTTAATCATAAAGTAGTAGGAGCATTAAGTGTTGGGTTAATTAGTCATCGCATTAATGATGATCGACTATCTTTTCTTATTAGTAAGGTAAAACAAGCAGCTCATGAAATATCAATAAAAATCGGCAGTACATCAGAACTATAATTTTGATAACTGTCGTCATTTTTTATTCATATACTGGAATTCATTTTCATAATGCGGAAAAATAGGGGGATTTATATGTCAAAGTGGCAATCAAAAGAACAATTGATTCAATTATTAAGCAGTCTTGTTGAAATTCCTAGTATTACAGGTACAGAAGCTGAAGTAATATTGCCAGACTTTGTTGTGGAACAATTATCTGATTTACAGTACTTCAAAGAAAACCCGCATCATTTGCACAAAAATCCGACGGGGGACGGACGATATTTTGTTACAGCCCTCGTAAAGAAAAGCGATAGTACAAAAAATACAGTAATTCTAGTTAGTCACTTTGATGTTGTAGATGTACAAGATTATGGAGTGTGGAAAGAAGATGCATTCAATCCTAAAAAGTTAACGTCTATGTTTTATTCTCATAAAGATGAACTACCAAACCATGTACGTGAAGATATAGAACAAGGAGATTGGCTATTTGGTAGAGGAACAATGGACATGAAATGCGGCCTTACGTTACAAATGGCAATGATTGAGCAAGCCTGTGAAGGGAAATTTGACGGGAATGTCCTTTTATTAGCTGTTCCAGATGAAGAAGTGAACTCTGTAGGGATGAGAGCTGCTGTTCCAAGACTACTAGAGTTAGCTAGAGAACATAACTTGGATTATAAAACGGTATTAAATTCAGAGCCTATGTTTTCACGACATCCTGGTGACCAAAATAAGTATATTTATACTGGTACTATTGGTAAAGTGTTACCTGGATTTCTTTGCTACGGAAAAGAGACACATGTAGGTGAACCTTTTGCAGGCTTAAATGGGAGTTATATGGCTTCATTAATAACAGCAGAATTAGAGTTGAATACAGACCTTTGTGATATTGTAGAAGGGGAAGCGAGTCCTCCGCCAACTAACTTACTTCAAAGGGACTTAAAGGAGGATTATTCTGTCCAAATTCCGCATCGTGCCGTTACATTATTTAATTTGTTTTTACTAGAAAAATCAATGACAGATGTCGTTTCATTGTTACGTCAAAAAGTAACGAAAGTAGCAGAGAAAATAGAAGAATCATATGAAAAGCAAGCATATCGTTTTTCTAAATATAATCCGTTTATACCGCCTAATATGAAAGTAAATGTATTAACGTATGAAGAGCTTATTGCTTATGCAATTGAACAACATGGGCAAGAGAAAATAGAAGATATTCAATCTAGTATAATAAAAAATAGAGAAGATAAAGATGATCGTGCGGTAACGATTGATTTAGTAGATAAACTATCTATTTTATGTAAAGAAAAGGCGCCGATGATTGTACTTTTCTTTGCTCCACCATATTATCCAGCTGTAAGTTCACGCAACAACCCGTTAATTAAAGAAGTAGTTAGGGAAATGGAAAAGTATGCACACTACAATCATAACATTACATTTGAAAACCAAAATTATTTTGGAGGGATTTCAGATTTGAGCTATGTGGGCTTACAGAATCCACTACATTCAATGAGTTCACTGGTAGACAATATGCCATTATGGGATAAAGGTTACTCGATTCCGCTTCAGGAACTAGAAGAGTTTGACGTTCCAGTATTAAATATGGGGCCGGTAGGAAAAGATGCACATCAATGGACAGAACGTTTAGATGTAAATTACGCATTTGAAACGCTATTAGATATGTTACCGAAATGCATTGAAAGATTACTTGTTTCTAATAAAATTACACAATCATAGTAGGGAATAGAGAAGAGTTAAAACTAAAATCTCAAAAGAAGATATAAATAAAATTATCTCAGTATAACCAAAAGAACGGACAAACTCAAGTATATATGAGTTTGTCCGTTTATCATTTAGTGAAAGCGAGAGAGTATGTAATCCACTATTTTTTAACTAAATTCATAGCAAATGTGATCTCTTTTATCGTTTTATTTTTTTGTTTGACCAGACAGCTCAATAGATTTTTGTGTACAGCGCTGCATAGCTGAAATGATGGCTGTTCGTAAGCCTTTTTCCTCTAATGTTGCTACAGCCTCTATCGTTGTTCCACCAGGAGAACAAACCATATCTTTCAATTCACCTGGATGTATTCCTGTTTCTAGTACCATTTTGGCAGAGCCTAATACAGCTTGAGCTGCGAATTTATATGCTTGATTTCTTGGCATACCGTCTAGTACAGCGGCATCTGCCATCGCCTCTATAATCATATATACGTATGCTGGTGAAGAACCACTTACTGATGTAACAACATCCATTAATTTTTCACTTACGATCTCTGCTTGACCAAAGCTATTGAAAATGTTTAGCACATCTTCTAAATCTTTTTCTGTCACCATTTCATTAGGGCATAATGCAGACATTCCTTCTCCAACAAGAGCAGGGGTATTAGGCATTACACGTACAACTTTTAATTTCTTATTAAAAGATTCCTCTGTACTTTTGATGCTTTTTCCAGCAGCGATTGTTACGATGATAACATCTTTTTTGATTACTTCTTTGATTTCGTTAATGATTGATGCGTATAGGTCTGGTTTAATTGATAAAATTAAAATATCAGCATTTTTAGCTACTTCATTATTGTCAGTAGTCGTAGTTAGCCCATATTTTTCGCTAGCGTGTTTTAAATTCGTAGTGTTTAAATCCGAACAAATAACATGATTTGCAGACACTATCTTTTTGTTTAGCATCCCGCCAATGATAGCCATCCCCATATTTCCGCATCCGATGAATCCAATTTGTTTGTCCATAATTACTCAATCTTGCTCCTTTTATAATAAATTATATCCTTTTGAAATTATTATCTTAAAATAACAATAACATCTACATGCAATATAAAGAAACATTCTAAGAGAATATATTTCTTTTTGCAACACCAAAAGTTAAAAATCAATTATATTCGACATTATGTAAATATATACACTTTAATTTAAGGTACTATGTTGATGAATCTGAGTTAAATTTATCCCGCTTTAATGGGCAGTAAGACCCCACCTCAAAATGCAGCGAAAGCAAAGAAGTTAGGTGGGGGATCAACTGCCCATAAAAGTCCGATTGGTTCAACTAATAATCAGTGGGGGATGAAGAAAACCCCCACTGATTAAAGTTTCACTTTATATCGATTTGTATTTTCATTCAGTAGGGTAATAATCTCATACAAATAATTTGCCGCTCTATTTATTTTTAAAATACCTCTTGACACCAAATTAAATTATATCGCATAATATAAAAAATTAAACCGAAAATCGTTGAAGGGAAATAGTACATATGTCTTCTTGCGAAAGAGAGTGGAATTCACCGGCTGAAAGATTCCTCGTATAGAATATATCGAACCTATCCCTGAGTCTTAAATGAAAGTTTAGGCGTTCGCCTGCGTTATAGGCGCCAAGTGGATATCTATGTATATCAATTAAGGTGGTACCGCGGAACAATGACCGTTTCGTCCTTTTTATTTTATTAAGGGCGAAGCGGTCATTTTTATTTTGCTCTTTAATAGGCTAGGTGCAGCATTGGTAAGAATAGAAGTCGCTGCAAGCCGAATGAATAAAAGTGTAATCTATAAAAAACTTTGATTTTAGACTTGGGGGATATAAAAGTGAAAAAACAACGAATTGTTGTAAAGATTGGGAGCAGTTCCTTGGCAGATAGTCACGGAGGCATTTCTAAAGAACAACTTTCAGATCACGTTGCCGCATTGGCTCGATTGAAAGAAGAAGGGCATGAAGTTTTGTTAATTACATCTGGGGCCGTCGCTGCAGGTTTTTCTGCTCTAGGGTATCCTAGTAGACCTGTGACAATTAAAGGAAAACAGGCTGCTGCGGCTGTCGGACAAAGTTTGTTAATGCAGGCGTATACGGAGGAATTTCGTAAATATGGCATCGTTACTGCGCAACTATTGCTGACGAGAAGTGATTTTTTAAGAAAAGAACAATATAGTAATGCTTACGCTACTTTAGGAGAGTTACTAAACCGTTCTGCTCTTCCAATCATTAATGAAAATGATTCCATCTCATTAGAAGAGCTAACGTTCGGTGATAACGATATGCTGTCAGCTTTAGTAAGCGGGCTTGTTTCAGCAGATATGCTAATGATTTTTACGGATGTGAACGGTTTATACGACAAAAATCCTCAGAAAAATGCGGATGCGAAAAAGTATTATTTCCTTCCTGAAGTTACAGAAGAAATCGCTTCTCTTGCAGGAGATGCTGGGTCCAAACTTGGGACTGGCGGTATGAAATCAAAAATTGATGCTGCGAAGACGGCACTTTCTCTTGGCGTGAGTGTATTTATCGGAACAGGGCGTGGACAAGAGAAATTTGTAGATGTTTTGAAGGGCAAAGGTGATGGAACGTATGTCGGAAATGCTCCTCAAAAAGAAATGAAGATGAACAAGCAATGGATCGCTTTGCATTCGCTTGTTAGCGGACAAATTGAAATAGACGCTGGAGCAGCTACTGCTATTATTCAGCATGGTAAGAGTCTTCTTCCTGCTGGCGTTACAAATGTGTCAGGATTTTTCAAAGTTGGCGAAGTCGTAGAAGTTATGACACAACAAGGGCGCGTCATTGGAAAAGGGCAATGCACATATAGCGCAGAGGAATTAAGAGTGGTAAAAGGTATGCAAAGCCAAGATATTCAAGCAAGAGGCGATAGGCATAATTATGAAGTCATTCACAGAGATTATTGGGTTTCACTTTAAGAATAGTGATGTTAAAAAGGAGGAAATAAAAATGAATGAAGTGTTGGCAAAAGGAAAAAAAGCGAAAGAAATTGCTAGAGAACTTGTACTAAAATCTACAAATCAAAAAAATGAAGCACTTGCTGCTATTGCGGATCAGTTAAGAGTAGAAGTAGCTTATATTTTAGAGGAAAACAAACTGGATCTAGAAGAAGGTAAGGCAAAAGGGTTTTCTGATTCACTTCTAGATCGTCTAATGTTGAATGAACAGCGTATTATTGATATGGCAGAAGGGATTCAGCAGTTAATTGAATTACGTGATCCTGTTGGAGAATGTGTAAGTGAATGGGAGCGACCAAATGGATTATTTATTCAGGAGATGCGTGTACCACTGGGTGTTGTTGGTATGATATACGAGGCAAGGCCGAATGTAACAGTAGATGCTGCTACAATTTGTTTGAAGACAGGAAACGCAGTAGTATTACGTGGTAGTTCTTCAGCTATCAATTCTAACAAAGCTATCGTTGCTGTTATTCACCGAGCGCTCAAACAAACAAGCTTGCCTCCAGAAAGTGTACAGCTTATAGAAGATACAACGCGGGATAGCGCAAAGCAGTTGTTTACATTAAACGATTACCTAGATGTTCTTATTCCAAGAGGTGGCAAACAATTAATTGATACTGTAGTGAGAGAAGCGTCTGTTCCAGTACTTGAAACGGGTGCAGGAAATTGTCATATTTTCATTGATGAAACAGCGAATAAACAAATGGCAGTTAATATTATTATAAATGCAAAAACGCAGCGTCCATCTGTATGTAATGCCATTGAAACGATTGTACTTCATGAGAAGTGGGCACAGCAATTTGGTAGCGAATTGTTTTCAGCATTGAAGGAAAAAGGCGTGGAGTTACGTGGTGATCAGAAAGCACTGGCGATTGATTCTTCAATTGTACTTGCTTCAGAAGAAGACTGGGGTACTGAATTTTTATCACTCACGCTGGCAGTGAAAGTAGTTTCTTCTATAGAAGAAGCGATTCATCACATAAATACGTATGGATCTATGCATTCTGAAGCAATTATTACAGAAGACGAGGAAAACGTCGGTAAATTCTTCACAGCTGTAGATGCGGCTGCACTATATCATAATGCATCAACTCGTTTTACTGATGGATCTGAATTCGGATTCGGCGCAGAAATTGGCATCAGTACACAAAAGCTACATGTAAGGGGACCGATGGGACTTCCTGCATTAACTTCTACAAAATATGTGATTCGTGGAAATGGGCAGATTCGATAATAATAAAAGACACTCAATTACCTTGGGTGTCTTTTATTTATTTACCATACAAATAATCCAACGAGCATAGCGCTTAATAAGGATACAGCCATTCCGCTAACAAGAAGCTTCCAAACATTTTTACCGATTATGGATGATTTTTCTCCGCCAAATAATGAATTGTAAGTTCCGTAAATCATGCCTACTGTACTAAAGTTAGCAAAAGAAGCTAGAAATGTCGTTGCAACCGCAATCGTATGTGGTTGTAACGACTTTAGATTCGATTTTAAATCCATCATTGCAACAAATTCATTCGTCGTTATTTTGATCCCCATTAATTCAGCTACATACATAGCATCATTACCTGATAAACCGAGTAAGAAAGCAAAGGGACTAAAAATAATAGAGAAGATTTTTTGTATTGTTAAACCTGATACGACAAAGCTTAATAGCCCATTTAAACAGGCAGTTAATGCTACATAACCAATTACCATAGCTAAAATAACGATAACCATATTCATCCCGACTAACATACTGTTTGAAATAGTAGAAAAGAAATCTTTTTTTTCATCTTTTGAAGGTGTATATACGACATCATCTTCTTTCGTAACTTCCACAGGATTTAATACATTGGCCAAAATTAATGCGTTAATACAGTTTAAAGGGATAGCACTGAAAATATATGTTGCCGGAACCATTGATAAATAAGCGCCAAGAATGGATCCGCTAACGCTACTCATACTCATAATTCCAAAGGTTAATAAACGATTTTCTTTTAAGACAGATAATTGATCACGAACAACGGCAAGTGCTTCCGTGTTTCCTAAAAACATCATTTGAATCGAAAAGAAACTTTCTAACTTTGGTAAACGAGAAATCTTTGAAATAACTGCACCTACTTTATCAATAATCCAAGTTAAGATTCCAAAATAAGAAAGAATATCAAAGAACGTGATAACGAAAATGATAGGAAGTAAAGCACTAAAGAAGAAATCAACGGTTTGATTTTCCATAGCGGAAGGAAATGCAAACCGAATACCTTCATTCGCACATGATAGTAGCCAACTGAAAAATGACGCAATTTTATTAATGATAATACTGCCCAGCTTCGTGCCTAACATAAACCATGTAATAAAGAGCTCCAATATGATTAGAATAACGATTGGTCTCCATTTTATTTGTTTTTTATTAGGCGAACATAGGAAAACGATTAATATTACAACAAAAATCCCTAACATATTTAATATGAAATGCATCTCAACAACTCCTTGAGAGTTATTATTTGTATATAAAAAAGCTCCTATTCTTCTTAATTTAGAATGAATGTATTTGAACTCATGTTTTTATAAATTCTAAAAATATAGAAGGATAAATTCGATAAAAATAGAATTTAATATATAACAAACAAGGAGGGGATAAAAATGGAGGTCTATCACATAACGAGTAGAAAGAGGGAAACTTATCATGTTCAAGTGAAATATTCCATACTTTTCGAATGTGCACTAGGCATTGCGGCAATTACTCATAAAAGGTTAATCGATACTCTTGAAAAGAGTCAAAATGAATGGGCAGAGATTAAGGAATCATTAACAGAAGAAATGAGAGAGCACCTACAATTTGTAGAAGAACATAATACGTGGAAAGCGTTGCTTCAGTTATTGTATGAAGGAGAGTTTCAGGACTTATCACAGTTTCATGCTACAATCGATTCGCTTTCGGAAGAAGATTTGAAGTATATATGTTTACCGTTTTTAGGTGAGAAGTATGAAGAGAAAAGACATTTAGCGGCAAGTGGAGACGTAACTGCAATACATGAACTAATGGAACTGACACATGATCATCAGTTTTTCTCCGCGTATATTCGTTTTATATGTGATGTTCATGTACAAGTGCTGAAATCGCATTTAATCGCTGTTATGACAGGATGGTATGAGAGTGTTATTCAGAAAGAGGAAGAGCAAATATTATCTATATTAAAAAGAGATTATGAAGCGAAAAATGAAATGAATAAAAAGATGAAACCAGAAGAGTTTGTCGAGTGGGCGACCGGCGGTGTGAACTATATGCCAGAGCCAAGTGTTCATTACGTACTTCTCATCCCGCAAATGATATACAGACCGTGGAATATTGAGGCGGATATTGAAGATACGAAAGTATTTCATTACCCAGTCGCAAACGAAAGCATCCATCCTGAAGATCTGTATGAACCGAATTATTTTTTAGTTCAAAAACATAAAGCGCTTGGGGATGAAGCGAGATTACGCATTGTAAAAATGTTGTTCGAAAAAGAACGAACATTGCAGGAAATTACAGAAAGACTGCAACTCGGTAAATCGACTGTACACCATCATTTGAAATTGTTGCGTGCAGCGAAGTTAGTTGATATACATGACGGGAAATATGTATTAAGAAAGAAAGCACTACAGTCGTTAGCGAAAGAATTAGATGCGTTTTTAAATAGATAATATGCAACTAGAATGTACATAAAGGGAGGAATTTAAGAGAAAAGTTGGTGTATGAAATTGAAAAATGTGTTGAAAAATCGTTCGTTTTTTTTCATGTGGATTGGAAGCGCGATTTCAGAATTGGGCGGGGCTTTCGGAACGTTATGTAATTCGATTCTTGTTTACGAATTAACAGGGTCAAAAACAGCATTAAGTAGTATGTGGTTACTATACTTTATCCCATCGCTCATACTGCAACTTATAAGTGGTCCGTTTATTGATAAATGGAGCCGGAAGTGGATTATGATATTTTCACAATGGGTGCGAGCTTCGGTTTTCTTACTACCGTTAGTCATGTTACTTACTAGTGGTATAGAAGTTTGGCATGTGTATTTCGTACAAATTATAATCGGGCTTATTACGCCGCTGTATACACCTGCAAGTCAAGCCATTACACCGAGCATTGTAAGTGAAGAACAACTTCAAGACGCAAATGCATATATTGATGGCATGGCTCGACTTATGATGTTTCTTGGACCAATATTAGGGGGAGTGGCCATTCATTTGATTGGAGTAGAACTTACAATATCTTTCGTATGTATTTGTCTATTTGTTAGTGGCACTTTTTTACTTTATATAAAAGAAAAGAGAACAACACAATCCATTCGGAAAACGTGGCTAGAACAGTTTCTTCACGGTTTTACATATTTTTTCACAAAACCAGTTATCGTTTGGCTCGGTGTCTTTCTTACTTTCGTGCAATTTGGGGTGGGGGTAACGCTGGTTACAAACCTTCCTTATATAAAAGATGAGCTGTCAGCAGGGTATGCGGAGTTTGGTTATTTTATGGCTGGTTTCCCGTTTGGCTATGTAATTGGATCTATACTAGTCGGAAAAGTAACATATAAAAGCCGGCGTATACTTATGCTTGGTGGATTGTTTATAGGAGGACTCACATACATTTCTCTAGGGTTCAATCATAGTATAGTAATTGCGGTGTTCATTGAAGTAGTTGCAGGCATTTGTATTTCATTTTTCAATGTTCATAACACAACAATTTGCCAACAAACAGTACCAAACAATATGATAGGACAAATATTTTCAGTGCGTTTATTTTTCATACGATCCGCTATGCCGTTAGGTGTGTTATTAGGAGGCATATTAAGTGAAATGTGGGGAATAAGAGCACTATACTTTATTATCGGTGTGATTATATGTGTTACTTCTTTAATAGGATTATTCCTTCCGTATTTCAAATTTTTAGATGAAGCTGTTGAAGAGAAAACAGCATAATTCAAATAATTAAAACTTTTTAATTTAAAATAATTATCATAATCAACTATAATAGAAGAATACTAGTATTCGTATTAAAAAGAGGGAGTGGAATATATGTTTATTGAAACGAAAACATTTACAGTAAAAGAAGGTACATCAAATATAGTTGTAGAACGTTTCACTGGAGAAGGTATTATTGAAAAATTTGAAGGCTTCATCGACTTAAGTGTTCTTGTGAAAAAAGTAAGACGCGGAGATGAAGAAGTTGTCGTTATGATTCGCTGGGAATCTGAAGAAGCATGGAAAAACTGGGAAACAAGTGAAGAACATTTAGCAGGGCATAGAGCGAGTCGTGGGAAACCAAAACCAGATCATATCATTAACGTTGATCACGCAGTTTATTATGTAAAATCATCGAAAGCGGCTTATCAACAGTCGTAATATATATGTAAAGGTAGAGGATATTTGTTTAGTAATAAACAAATATCCTCTTTTTTTGATTTATAGTAAAATATGGATGTGATATATGTTTTATTGTTTCGTTATAAATGGAGGTAAATGAAGTGAAAAAAATATTACTAATGGCAACTTTAGCGACGACATTATTATCAGCGTGTAGTAATAATAATGTGAAAGAAGAAGTATCTAACAATGAGGAAGATAAACGTGAAACTAGTGCAAAAATAGTAGAGCAGAAGGAGTATATTATTATTGATAAGAATTATAATGAAATATTTCTAAAAGATGCTAGCTCAAATAAAGAAGATAGTATGAAAGTAAGTTTAAATGATTTAAATCCAACAAAATGGGAGGCACCTGTAAGAAACGGTATCCCAGATATAGGTGATCATATTTCTTTGGAAAAAGAAGAGGATAAATATACACCTACATTAGTAAAAGATCTTGTTGGTGAAATAAAGTATGATGGTACAATTAAATATAAAATTTTAGAAGCAACTAATAAATCAGTAAAGTGGTTTCCGCTAAATAAAGAGAACAATGGAGGATATGTTCCGCCTGAGATGGTAAAAGTAGTGAATGCTTCGAAAATAAAAGCTGGAGATATTGTTACAATTCAAGATAAAACAAAAAGCAGTAAAGACGCAATTGTATATGAACTGACAATTGTTGAATAAGTATAGAAGATTGTAAGAGAAGTACAATATATTTAGGTAAGGACTAACCCCATAATAAAATATTTGGAGGTTACAAATGTTTGAAGCACAAACATCTATTAAACATGAACAACATAAAAAATTAGTGCAAACAATAGTAGCTGAAATCTTATCAATAGATAAGATAACTGGATGTATGCTTATCGGATCTGTCGCAAGAGGTGATGCATATCCTGATTCGGATTTAGACTTATATATTCTGTTAGAAGACGGACAAAAGAAGAAGTTTCATTCTGAAACGAGGGAAGAAATTTTAGTTGAATATAAGTATGCAGGCGTTAATCAAATACTAGTAAACTTTAAAAACAATCCGATGGAACTATACTCATTTTTAGAAGGGGAAATTTTATTTGATAAAAGCGGCGAGTTGAAAAGGTTAAAGGAGATAGCTACCTATGAATTTGAAAACTATCGTGTTTTTAGTGGCAAAGTGAAAGGTATTTCTCATTGGTTGCATAGTTCACTCATTAAAATTCAGTCTGCTTTGAAAGCAAATGATGAGTTAAAAGCTTCATACATCGTTCATACGTCAACGTGGACATTGTTAGAAGGGATATGGGCTATTAATAACCAACCCACGCCGCCAGCGGGCTCTGTTTTAAAGTATATTCAAGCGTTGCCTAATAAACCAATTCAATTGGAGGTATTACTTCATAAACTATTTTTAGGTGCTACGAAAGAACGTACCTCTTCAGCAATTTTCTTGATTGAGTGGGTTTTACATAATTTGAAAATTAAATAATGTGGCTATTTTATATAGTACATTAATATTTCACGTTGAATGGTTCATGTAATTGCATTCATTAAAAAATGTTCTAGGTCATAGAGAAAAGTATTAGACTATAAAGCATAGTCTTAGATGGAACGCTTGAAAATCTTACCTTACATATTTAAGTGTTACGAAAATGAGTCTACATACCCTGTGGTTAAAAGGAGATGAGTGAATGAAGTTAAATCATTTGAATCTATGCGTCGATGATTTATCAGAAGCGAGACATTTCTTTGAAGCATTTTTTGATTTTCAATTTTTGGAGCAAAAGGGAAAGGCACTAGTAGTGATGAGTGACGAGAGTGGATTTCTACTTGTGCTAAGCGACCCCAAAGCATTTAAGGGGAATAAGGAAGTTATGTATCCTGAAGCTTTTCATATTGGTTTTTTAGTGGATACTTCAAATGAAGTTGATCAAGCATATAATCGTTTAGTAGCTGGAGGTATTGAAATAGAAAAGGCACCGTATTCTATGAGAGGTAGTAGTTACGGTTTTTATTTTACAATGTTTAATGGATTGTTAATTGAAGTGTCTTGCCTTGACTATAAAGATGGTAAGAAAATTCAATAGCAACCAACAAGAGTAATTGTTGAATGTTGTAAATATAGCCCCTTATCCAGTTTGGAAAGGGGCTTGATCATTTTAAGGGACATAAAAGTAAAAACAAACGAATTTTAGTCAGGAAAAGGGTTTGTGAGACAGCCTTTTTATTAATCTATCTGAATCTCAAATTCAAGCACAACTTGATCTTTCCTAAACGGTATATTAAGTTCTTTAAATCGTAAGCTTATTCCAGACAAATTATTAGGAAGGGCAGGAGATATAACGAAATGATGACTAAAATGTCCATCAGTGCCGCCACCACCTTCTGGCCAGCAATCATATGTATCATCTATTGATAATTGGAAAAAACTATGAGGCTTATTTTCATTAAAAACTTCATCAGTGGAATCCCAATCACTATATAAATAAACTACACTAGCATTTGCATATTGCCGAATAAAAGTTACCGTATACATGATACCGTTATGTTCATACGTTTTAAAAACCGGTATATGTTTTTGGAATGTAGTTGGTTCAACGCGAGGTTTAAATTCACCTTCGTCCATCATGGAAGAGAATAGTGAATTTAAATAGTCTGGATAAAAACCGAATTGCTTTGCCCATTTGTAAATCGCTTCATCATGTGGAAAGCCTGGATCACTACCTGAAAGTTCTTTCCGTTCTTTTAATAGTGCACAAATTTTTTCATCGATAGTATATAATTTTTCATCGTAATAATCAGTAGGGCGTTCAAAAGTCATGCGTTTCATAATCATTCCTCCTTTTCTTTATTTTAACAAAAAAGAAAGGACGATACATTTTTAAATGTAAGATCATTCATAACTCGAATATTGTAGATTTAAAATGAAGTCTGATAACAAGGTCTATTTTGCAGAGGAATTGATTATGCATAAAATAATAATAATAATGTATGAATCAAGCAGGTTTCCCATATGGTAAAGTACGAAATTATTATAAGTAGTACAGTGATATGAATAGGAGGTTATCGCTATGACAGCTGTATTTAAAGATATGGCATTCCAGCTAAAAACGGAACGACTCGACCTAAATATGTGGGAAGAATCTGATGCGGTTTGGCTGAGAAAATTAATTGGTGAACGTGGCGTGGACATGCCAACTATTGAATCGGTTCGTAGCTCTCTTATCGAAATGCGCAAGAAAGCAACTGAAAATGGTATTTCTCTTCTTACTATTCGTAGGAGAGAAGAAGGGGATTTCATCGGATACTGT
Source organism: Bacillus sp. HY001 (assembly GCF_007558965.1). NCBI lineage: Bacteria > Bacillati > Bacillota > Bacilli > Caryophanales > Bacillaceae > Bacillus > Bacillus sp. HY001. The sequence continues at coordinate 12,164 of NZ_VLTE01000043.1, read as the reverse complement.
GGCTTAATCATCGGTCGGTCCACGCTTGAAGAGCCGGAAATTGCATATGAGTTGTTCCAAAGTGCTCATCGCAAGGGTTATGCGACAGAGGCAGCATCAGCTGTGCTTGAGGCTGCAATTGCTACGGATCGTCATAGACTTTGGTCTACTGTAGGTGCTTGGAATACGGCGTCTTTCCGAGTATTAGAAAAGATAGGGTTTAAGCGGCATCACAGTACGTGGGGGGAGCGCGGTGAGATTGTGTGGAACGTACGCGATCTGTAGAAATTTGACCCAATTCAGAACAAAAAATGAAAAAGAAAGCCTCTATGTTAGATTACTTAGTAATCTAACATAGAGGCTTTTCCTTATAGTAAATATTGATTTTGTATATATGTAAGTGTAATAGTCTGTCGTTTGTTTTAATTTTTTACATCTTCATATAATTGGAGAGCCTCTTTCACATTCAATCCATTCTTCACTATGCCATGAATCGCTTGAATCATGGCAGCAGGATGTTCAGATTGCCATATGTTTCGGCCCATGTCTACGCCGATTGCGCCTTCTTGCAGTGCATTGTACGTAATGTTTAATGCGTCTTCAATTGAATCTAGTTTTGGTCCACCAGCGATTACGACTGGAGCAGGGCAAGTACTTGTAATTTTTTCGAACCCTTCGCAGTAATACGTTTTAATAATGTCAGCTCCCATTTCAACGCATACGCGGGAAGCGAGTGCTAAAAAGCGTGCTTCACGTTTTTGCAGTTCTTTCGCAACAGCAGTAATGCCGAGTACTGGTAGACCGTAATCGTGAGCTTCTGAAACTACATTTGCGAGATTTGAAACTGTTTGTGTTTCATAATCTGATCCAACGAAAACAGAAACACCGACGCCAATTGCGTTTTGTTTCACTGCTTCTTTTACAGGTGTAACAATTGTTTCATTCGCTAAATCTTTACCGACGACAGTAGCTCCGCCTGAAACACGCATAACCATCGGTGTGCTGCAGTTTTCAGGAATACAGGAGCTAAGTACACCGCGCGTTAAAAAGAGGGAATCTGTATAAGGAAGTAAGTATTTAACTGTTTCAAGTGGTTGTTCTAGCCCGTGAATGGGCCCTAAAAAGTAGCCGTGATCTATCGCTAACATAACCGCTCTGCCATCAGGTAAAATTGTATTTAATCGATTTTTAAATCCCCAAGTCATTTAAAATCACTCCTTCGTTAATGTTGGATTTTCCGTTTGTACCGTATCTTTATTGGGTAAATGTGGTGACTTAATAAAAACTGCTTTAAAAGGTTTGTCAGAATGGTTAATAAGATAGTGAGATTCATGAGGGCGAACTTGCAATACATCGCCTTGTTTAATCGGAACTCTTTCGTTATTCACATAGAAATCAATTTCACCTTCTAAAGCATAAAAGACTTCCTCACAAGTTGTATGATAGTGATTTTGAAACTCTTGCCCAGGCTGAATGACAACAAGGCCAAGATCAATATTCGGACCTTGTATTAAATATTTCGGCCCGTTATCACCGAAGCGATAGGAAAAGTCATTTTCATTCGCTTTTAACATACTTTTCACTCCTTTATGTAATGTGTTACAGTGCACCAGGCGCAATCCACATATGTGAGGTGAGCCCTTTATCAGCTAAAGCGAGCTGACTGTCATACACAGTTTTCCATGTTTCATAGAATTCTTTATATAGTTCATGATTTTCAGTAACTGGTTCAAATGTATGCTCCCACTGTACAAACTGTTCAGCAATTTCTTCCATAGATAAATATATGCCAGCGCCAACTCCAGCAGCAATCGCAGTTCCTAAAGCAGCTGCTTCTTTCACAACTGGTACTTTTACAGGAATACCGAGTACGTCTGATAAAATTTGTGGCCATAGTTTTCCTTTAGCAGCACCGCCAGCAAAAATGACTTCAGAAGGGAATATCCCTGTGAGATTTTCTATTAATTTTAAGTTACCAAGTGTAACGAAGGCAGCATTTTCCTCAATAGCACGGAACAGTTCCTTTTTTCCGCATTTGTCAGCATCTAAACTTAAATTTAAAAAAGAAGGTGCAGCATGACGCCAAGAAATATAGTTCATAACGTTTGAAAAAGTAGGGATAATGCCATGTGAACCGACAGGTACGTCTTTTGCTTGTTCTTCTAATAATGCATAAGCATCTACCCCGAGTTTGTCAGCAAGTTTTTTTTCCTCTTGGCAAAAAGCGTCTCGAAACCAGCGCATAACAAGACCTGGAAAAAAGGCGATTGTTTCATATTGCCAAAGGTTCGGAACGACGTGACAATTTACCCGAATTGCAGCTTGTGGATCTGTTATCGGCTCTGTAATATTCACTTCTTGTTGCCAAAAACTACCGCCGCATATTAATGTTTGATTAGGCTTCACGACTCCTGTTCCGAGCGATGCCATTTGAGCATCTCCGCCCCCGGCGACGACAGGAATTCCTTCACGTAATCCAGTTAATACTGCACACTCTTTTGTAACGTTGCCGATAACGGTACCAGCTTCATTTACTGTTGGTGAAAATGGCAACGTTATCCAGCACTCCTTAGCGACATCGTTATCCCACACTCTATTTTGTAAGTCAAAAATACCGGACGTACATCCGTTTGAGGCATCGATTTGCAGTACGCCGCTTAATTTATATAAAATCCAATCGTTTAACATCGTAAAAGAATGAATATTGCTATAGACGTCTGGTTCATGTTTTTTAATCCAAAGTAGGCGGGGTAAAGCACCTAATGAAAAAGTTTGCCCAGATCTTGTATATAAATCTTCTTCAAGATGTGACCGAATTTCTTTTAGTTCACTAACTTCAGCGGATGCGCGCCCATCAACATTTGCGCAAGCCCATATTTCTTGCCCAGCTTTATCATATAAAACAAAACCTTCTCGCATACTAGTAGCGCTAATAGCTTGAATAGAAGAGGGAGGTATATTACTTCTTTGCAGAACTTCTTTCGTACATTGTTGTACAAGTTGCCAGTTTTCAATGACATCAAAATTCATAGAACCTGGGTAACGAGGATCCGTTTTATGAATCCATTCTTTTTGACTGACCGCAATTTGATTACCTAGTAAATCAAAAAGAACAGCTCGAATGCTTCCTGTACCAGCATCAAAAGCTAATAAATGAGACATTAACAATCACCATCCTTTCGTAATAAGGAGAGAGCCGTTTCCTCATCGGTAATTAATGTATGAATGAACTTTCCTTTTAAAGCACCAAAAATTGCATCTATCTTTTCTGTACCTCCAGCAACACCAATGACATGCTTCATTTTGCGAAGGATAGAGAGCGGTGTACCAATAAGGCGGTTGTGATGCGGGAGCTTTAATAAATCCCCATCTGTATTATAAAACTGCCCTAAAATATCGCCCGCCCCGTTTTGACTACGAATATATGTCATCTCACATAGTGTTAATTTTTCTTCTTTTACAATCGTAGCGTCTTGAGATAATCCTCCAATACCAACAACAGCCGTATGAGCAAGTGAAGCGACATGAAGCATATCCTTTACACTTGGTTCTGATAAAATGCTTTGTGCCATTTCGGTTGTGGATGCTAGAAACGGCGTAGGGATAATATGAAGATCACCTTGCATGTAGTGTAAATAGTTTTGTTTTCTCGGGAGATAGTGATTTACTCCGCCAGTTAGCGTTACGATTGAAAGATTAATGGAACTTTCAAAATGAATATTTTCTAGCATTTTGCTAATTGTTTCTCCCCAGCCAATTCCGAGTAAATCACCTTGCTGGAGCTGAGTTTCTAAATATTGTGCAGCAGCTTTTCCGAGAGAAGCGTGATAATTGTTTACTGGAGTAGGGATTATGAAAGCATCTTTTAAGTGGAATTTTTTCATTAGGTCACGTTCAATACTTAAACAGTGCAAACCAGTACCTTTTACGTGAAATGTAACGATACCTTCACTGCGTGCCTTATCTAATAACCGGACGACTTTATTTCTAGAAATATGAAGAAGTGAAGCGATCTCTTGTTGTGTTAATTGATCTTTATAATAGTACCAAGCTACTTTAGTTAATAAATTCTCTTCAAAGTTCAGCTGTGTCATACTCGTCATCCCTTTCAACAATTGACCAATGCTTAAACATATGTGCCGTATATTTTGTTTATTCCAGTTGAAAATTGAATAGGTGGGGGTTTTATTTATTACCGTTGATTAATAGTCTGACTCCCACCTTACTTCTTTGGCCAAGATGTATATTGAAATGGGAGTCGTACTGAACGTTAATACAAGTGAAAAAAGTGTACAAAGTCTTTATGGGTAGGGGAAAGCTTTAAAGTAAGGAGAGTTCTATTGATGAGGATAATTTTTAGTTGAGAGCTGATATTTATTTGTCTTTTTTTGTCGGTAAGTCGATATTCATTGTCGAATCGTTGATATATTGAAAAAATCGTCGATATGATATAAGAAATGGTCGATATAATTTCATTCACAATACTTTTTCGCCAGATAAACAAAAAAACGTCCGAATATATCGGACGTTTTTTCTTTAGTTATGAACCGTTTCTTTTTCATTTAATCCAAGCGTACGACCAGTCGAAGTGTGAAGATCTTGGAATAATCTTGGATTTTCAGTTAATGAAATGCCGTAAGAAGGGATCATTTCTTTTATTTTTCCTTCCCATTCTACCATGCGGCTTGGGAAACATTTTTCTAATACTTCAAGCATGACGTGAACAGCAGTAGAAGCACCTGGTGAAGCACCTAGTAACGCAGCGATTGATCCATCAGCCGCACTAACAACTTCTGTACCGAATTGAAGTGTACCTTTACCGCCAGCATCAGTATCTTTAATTACTTGCACACGTTGCCCAGCAACTACAATATCCCAATCTTCACTTTTCGCGTTCGGAATGAATTCGCGTAATTCTTCCATACGCTTTTCATGAGATAACATAACTTGCTGAATTAAGTATTTTGTTAGTCCCATTTCTTTTACACCAGCAGCTAACATCGTTAAGACGTTATTCGGTTTTACAGAACCAATTAAGTCAAGGTTTGAGCCAGTTTTTAAGAACTTAGGAGAGAACCCTGCGAACGGTCCAAATAGTAAAGCTTTTTTATTGTCTATATATCTCGTATCAAGGTGAGGTACAGACATTGGCGGAGCGCCAACTTTAGCTTTACCGTATACTTTCGCATGATGTTGCTCTACAACTTTTTGGTTTTTACATACCATAAATAGTCCACTTACTGGGAAGCCACCGATATGTTTTGATTCAGGGATACCAGTCTTTTGTAGTAGAGGTAGGCTACCGCCACCGCCGCCAATAAAGACGAATTTTGCAGTATGATGCTCAATTTTACCACTATTCATATCGTGTACTTTTACTTCCCACAAGCCATTCTTCGTACGTTTAATATTTTCGACACTATGTTTGTAGTTTAGCTCAACATTCTTAGTTTGTAAGTAATCAAACAACATACGTGTTAATGCACCGAAGTTCACATCTGTTCCAGAGTCAATCTTCGTTGCAGCCATTGGTTCGTTAGGTGCACGTCCTTCCATAATGAGTGGAAGCCATTTTTTTAATGTTTCAGGAGCATCGGAAAATTCCATACCTTGAAACAGTGGATTTTTTGAAAGCGCTTCAAAACGGTTTTTTAGAAACTCAACATTTTTTTCACCTTGTACTAAACTCATATGAGGTAGAGGCATAATAAAATCTTGTGGATTACGAATTAATTTACTTTTTACAAGATATGCCCAAAATTGTCTTGAAAGCTGGAATTGCTCATTCACTTTTACAGCCTTACCAATATCTATAGATCCGTCAGATTTTTCGGAAGTATAGTTCAGTTCGCATAGCGCAGAATGCCCTGTACCTGCATTATTCCATTCATTAGAGCTTTCTTCCCCGGCACTTGCGAGTTTTTCAAAAACTTTAATTTCCCATTCAGGTGCTAATTCTTTTAGTAATGAGCCTAACGTTGCACTCATAATTCCTGCACCAATTAAGATAACGTCTGTTTTTTGCTGCATGTTGCTCATGATAATCTCTCCATCCCCTATATTGGCAAAAAAGAGTAGGTGTTCACTATATCTAAGCCGTAAAAAGAAAACACCGCCTAGGCCCCACCTAGGTATTTACCTTTTTTGTCTCAATTATATAACCATCTCATACTCTATTATAATAATTAATAGACTAAAATATCTAGTGTTATCTGATAATTTTAAACTATTTAACGTTTTATTCGCTAAAAATCTTATTTAACAAGCTCTTTTAAGGTGGTAAATAGAAAAAAATTACAGTTTGAAATTATCTCGAAAAAGCTTACGTATCGTAAAGTGGGTAGAAAGGGTACCTTTTTATGGGATTTTTGCACTATAAATAGTAAGATTATTCTGTGAAAAACAAAAGGAGGGATACCAATGCGTACACAAGAACAAATCGCAAACTTATTTCGAAATTTTTCAATAAAGGAATGTAAAGGGTCAAGTGACTTATATGAATACTTATCAATTCAAATTGCTGAAGATGAGGAAGTGCTTACACTATCTTCCTACGCTCTAGTAGGCCAACCAGTCCCAAACTTATTATTAGGCGCCGTACATTATTTATTACTTGCAGGGAAAGAACATCAGTTAAAAACGTATTATAGTAGCTTAGTTGAAAATAAGAATACAAATTTAGACCAAGTGTTTGATCATTTTAAAGACTTTTGTAAAAAGTACCGAGAAGATATCATTACTTTGTTACAAACGAAACTCGTTCAAACGAATGAAGTAAGGCGATGTGCGTACTTATATCCAAGTTTCTGCTACATATTTAATAAAGTGAAAAAGCCGTTAGCGTTAATCGAAATTGGGACAAGTTCTGGATTACAACTATTTTGGGACCAATATAGCTATTCGTACGGAACAGATGAAACATACGGAAATATAAATTCGAATGTACATTTAACTTCTGAAATAAGAGGGGAGAATGTACCTCATTTTCTAAAAGAAAGTCCATCTGTCGTAGAAAGAATCGGACTAGATTTGCATGTAAATGATTTACATAGTGATGAAGATTATTTTTGGCTACGTGCACTCATTTGGCCAGAACATAAAGAACGACTTGAAATGTTTGACCAAGCAGCATCTTTAGTGAAAAATGAATCTGTCCAATTAATAGAAGGAGACGGGGTGGAGCTATTACCATCTATTATTGAACAAATAAGTGAAGATGCTGTAATCTGTATTTTCCATACACACGTCGCAAATCAAATACCTGAACAAGTAAAACGTAAGTTAGAGAAACAAGTGCAAGAAATCGGCGCAAAACGTGATGTATTCCACCTGTATAACAACATGTGGGACCGGGATCTTCATATTGATTATTATATTAACGGAAACGAATATCGTGAAACGGTTGGGGAAACGGAAGGGCATGGGAGATGGTTTAGTTGGAAATTGGAAAGGAGACGCTTTGTTAGTATGTCTTCAAAATGAAAAATAGCTAATATGAATATACCATTAGCTATTTTTCATGAAACTCATCGGGAGTCCAAGTGGAGATTTTATTACCCGGTGCAGCAACAACAAGCCAATCTTCACATTGAACACCAGCTTGCCAACATTCATAATCATCATGAAAACCATTTACGAAAATAATTTGCCCATTCCTTAATGTAATGATTAAATGAGGTCTTTCTATTCCGAGTTGTATATCTATAATTTTTTGTCTTCTCATTTCAAATATTCTCTTATATTCTTCTTCCTCAGTATAATCGTCATATTCATCTTCATTAGATGGGTATTTATGGGGAGTTTTATTAAATAAACACCATTTTGTTTCAATACTGATATATAATTGCCCCTCATAGTGAGCATGATCGTGAAAATTTGTAAAATGAATCTTTATTGCTGCTGGAGAAATCCCAAATTGTAATCCATCAACTTGCGCTCCTACGAAGAGATTTTTTAACACGTTTTCAGCGTGAATTTTATCCTCTATATTCATTCTTGAAATCCTCCTTTCCTTAAAAATATAACTTATATTTTTATTGTAATAAATAAATTTCCATGTAAAATGAACCTTTTGTGAGAAACGGGCGAATATAGTGTGAAAGATTATGAGAGGGGAACGTAATTTTGGATGAAGTACAATTAAAAGAATGGCTGTATAAAATGGAGTCTGGGGACCAAGAAGCCTTTCAAGTTATTTATGAGTACACATGTAAAGATATTTATAAAACAGTAGTATTTTTAGTAGGAAGTCAAAACGAAGATGTAGACGATATAGTGAATGAAGTGTACATACAAATGTGGAAGTCGGTAACAAACTATGATATGAATCGTTCATTTCGTTTTTGGTTACATGGACTAGTTGTGAAGCAAGTTCAGGAATGGCGTCGTAAATCGTGGCGAAGGTTTCGGATTTTTGAAAAGAAAAAAATGTATGAACAAGATCGTTCTTACGTAATGCATGAAGATATTTTACATAAGGAAACGCGTAATGAATTAGTGGAGATTGTACAAAAATTATCTTATAAGCATCGTGAAGTAATAATTATGCGTTACTTCCATGAATATAGTATGGAGGAAATTGCTGCACTTCTTCAAATCCCTATTGGTACAGTGAAATCCCGGTTACATACTGCGCTAAAACGATTAAGAGCTGAAATGGAGCATATGCCAGACATAAGAGAGGGAGAAGTAAATGGATTTTGAAAAATATGTAACGAATGAATTGAAAAGAAAGGCAGCGAATCTAGAGCCTTCTCCTAATCTGGAAGATAAAGTACAAGCTTCTTTTTATAAATACGAAAAGATGAAAAATAAAGAGAAAACTTCTATGAAGAAAAAGCTATTACTTGGCTTTGTAGCTGCAGCTATTTTAATCCCGACTGGTACTTTTGCAGGTACCACATTAATGGATAAAATTGTTGGGACACCAGAAAAAGCAAGACAAGATATCGGAATGACTGAGGATAGTTATAATTTAGTAATGGAACGTATAGAAATTGCTAAAAGTATATTTACAGAAGAGGACTTTGAAAAGTATGTAGCTTTATTACAGGAAACGTACCATTTTTATAAGAAAGTAAGTGTCGTAGAGAATGGTGAGAGACAATATACAGCTACAAATCGTCTAAATGCTGATGAAGAAAAGAGAGATATAGAGGTAATGGAACAATTAAATACATATGAAGAAAGAATAGATCAACAATTTACCTATACATTTGAACAGGCTGAAAAAATAACTGGTTTTCCAATCAAGCATCCAACGTATATTCCGGTTGGACATCAATTAGTATTTGAAGAAGTAAAAGCAGAAGCGACATTAGACAAACCAATGCCGTTGATTTCGATGAGATATGAAAAGTGTAATGTAAAAAAAGAGCCACATACTTCAGATGTAGAATTAGGTTTTACAATTCATCAATTAGAAATCGTTGAGGGAGAATATAAAGATTATTTTCTTGATAGACCATTTGATAAACCATCTAAAAGAGGACATAATTTTACTGGAGATATAAAAAAATATAAATTAAATGGCTATGACGTAACATTCGGTGAGTATAAAGAATCGAATGTAAGAGCTATGAAAATAGTGGTGCCTGCAAAAGAAGGTGAAAATGCATATCAAATCTATATAAATGGTAGTATGCTTTCTAAAAAAGAACTTGAGAAAGTTATACTTTCGATGGTTGAATAGGGCGTAATATGTAAAGAAATGCTACTTTGAGTTCAAGTGTAGCATTTCTTTTTTTATATAGTTAAATAATTGTACTCAAAATCTCCCCAGGCAATCCGTATCTTTTTCCCCAGTGCTCTGGCAAAATCATATAACCAATTTCAGCTTCTCTAACATTATCTTCGTTTACCGTAACATGTCCAAGACCAACATATTCATTTGTAATAGAATCATACACTTTATCCCGCTTTAATGGGCAGTAAGACCCCCACCTCAAAATTCAGCGAAAGCAAAGAATTTAGGTGGGGAATCAACTGCCCATAAAAGTCCGATTGGTGAGGGCTAATAATCAGTGGGGGATGAAAAAACCCCCACTGATTAAAGTTTCACTTTATAGTAGCTGAATAGTTGATGGTTTTCATTACGTTTTAACAGACTTGTAAATTCATTTTGCGCTTCCTCTAACGGAGTAGTGCGCTCAGTAATTTGTTCCATTACTTGTTCATTTGTGATACGAGTTGAAAATATAAATTGAAATCTGTTTCTTCAAATTTAGTAAAATACACCTTTTGCATAATATTCCTCCGAACCAATTTTCAATTGTTCTTCAGAAAAGAAAAAGAGACATTAAATCGTAATTTCAATTTGATTACCTTCAGGATCGCTTATTACACTTTCGTAATAGCCATCTCCAGTGAAACGTGGCCCATTTAGTAAAGGATAACCTGCATCTTTTAAGATTGTAGTAATTTCATTTACACGTTCCTCACTGCCTACTGAAAACGCCATATGTGCATAGCCAGTTATATTAAGATTAGGCTCATTTTCAATACCTTTTTTGCGCATAAGTTCAAGCCTTGCTCCAGTTTCAAACGTAATAAAATAAGATTCGAATTGTTTCGCTTCATTATGATATAAAGAGTTTGCTTTACCATTAAAGTACTTCGTATAGAAAGTACGCATGAATTCTAAATCATTTACCCAAATTGCAATATGTTCTATTTTCATAATTTTTACCAGCCCTAACTTAACTAATTAGGCTTTCACTTTATAAAAATTGTTTTTGCATTGCAAGAATTTTGACTGGGTGTAAAAGAGGATTGTTAATTATTGGTTATATATGAGCATATAATGTGTAAGTAAGTAAAGAATCAACATAGTTTTTACAGAAAAGGGTGAATGAAGTATATGAATCCATTTGAGCAAATGATGTACGTTGGTGTCATCATGTCTATTGTACTATCTGTAATGATTTTAGGATCTTTATATTATAATCCACGTCTTTCGCTAACTGATTATCCAAAAGATATTCAAAAGGTAGTTTTTCCAAAATCGATTTATGAAAAAAAGCAAACAATCTACTTTAATATTGCATATCATGCGATTCTTTTCGGTACTCCGTTCGTTTCTACATATATACTACATAAACATGAAAAATTATTGTATATAGATGCCTATTTACATACTTTTGGTATTTTAATGATCTTCAATTTAGTTGATTTGTTTATAATCGATTGGCTAATTTTTTGCTGGATTACCCCGGAATTTGTTGTTATTCCTAGTACAGAGGGGATGAAGGGATATAAAGATTATAAGTTTCATTTAAGAGGTGCTATAGTCGGCGCAAAATTTTTAGCAATCGTAAGTTTATTTTTGGCGGGAATTGCGACAACGATTTAGTATGCAAAAGGGCATGAAGGGCTTATAGAAGATGAAGAGATTGATAATGTATAGAATTAGAAATGAGAATTTGATACTATTGAAGTAGGAAGTTTTAAAAACAGTATATTAAGCGGTATTAATATACTGTTGCAAATGTTTTGATACGCTGTGGAATTTCCTGGTTTTATGGAAATTTTTCATAGAATACAAAAAACGTAATGGAGGCTAATATGAAAAAAGTAATTGGAGCAGCAACAGCAACTGTTTTTGGGTTGGGGGCTTTTACCACAACTGCTATCGCAGAAACGATCGTAACAGCAGATGTACTCAACGTACGTGAAAAACCGACAACGGAATCAAAAGTTGTTGAAAAGGTAAAAGAGGGACAAGAGTTAAAAGTAATAAATACCGAAGATGGATGGTCAAAAATTGATTTAAACGGTAAAGAAGTGTTTGTAAGTTCAGAGTTTACAAAAGATGTGTATCATGTAACAGCGAATTTGTTAAATGTCCGTTCTGATGCAAATACTGAATCAGAAATACTTGGTAGACTGAAAAAAGATGATGTTATTGAATCAACGCATCAAGTAAAAGACGGATGGCTGCAATTTGAGTATAAAGGAAAAACAGCTTATATAAATGTTTCTTTCCTATCAAGTACAGCACCAGTTGAAAAAAAAGCTGAAGAGAAAACGAAGCAAGTAGCAAAAGTCCAAAAAACGGTTAAAGCTAAGGAAGAAGTGAAAACACAAAAGGTAGTAAAGCCTAAGGAAGAAACGAAAGTCCAAGAAGTAGTAAAGCCTAAGGAAGAAACGAAAGTCCAAGAAGTAGTAAAGCCTAAGGAAGAAACGAA
>NZ_VLTE01000380.1:0-212 GCF_007558965.1 Bacillus sp. HY001 | reverse complement strand
GCAATATTACGAAATCCAACCATTGCTTTTAACTTATTTGCTAGATCAGCGCTAAGTAATCCTGCTGTAACCAATAAATCAAAAGCCTCTCGGCTAGATTGGGGTAGTCCTAATTTTTTCCCTGCAACAATATGCATTGCTAAATCAATACTCGCTTCACAAGCTCTTTGTATGTTCAATATTATTGAATCTTGTTTTGTAAAGTCCTCTAA
>NZ_VLTE01000379.1:0-384 GCF_007558965.1 Bacillus sp. HY001 | reverse complement strand
AGACGGAACCCTTCTGGCAGATACTTTGTGTCATTGTTAGTTGAAACAGAAGTGCAAGAACTTCCGAAAACACATTCTTATATTGGAATGGATGTAGGGTTAAAAGATTTCGCCATTTTGTCAGATGGAACAACCTATAAAAACCCTAAATTTTTTTGCTCATTGGAAGAGAAGTTGGCAAAAGCACAGCGTGTTCTTTCTAGAAGAATGAAAGGATCTTCTCGCTGGAATAAACAACGAGTAAGGGTAGCTAGGATTCATGAATACATAGCTAATGCTAGAAAAAATTACTTGGACAAAATCTCAACTGAAATCATCAAAAACCACGATGTTATCGGTATAGAAGATTTGCAAGTATCGAATATGTTAAAAAATCATAAGTTA
>NZ_VLTE01000378.1:0-226 GCF_007558965.1 Bacillus sp. HY001 | reverse complement strand
GTAACAGTTCTTTATTGGAAATTTCCCAAATATAGTTCTCTACCACAAATCTCCTAAGGAATATTCGATATCTAAAATTATACGTCCATCTTCCAGTATTGTATTTCCTTGATTGTCTTCCGTTAGGCTTAAACAATTTATAAGATTACATACACCAATAATTATACCAGTTGCTAAATTAATTTTATTCAATCCATGCGAACTTTTGTGTCATTAGACCGAAAGA
>NZ_VLTE01000377.1:0-411 GCF_007558965.1 Bacillus sp. HY001 | reverse complement strand
TCTATTAAATATAGCAATTGCGTCAGCTGCACCAGGTAGCAGGTAAATATCTTCTGGTTTATTTACAAATCTAACACGATCTGTAAGTACTTCATAAATTCTGTTGTCAATATTTAAATTAAATTTGTAAACTATTCAATTGCATAAGCTCTATAATTTTCAAAAGTATAACTAACAAATTTAAACTAAATTGTTTAGGAAGGTTCGTACCCATGTATAGTTACTTTTGAATCATTCACACTAAATTTCATGTGAAATTCAAATGAAAAAGGGAAATAAATTCGTTTCTAAAAACAAATAAAGATTTTTATCAAGACCTCACCCAAACAATTAAACATTTCCAGAAAACATCCAATATATAGCTTTTCATCCTAAAATGCATACTTTTCTAGTTTAAGATTAATTAGAAAA
>NZ_VLTE01000376.1:0-276 GCF_007558965.1 Bacillus sp. HY001 | reverse complement strand
GTCCCCGCAACCAAATGGTCCCGTGGTGTAGTGGTTAACATGCCTGCCTGTCACGCAGGAGATCGCCGGTTCGACCCCGGTCGGGACCGCCATTTTAACTTCTGCTATTTGGCAGTTGTTTTTTATTGGACATTATGTTACAATAACTTTTGTCTTTGAAAAGAAGATAAACATTTCGATGGGCTATAGCCAAGCGGTAAGGCAACGGACTTTGACTCCGTCATGCGCTGGTTCGAATCCAGCTAGCCCAGCCATTTACGAGCCATTAGCTCAGTT
>NZ_VLTE01000042.1:0-342 GCF_007558965.1 Bacillus sp. HY001 | reverse complement strand
GAGAGCTGAGAGATTTGTCTTTTCCCTAACCATTTCGTAATAGCGAATAAAATAATTAATATGAATACAGAGCGAAGAATGACAAGTGTCCATTCCGGCAGGTGAGACATAGTCATTTCCTCCAGTCTACTTAAAACCCTTTATATTGAGGTTCTTCACGTTCTAATACTGAAACTCTATTTTGTAAATCCGCGATGATGCTCTCCATTTCTAACATACATTCATGAAATACACGTTTTGATTTTGCGTCCTGTGAATGTAGTGAAAGGGAGCTCAAACTTGCTTGAGCGCCCCTTACACTAGCAAGGCAGGTTTTGACGCTAGCGATAACTGTCATACGAA
>NZ_VLTE01000375.1:0-331 GCF_007558965.1 Bacillus sp. HY001 | reverse complement strand
CTAAAAATTCTCTGAAATCATCTCCCCAATCACAGATAGAGTTTACAACGGGTTCTAGAAGTAAACCAATTTCACTCAGTTGATACTCTACTTTAGGAGGTACAACGGGGTATACAACTCTAGTAATTATTTCATCTTCTTCTAATTCTCTCAATTGTCTAATTAACATGCGTTGATTGACATCGGGAAGGTATTTTTGTATTTCACTTAACCTTAATGGAGCCTGTTGGAGCAAACACCATATAATCGCTATTTTCCAACGTCCACCTATAACGGATAAAGCCAAATCTTTGCTAGTGAAAAAAGTTTTTTCTTTATAATCAATAACCAT
>NZ_VLTE01000374.1:0-217 GCF_007558965.1 Bacillus sp. HY001 | reverse complement strand
ACCACACTTGTTATTAAGCAAACGGGCGCAATTGTTGAATAACACTTTATTTTACCCCCGTCCAAAAAAGGACGGGGGTATGTGTGTTGGAAGTATTTAACTTAAACAACTTATTATGACCTTCACAATTTCTTATTGTAAAGTGAAAATAAAAGATAAAAAAATATTAAACCTATAAAACCCAGTGATATCAGAATGTATGAGATCATTGGGTTTT
>NZ_VLTE01000373.1:0-299 GCF_007558965.1 Bacillus sp. HY001 | reverse complement strand
CAAACTTTATCGAATTCTTATGGCCGTCGTAAACAAATGCTTTGTGGTGTTCATTTTAACTTTGAATTTGGCGATGAGTTAATTCAGGCTTTATTTAACGCGCAATCGGAGATTAAGGATTATCAGCATTTTAAAACAGAGATGTATCTAAAAGCCACAAGAAACTATTTACACCATCGATGGTTATTCACTTATTTTTACGGATCTTCTCCTAGTAGTGAAAAGAATTTTTTTGAAGAAGATTCGTTGAAAGAGGTAGTAAGAAGCATTAGAAGCAGTAAATATGGTTATACCAATTC
>NZ_VLTE01000372.1:0-211 GCF_007558965.1 Bacillus sp. HY001 | reverse complement strand
GGATCATCCACATGTTACGCTCATAAACTTGTTAATTGTATTATTGTGCGATGAAAGTTTCTGCCGTATTCTCTGCTAATGAACGAAAAAACTGAGGGGATTTCATAGGTTGTTCCAGCTAAAAAATGACGAAAAACATCCTTTATTCTTTATGCATTAATGTACTTCTGGAAACTCTTGCACTTCTATTTATGGAATAAAGCTCAATAAG
>NZ_VLTE01000371.1:0-355 GCF_007558965.1 Bacillus sp. HY001 | reverse complement strand
TCAAATTCTGTTATATATCCATATAAAGTAGCAGGGGAGAGCATTGCTTTCATTTCTATATATTCTACTACATACCAGGGCATATTTTTTTTGTGCTTTTCGACAAGTGATTTAAAGCGTTCTTTTTCTTTGTTACTCATTTTATACACCTCTAATACTTTGGAGTATTATACTGATTTACTTTTGGGAAATTCCCAATTAGATTTTTTTAATTCGGGATGAATTTTTTGGATAATTAATTCTGCTTTCATCATTATCTCTTCAAAACTCTCCGTTAAAAAGTCAAACTTCCATTTATATAGGGAGTTATATACTCTAGGTATTGATTGCCTACGAGCAATATTTCCCTTAATTT
>NZ_VLTE01000041.1:0-31007 GCF_007558965.1 Bacillus sp. HY001 | reverse complement strand
GTCCCCGCAACCAAATGGTCCCGTGGTGTAGTGGTTAACATGCCTGCCTGTCACGCAGGAGATCGCCGGTTCGACCCCGGTCGGGACCGCCATTTTAATAAGGCTCGGTAGCTCAGTCGGTAGAGCAGAGGACTGAAAATCCTCGTGTCGGCGGTTCGATTCCGTCCCGAGCCACCATTTATCTTAATAATATACGCCGGCTTAGCTCAATTGGTAGAGCAACTGACTTGTAATCAGTAGGTTGGGGGTTCAAGTCCTCTAGCCGGCACCATGTAAGTTTCGGAGGGGTAGCGAAGTGGCTAAACGCGGCGGACTGTAAATCCGCTCCTTCGGGTTCGGCAGTTCGAATCTGCCCCCCTCCACCATTTACATAGGGGCATAGTTTAAAGGTAGAACTGAGGTCTCCAAAACCTCCAGTGTGGGTTCGATTCCTACTGCCCCTGCCAAATATATTTACACAACATGGCGGTTGTGGCGAAGTGGTTAACGCACCGGATTGTGGCTCCGGCATTCGTGGGTTCGATTCCCATCAGTCGCCCCATTTTTATTTTAAAAATTACAAATAATCTAATGGATACTTACATATAATTAAGTAAGAAATCAATGGGCTATAGCCAAGCGGTAAGGCAACGGACTTTGACTCCGTCATGCGCTGGTTCGAATCCAGCTAGCCCAGCCATTTTTGCGGAAGTAGTTCAGTGGTAGAATACAACCTTGCCAAGGTTGGGGTCGCGGGTTCGAATCCCGTCTTCCGCTCCAATAAAATTTCATATGGCGGCATAGCCAAGTGGTAAGGCAGAGGTCTGCAAAACCTTTATCACCGGTTCAAATCCGGTTGCCGCCTTTTCTTTTGTGCCGATGTGGCGGAATTGGCAGACGCGCACGACTCAAAATCGTGTTCCTTCGGGAGTGTCGGTTCGACCCCGACCATCGGTATCATGAACGGCGTAAAAAACTCTATACTAACTGTATAGAGTTTTTTTTTGTTTTCTTCGCGTGACAAAATAAGCACAAAAAGTGTGCGGAAACATTAAAAGGATAAAAATAAACATTCATTTTTATCCTTTTAATTCCGGTATTCTATACAATATTCCCTTCAAGCACTCTAGAGCAAATTTCTCCACCCCGGTGACATGAAATTAAATCCGACAGCGCCAGTAGATATTAGTACATTATCAACGGTTAAGTTTGTAATTTCTAAAAACCTCTTTTTAAACTCTTCTTTGTTGTACTTGTACATGGTTGAGCGGCACGCCCACATGTGCGTTGAAGTACTCAACCAGTCCCCTAATTCCTTTAATTCAGGAAACGACTCAAATTGAATTGGTTCATCTAATTTCATAAATCTTATTTGATAGATAGTTGGGTTTAACTTCTCTTCAATTCCTTTAAGACCATGTTCTTTTTTCTCATTTGAATGTGTCATAATTCTCCCCCCATCTTCCCTTCAAATTTTTTCCTGTTTTTATTATACAAAGATAGAAAGTAATTATGGTAATATTATGGAAATTGTTATCAAAGATATAAAAAAACTCTAACAGAAATGTTAGAGTTTTTTTGTTAAATTGTGCTATGTGCTTCTAAAATTCGTAATAAACGTAGGAATTCATGTATAATATAACTTGTCGAAAGAACAAAATGATAGTGATTTATATTATGTCTGTAATATGAATCAAAAATGAACTTTTTATATTTCTTTTAAAAATGTGTTGAATACACATTATATTTCATATTAATATTTTTATGTAGATTTAAAACGGGAAAGAGAGTGGAAAGTATGGGTCGTAAATGGAATAATATTAAGGATAAAAAAGCATCAAAAGATGCAAATACAAGCCGTATATACGCGAAATTTGGACGTGAAATTTATGTGGCAGCAAAGCAAGGTGAGCCAGATCCAGAATCAAACCAAGCGCTTAGAGTCGTATTAGAACGTGCGAAAACATACAATGTACCAAGAACAATTATTGATCGTGCAGTTGAAAAAGCAAAAGGCGGTTCAGAAGAAAATTATGACGAGCTTCGTTATGAAGGATTCGGACCAAATGGATCTATGGTAATTGTAGATACACTTACAAATAACGTAAACCGTACTGCAGCAGATGTACGAGCTGCATTTAGCAAAAACAGTGGTAACATGGGTGTAAACGGTTCTGTAGCTTACATGTTTGATGCGACAGCTGTTATCGGTCTTGAAGGTAAAACATCAGATGAAGTTCTTGAAATTTTAATGGAAGCAGATGTAGATGCACGTGATATTCTTGAAGAAGAAGATGCGGTTATCGTGTATGCTGAACCTGATCAATTCCATTCTGTACAATCTGCACTTAAAGATGCTGGTGTTGAAGAATTCACAGTTGCAGAATTAACAATGCTTGCACAAAGTGATGTAGAACTTCCTGAAGATGCTCAAGTACAATTTGAAAAAATGGTTGATGCATTAGAAGATCTAGAAGATGTGCAACAAGTTTACCACAACGTAGACTTAGGAGAATAATCCGATAGAAGCCCCCTGTTCGTTTAACGGATAGGGGGCTTTTTTTATGAGGTTAATTAAGTTGATGAATTAGTAAAGGTATTTTGTTGTAGACAGGGAATATGCTTATAGGGATATGTGAAATAATCATTATTGCTAGGAGGCTTAATATGGAATATAAAACACCAAAGCATATCGTTGCCGTAGCAGGCTATTTAACAAATGAAAAAGGTGAAGTGTTATTGGCTAAAGTACATTGGCGAGCGGATACGTGGAAGAAGGAGAAGCGCTCGATAAAGCAGTTTGTAGGGAAATGTTTGAGGAGATGGGTTTGACTGTGAAGCCGCTTGGAGTTACAGGTGTTTACTATAATGCTTCTATGCATATTTTATCTGTTGTTTTTAAAGTCGCATATGTGAGCGGTGAAATACAAATTCAGCCTGAAGAAATACAAGAGGCTAAATTTGTTGCTTTAAATGAAGAGAACATAGATGAGTACATAACGCGTCCTCATATGAAATCCAGAACGATTGATGCGATGAGAGCGACACATTTTATTCCATACGAAACGTGGGAAGTGCAGCCGTATAATTTAATAGCTAGATTATAAAGAAAAGGGTAGCTGGTTTGAGATACAATCAAATCACTACTCTTTTTTGTATACTGTTTAAGAAAAAGGTCAAAATAATAATAGTGCTAGTATTGATTTTAAGAACGTTTGTTCTGTATAATGTATGATATATTGTATACATTTAGATTACTAGATACTTACAAATATATATATTTGTAGATGATATAATGAAAATAGGGTGTTTTAATAGGGAAGTATAGGCTTAAGGTATACTCTACTATTGGTTTAGCATACTCTATATTCAATATTTCAGATGAATAGTAGATAAAAAAAGACTGTGATACAATACTTTTTTACCCCGTTATTTGCCGGACAGCCCGATTGGGGAGGGCTGATTAAAGTTTCACTTTATACCTTACAATGATGTAAGGTACGTGTAAGAGAAATCGATGGGATGTTTTTTTACAACAAGGTATTCTTAAAGTAAGAGTTATACGCTGTGTGGAAAAGAGGTGTTCAAGATGAAAGAACGAGTATTATCTAGGGTGAACTATCATCAAAAAGTTGCATTAAATCCAATGACTAAATTCTTTTATAAAGCCATTATTTTATTATTATTGTTAAGTTGTACGTTATTATTCGTTGGAAATGTAATGATCGAGCAAAGTGATATTAGTAAATTACATGTACCGGCTAAGTTAGAGGTGCCAGAATCATTAACACATGCATTTATTGCAACAGAAGATAAAAGGTTTTATCATCATAACGGTTTAGATTATATAGCGATTGTCAGAGCGTCTGTTGAGAATATAAAGGCTGGTGGTGTTGTGCAAGGCGGAAGCACAATTACACAGCAGTTATCCAAAAATGCTTTTTTAACAAATGAACGTACATTTTCTCGTAAGTGGAAAGAGATTTTCTATACGAAAAAAATTGAACGCACATTTACGAAGGATGAAATTTTAAAATTGTATGTAAGCAATATTTATTACGGAGAAGGAGCATGGGGAATTGAAAAAGCGGCAAACCTTTACTTCGGTAAAAAAGTAAGCCAATTAACGCTGGCTGAAAGTGCAATGATGGCTGCTGTAGTAAAGGCACCTGCTTATTACTCGCCTGCACAAAATTATGATAAGGCCGTAGAGAGACGAAATGTCGTTTTGAGATTGATGGAGAAAGAAGGCTATATCAATCATGATGAGTATGTGCAAGCAGTTAGTGAGAAGTTAGTCATTCGTCATGATATCAAAACAGAGCAGTCGATGTTAAATAATGCGCGTGAAAAAGCAGTAAGCTAAAGGAAGTTCCTACATAGGAGCTTCTTTTTTTGAATAAATTGTGACAAAAGGCGACACAATATTGTCACAAATGTTCTGTTTTTGTAATTTATGTGAGCGTGTTCATTGCGTGACGCATATAAGTGTTGATATTATGTGTATTGTGTACAATGCTGTATACAGAATATGAATTTAAAGAGGAATGTATATGAAATCAAACAAACTCATGGCTCTTGGTATAGTTTTTTCTATCGCAGTATTGATTGTAATCGGAACAATTGCGTATAGCATCATAAATGACAAAAAAGATAAAGGGAATGAGATGTTTGCTTATTCCACACAACAATCTTTAGGGAAAGATGATGCACCAGTTAAGGTAGTTGAATTTGGAGACTTCAAATGTCCTGCGTGTCGTACTTGGGATGTAACAGTATTACCACGATTAAAAGAAGAGTATATTGATAAAGGTAAAGTGCAGTTATATTTTATTAACTTCCCGTTTATTGGAAAAGACTCTGATTTAGGTGCAGCAGCTGGTGAAGCAATTTATAAACAAGATCAAGATTCATTCTGGACTTTCTATGATGAGATTTATCAAAGTCAAAAGAAAGACACGGAAGAATGGATTACAGAAGAATTACTTCTTAACATTGTGAAAGAGAAGCTTCCAAAAGTTGATGTAGAACAATTTAAGAAAGATTTACACAGTAAAGAAATAAAAGAAAAAGTACGTAAAGATTCAGATCGTGCTCAAAAATTAAAAGTTCAAGGTGCTCCTTCAGTATACATAAACGGAAATCTTGCAAACCCTGATTTCGATAGTATGAAGAAGGCGATTGATAAAGAATTGAAAAAGTGATGAGCTACTCATCACTTTTTCGACTTTTTTCGATAAAATTCTTGCTTCCGTTTTTTTAACATGCTATACTACTTTACATAAGTTATTCTAATATCTTATATTTATTTCATATTTGCGGGTGTAGTTTAGTGGTAAAACAAGAGCCTTCCAAGCTCTGGTCGAGAGTTCGATTCTCTTCACCCGCTCCAAATTTTATTAAATATTTTTCTATAAATTGTGATCAACGCAGTGTTTCGTTTCTAAGATAAACGAGGCATTGCGTTTTTTAATGTTTGAAAAAGATAATTGTATGCGAAAATAGAAGTAAAGAATAGTATTCCAAAAGTGAATTACTAACCAATATAGTCGTTACATAAGGGATGGATTCATCTGAGGAGGCGATTAAGAATGGATTTTGAACAATTAAAGCAAGATGTAATTGCGTATAGTAAAACAATTGGTATAGATAAAATAGGCTTTGCTAGTGCTTCACCATTTGAGGAATTAAAGCAGCGCTTAATCCAGCAGCAACAATTAAATTATCAATCTGGATTTGAAGAGCCTGATATAGAAAAGAGAACGAACCCACAGCTTCTACTACCTGGTGCAAAATCAATTATTGCGATTGCATTAGCGTATCCTTCAAAATTAAAAAATGCACCATTAAGTAAGCGTGGAGAACGCCGCGGGATTTTTTGTCGTGCTTCTTGGGGACAAGATTATCATCTTGTTTTACGAGATCGTTTGCAAAAATTAGAAGCATATTTAATCGGAAAACTTCCCGATATAGAAGTTAAGTCAATGGTTGATACGGGAGAGTTAAGTGATCGAGCTGTTTCGGAGCGTGCCGGTATTGGGTGGAGTGGTAAGAATTGCGCTATTATTACACCCGAATTTGGTTCGTATGTATATTTAGGAGAAATGATTACAAACGTTCCATTCCCACCAGATCAGCCAATAGAAGATCAATGCGGGAGCTGCACGAAATGTATTGATATTTGTCCTACAGGTGCTTTAATACAAGGAGGACAGTTAGACTCGAAGAAATGTATTGCATTTTTAACACAGACGAAAGGATTCCTACCGGAAGAATATCGTGATAAAATAGGAAACCGTATATATGGATGTGATACATGTCAGACTGTTTGTCCAAAAAACAAAGGAATGGATTTTCATAACCACCCTGAGATGGAACCGGATCCTGAGTTAGTTAAGCCGCTATTAACACCACTTTTAACAATTAGTAATCGTGATTTTAAAGAGAAATATGGAATTATGTCTGGTTCATGGAGAGGTAAAAAGCCGTTGCAACGAAATGCAATTTTGGCACTTGCTCATTTTAAAGAGGCATCAGCAATTCCTGATTTAATAGGTGTTATGAAAGATGACCCAAGACCAGTACTTCGCGGAACGGCAGCATGGGCACTTGGGAAAATTGGTGGAGATGGCGTGGGCGAAGCCATTGAAAAAGCAATGCAGCGTGAGAAAGATGAAGAGGTTCTTCATGAAATGAATCGCGGACTTGAATTGTTAGCGCAGAAAAAAGAGTAGATAATATCTCCCTTTTTCATATTGTAATATGGGAGGGAGACGAAATGGTTGTAAAAATAAATATTGAAAAGCAAGTACAACAATTTTTAGCCTATATAACAGAAAAAAGAACAAATGTAGAGGGGATTGCTGAAGATTTATTCCAGATAGCACAGAGAAAGAAACAATTGTTTCAAAAGCGTAATGCACATATAGTGAAAGCAACTGCGGACATTTCTTTCATGAGACAATTAAATAATAGCAATCATCAAGAAATTGATTATCAAATACATTTTAAATATTTAATTAAGCATAAAGAATTATTTTATATCGAAGAGGAACAACTAAAACGAAGAGTTTGTTTAAATAATAGCCGGATAATAGGTGATTATGCTATTGAAGTGCCAGAAGCAGTTGGCATGAGTGAGACGTTAGAAAGAGAAGTTATAAAAGAGAAGTATGGTTCTTATCAGTATAATCGTTTAGAGGCAGTTAAATATGCAGAGCGTTGGTGGGATGATCGAAACCCTGTATATCGTAATTTCCCTGATAATTGTACGAATTTTATTTCTCAATGTCTTCATACTGGAGAAGTACCAATGAATGGATATCCTAATATTCGTAAAGGATGGTGGCAAAGGGAGAATCAGTGGAGTTGGAGCTGGGCTGTCGCACACTCTTTTTATTGGTATTTATCAGGTTCTACAACAGGGCTTCGAGCAGAAGCGGTAGAAAGGCCAGAGGATCTTATTCTTGGTGATGTCATTGCTTATGATTTTGAGGATGATGGTAGGTGGAATCATACGACGATTGTAGTAGCAAAAGACGCAGATGGTATGCCACTTGTAAATGCACATTCAGCGAATAGCCGTCGGCGTTATTGGAACTATGAAGATTCTAGTAAATATACACCACAAATGAAATATAAATTCTTTCACATTATTAATGGGTAGAGATTTTTCGCTCAAGTGGTATAATACGTAGTAGACAAAAAATAGAGGTGAATATCGCGTGGGAGTACATGTTGTTTTATATCAACCAGAAATTCCAGCAAATACAGGGAATATTGCTCGTACTTGTGCAGCAACTGGAACAGAATTACATTTGATTAGACCGCTTGGATTTTCAACGGATGATAAAATGTTAAAGCGTGCAGGATTAGATTATTGGCAGCACGTGAAAGTTACGTATTATGATTCAATTGAAGAATTTTATGAGAAAAATAAAGACGGTGAATTCTTCTATTTAACAAAGTATGGCGAGAAAGCTCATACAGCGTTTGATTATAGCAAGCGTGAGAAGGATTACTATTTTGTATTTGGAAGAGAAACAAACGGCTTACCAGCTAATGTAATCGAAGAAAATTTCGATCATTGTTTACGTATTCCAATGACTGATAAAGTGCGCTCATTAAATTTATCTAATACAGCAGCTATTTTAATTTATGAAGCATTCCGTCAACAAAATTATCCAGGATTAGATTTAGAAATTGTTTATTAAAAGTCGCCATATGGCGACTTTTTTTCTAAAAATAAAAATAATATATAGTCATACATTTAAAAAAGGGTACATATTCATATAGAATGGGGATATATGAATAAAAATAGATTAGACGGGTTGAGATAAATATGAAGGAACAATATAGTAATCAAAATACCTTTTTAAGTATGATAGATATGGATTTAATAAGAAGAGGATTATTACATGCTATTCAAGATTTAGTATTTATTGTGAAAGTTATGGATGATGAAACCTTTAAATATATTTATGTAAATAAGATAGGTATGGATTATGCGAAGCTAAGCGAAGAATGTTATGGAAAAACGTTCGCTGAAGTATTACCGGAAGATACGGCGGAAATATTACAAGTGCAATATGCAAAAGTAGCGAGCGAAGCGAAAGCACATACCTTTTGTGATGTAGTTAGTTTACCAACTGGTAATTTACATTATGAATCTTCACTTAATCCTGTATTTGATGAAGAAGGAGTATGTCAGTTTATTATTTGTATTACGAGGGATATTACAGCTCAAATTGAGGAGAAGATTGAAATAGAGGAAAAACAAATGCTATTTAAGTCATTACTAGAATATAATAATGACTCCATTATATCTATAGATTCTATAGGTAGAATTACATATGCAAACCCAGCGACGTATGAAATATTTGGATACCGATATGAAGAATTAAACAATAAATTTATTTTTGAATTTATTAATAAAGAATATGAAAAAGATTTCCAAATTATATTTAAAGGATCCATGCAAGGAAAAGCGAAGCAAATTGTTTCAAAGAAATATGTTCATAAAGAAGGGTACGAGCTCTATATTTCTTTAAGAACTATTCCAATTATTGTGAACGGGGAAATTGTCGGGATATATATTGTTACGAGGGATGTTACAAGGCAAGTATTAAATGAGATGAGAACGGAATATTTAGCTTATTATGACCAGTTAACAGGATTAATGAATAGAATTTCATGTACAAATAAGTTAAATGGTTTTTTAAATGAGAAGATAGATTTTGCGTTTATTTTTATAGATTTAGATGAATTTCATCTTATTAATGATACTTTTGGCCATAAAGAAGGAGATAAAGTATTACAAAAAGTTACAGAATGTTTAAGCAGTTTTAAAATAGACGGTATGTACTTATTTAGAGAACACGATGATCAATTTGTTATGTTAATAGAAAATATCACGAAAGAACGTGTAGAGGTAGTTGCAAAAAGCATACTAAAAAAGATTAGTGAACATTTTGTAATCGAAGAAGAGGACGTGTATTTAAGTGCGTCAATCGGAATTGTAATGGCTCCAACAGATGGAGAGGATGAAAAAATATTATTCCAAAGAGTTGATGCTGCTTTGGAAAAAGCAAAAGAAAAAGGAAAAGGACATTATTATTTTTATTGCAATGGATTAGATTGTGAACGTGAACAAAGATTTATAATAGAAAACCAATTACATCGTGCTATAGAAAAAAACGAATTCTTCTTATATTATCAGCCACAAATGAATATTGACACGAAAAAAATAGTTAGTATGGAAGCTTTAATAAGGTGGGAGAATAAAGAATTAGGATTTGTCTCTCCCAATCAATTTATTCCGTTAGCAGAAAGAACAGGATTTATTATTAAGCTTGATGAATGGGTAGTAAATGAAGTGTGTCAGCAAATACGTGAATGGTTAAATAAAGGATATGAAGTGGTCCCGATTGCAGTTAATATTTCAGCCAGGCACTTTCGTTCTATTACACTAATAGAGATGATTACACGAGCGTTATATAAGTACAATGTACCAGCTCATTTATTAGCAATAGAGGTTACAGAAGGAGCCCTTATACATAAAGACATATCGAAAAGAGTATTGCTACAATTAAAAGAACAAAATTTAAAGATTCATTTAGATGATTTTGGGACGGGATATTCATCTTTAAGTTATTTAAAAACGTATCCAATTGATACTTTGAAAATCGATCGTTCTTTTATGGAAGGTATACATGTAGATGAACGTGATACGAATATTACGGCTGCGATTATTCATTTAGCTCATACTTTGGAATTGAATGTAATTGCAGAAGGAGTAGAAAAGGCAGAACAAATACAATTTTTGAAGGAAAAGAATGTGAAGTTTGTACAAGGTTATTATTATAGCAAACCACTATCAAAATACGATGTGGAAAATGTGTATTATAAATAATTCATAAAAAAAAGTGATGTGCCAAAAGCACATCACTTTTTATGTGTACCGGGTTTATCATTGTAACCAGATGTAAAAATAGCTGTAAGAAATGTGAGTGATACACCTAAAATTAATAATAATTTCATACTAATATCCCTCCTAATTTTTCAGTTTATGAATCTTAAATATGAATCGAAATGTATGTAAGGTTCTTGGAAGAAAAGAATTTATTTAAAATGAATAGCGGTGTAAAATCTTTAATACCTATATTATACAGAATTTTCTTTGAATTTTGGAGAGAATTTTATTGCACTACTGTATATTTCATTTTGATTTAAAGAATGTTTGAGGACATCCTAGCATACCTTTTATAATAATCCGATTGAACAAGGAGATGGGGGAGGAGCTATAATGGATATTCTAAAAAAAATTGAACAGCATCGAGAAGCAGAAGAACGCTTACAATGGGAAGGTACGTTTGCGGAGTATTTAGAGCTTGTGAAGGAAAGACCATGGGTGGCTCAAACAGCACACTCTCGCATTTACAATATGATAAAAGATGCTGGAATTGAAGAGGTAGATGGTAGAAGAAAGTATAACTTCTTTAGTAATCAGCTATTTGGATTAGAGGATGCTTTAGAACGTCTTGTAGAAGAATATTTTCATCCATCTGCAAAACGATTAGATGTTAGAAAACGTATTTTATTATTAATGGGTCCTGTTAGTGGGGGGAAATCAACATTAGTTACGATGTTGAAACGAGGATTAGAAACATATTCCCGAACAGATCGAGGAGCAATTTTTGCAATTAAAGGCTGCCCAATGCATGAAGATCCACTTCATTTAATTCCGCATCATTTACGAGATGATTTCTTTGATGAGTATGGAGTTAGAATTGAAGGGAATCTATCACCACTAAACGTTATGCGCCTAGAGCAAGAATATGGTTCAAGAATTGAGGATGTAGTTGTAGAGCGTATTTTCTTCTCAGAAGATCGCCGTACAGGGATTGGTACATTTAGCCCGTCTGATCCTAAATCACAAGATATCGCCGATTTAACAGGTAGTCTGGACTTTTCAACAATCGCAGAATATGGTTCAGAATCAGATCCACGAGCATATCGCTTCGATGGAGAATTGAATAAGGCAAACCGTGGGATGATGGAATTCCAAGAGATGTTAAAATGCGACGAGAAGTTTTTATGGCATTTATTATCGCTTACGCAAGAAGGGAATTTCAAAGCGGGAAGATTTGCGCTTATTTCAGCAGATGAATTAATTGTAGCGCATACGAATGAAACGGAGTATCGTTCTTTCATAGCAAACAAGAAAAATGAAGCATTGCACTCAAGAATTATTGTAATGCCAGTTCCATATAATTTACGAGTGAGTGAAGAAGAACATATTTATGAAAAAATGATTCGTGAAAGTGATGTATCCAATGTGCATATTGCACCGCACACACTTCGCGTTGCAGCAATGTTTACGATTTTAACTCGTTTAAAAGATCCGAAGCGTCCGGATATTGATTTAATTAAAAAGATGCGTTTATATGATGGAGAAACAGTAGAAGGTTATAACGCGATTGATGTAGAGGAGCTACAACGTGAATATCAAGATGAAGGTATGAAAGGTATCGATCCTCGTTATGTTATTAACCGAATCTCTTCTACAATTATTCGAAAAGAGGTACCATCTATTAACGCATTAGATGTACTTAGATCGCTAAAAGACGGGTTGGATCAGCATCCGTCAATTAGTAATGAAGATCGAGAGCGTTATATGAATTTCATCTCATTAGCGAGAAAAGAATATGATGAAATTGCGAAGAAAGAAGTACAAAAAGCATTCGTGTATTCATATGAAGAATCAGCGAAGACACTTATGGATAATTACTTAGACAACGTTGAAGCATATTGCAATAAATCAAAATTACGTGATCCATTAACAGGTGAAGAAATGAGTCCAGATGAAAAGCTAATGCGCTCAATTGAAGAGCAAATTGGAATTTCAGAAAATGCTAAGAAAGCATTCCGTGAAGAAATTTTAATTCGCATTTCTGCTTATGCGCGTAAAGGAAAACGCTTTGATTATAATTCACACGAGCGTCTTCGCGAAGCGATTCAGAAAAAACTATTTGCTGATTTAAAAGATATAGTGAAAATTACAACATCAACGAAAACGCCAGACGAAAATCAGCTTAAGAAAATCAATGATGTTGTTGCACGCCTAATTGATGAGCACGGCTATAATTCTTCATCTGCGAATGAATTATTACGCTATGTAGGTAGCCTGCTAAACCGATAGTTTGATAACAAAACGCTGTCTCTTGTATTTTGCGGGACAGCGTTTTATTATCCATTCATATGTGTAAAGTGTCATACCTTGTCCAAATATAATAAATTAAGATGCAATTTCATGAATTTATTGTCAATTATTTTTACAATATGCATATGATAGAGTAACCAACCATTCATACGAAAAAAGCCAACACAATACAATATGTTGCAAAGTGTAAATGTGTGCAACTATGCATTGTGTTTCTTTCTTATCAACGGCTGAATGTTTCTTTCTAGTATGTGAGTGGCAAAATTTTGTTTAGAATGCTCGGGGTATTATATGAAAAACGTTATATATGTTTATGGGATGAATTTCGATGGGCAGTTACCTTTCATTCTTGCTTGCACAGTATAAAATAAAATTTCTAGCTTGCTGTTCATATAGAAAGACAATTACAGTAAGGAGGGAAAGAAATGGGTGAAGAAAACCAACCAAATTATACGATTTCACAGGAAAACTGGTCCCTCCATCGCAAAGGATATGACGACCAACAACGCCATCAAGAAAAAGTACAAGAGGCAATTAAGAATAATTTACCCGATCTTGTAACAGAGGAAAGTATAGTTATGTCTAATGGCAAGGATGTTGTAAAAATACCAATTCGTTCTCTAGATGAATATAAGATTAGATACAATTATGATAAAAACAAACACGTTGGGCAAGGAAATGGTGACAGCAAAGTTGGTGATGTCGTTGCGAGAGATGGATCAGGTGGTCAAAAGCAAAAAGGACCAGGAAAAGGGCAAGGAGCAGGGGACGCGGCTGGAGAGGATTATTATGAAGCTGAAGTCTCTATTTTAGAATTAGAGCAAGCGTTTTTCAAAGAATTAGAGCTGCCTAATTTAAAGAGAAAAGAAATGGATGAAAACCGGATTGAGCATGTTGAATTTAATGATATTAGAAAAACTGGATTATGGGGAAATATTGATAAGAAACGAACGATGATATCTGCATATAAACGAAATGCAATGCGTGGTAAAGCATCCTTTCATCCAATTCACCAAGAAGATTTAAAATTCCGTACTTGGAATGAAGTATTAAAACCAGATTCAAAAGCAGTTGTATTAGCGATGATGGATACAAGTGGATCGATGGGAATATGGGAGAAGTATATGGCACGTAGCTTCTTTTTCTGGATGACAAGATTTCTAAGAACGAAGTATGAAACAGTAGATATTGAGTTTATTGCCCATCATACGGAGGCAAAAGTCGTTACAGAGGAGGAGTTTTTCTCAAAAGGAGAAAGTGGCGGAACAATCTGTTCTTCTGTATACAAAAAAGCACTCGAGTTAATCGATAATAAATATTCACCAGACCGCTATAATATTTATCCATTCCATTTTTCAGACGGTGATAATTTAACATCAGATAACGCTAGATGCGTAAAGCTTGTTGAAGAGTTGATGAAGAAGTGTAATATGTTTGGCTATGGAGAAGTGAATCAATACAATCGCCACAGTACCCTCATGTCAGCCTATAAAAATATTAAAGATGAGAATTTCAGATATTATATTTTAAAGCAAAAAGCAGATGTATTCCACGCAATGAAAAGCTTCTTTAGAGAAGAATCAGGAGAGAAAATGGCATAACCCCTTTAAAAAGGGGTTATTTTTTTGTAAACTTTTTATTTTTCTAGTTGACAATGAAAATGAAAATCATTATCATTTATTCGAGATATGATTACATTTAGATTTATATATTTTGGAGGAGATGTAAAGTTGAAAAAAAATAAAAGAAAACATATAAATGCAATGTTAGTGGCTGCGACATTATCGTTGCCGTTTGCGGTTTATGCAACACCGGTCTTAGCGGCTACTGCTGCTACAGAGAATATGGCTGCACAAAGTCCAAAAAAGCATGTTTTTGATGCAGTAATTAAGGCTTATAAAGATAACTCAAATGAAGAGTCATATGCAACTGTATATATAAAAGATCCAAAGCTGACGATTGAAAATGGGAAAAGAATAATTACAGCAACATTAAAAGATAGTGATTTCTTTGACTATCTGAAAGTCGAAGATAGTAAAGAGCCAGGTGTCTTCCATGATGTAAAGGTGCTTTCAGAAGATAAAAGAAAACATGGAACGAAAGTTATACAATTCGAAGTAGGTGAGTTAGGAAAAAGATATAATATGCAAATGCATATTTTAATTCCCACTTTAGGGTACGATAAGGAATTCAAAATTCAGTTTGAAGTAAATATGCGTACATTTGTAGAAAACGATATAGAAGAGGATGAAGAAGAGCAAATTGAAGATACACAAAATATCATACGTGATAAACGATTACAACAAGTAATTAATAAAAATGTATTAAATAGAAAAGATGTAAATGAACCTATATTTGAAGAAGATTTAAAAGAAATTAAAGAGTTAAATATATATGCAGGTCAAGGAATTGAGAGTCTAAAAGGATTAGAGTATATGGAAAATCTAGAAAGACTAATAATACAAGGGTCTGATGTACGAAATATAGCTCCTATTTCACAGCTAAAACGTTTAAAAGTAGTTGATCTATCTTTTAATAAAATAGAAAATGTCGAGCCGCTTGTAAACTTAGAAAGACTGGATATATTAGAGCTACAAAATAATAGAATTGCTGACATTACTCCACTGAGTCAACTTAAAAAGGTTAGAACAATTAACTTATCAGGTAATAAAATTAGTGATATAAAGCCTTTATATAATGTTTCTTCTTTAAGAAAGCTATATGTAAGTAATAATAAGATTACTGATCTTACAGGCATTGAGCAAATGAATAAGTTAGGGACATTAGGGGTAGGAAGTAATGGGCTTGTAAATATTGAACCAATTAGTAAGATGAGTGGCATTGTGGAACTTGATCTTCAAAAAAATGATATTAAAGATATTGCATCACTATCTAAACTAACTGGCTTACAATCACTTAACTTAGAAGAAAACTATGTTTCGGATGTATCACCACTTAGTAATTTGAACAATTTATATGATTTAAAACTTGCGACAAATG
The DNA here is from genome assembly GCF_007558965.1 of Bacillus sp. HY001. Lineage (NCBI taxonomy): Bacteria > Bacillati > Bacillota > Bacilli > Caryophanales > Bacillaceae > Bacillus > Bacillus sp. HY001. The sequence goes on along the minus strand of NZ_VLTE01000041.1, from coordinate 15,307 downwards.
AGATTCGTGATATAAGACCTATTCATGAATTAGGAAAACGAATTAAGATTGATGCTCAAAGACAAAAAGTCTTTTTAGATGAAGCCTACATGAATGAAGAAGTGAAAATTCCTGTATATGATTTAAATGGGACAGCACTTCAAAATATTGAGTGGAAGAGTGAAGGCGGAAGTATTACGAACGGAGCAATAAAGTGGAATAGCCTTGGAGAAAAAACGTATGAATTTAAGATGGATACTGGCGAAAGTAAGATAAGGTTCCAAGGAAGGGTAATACAAAATATCGTTGAAAAACGAGAAGAGAGTTCGAACGTAATTCAAGATATGAAACTAAGACAATACATGAATAAACATAATTTTGAACGTAAAAATGTAAATACACCTATAACGAAAGAAGATTTATTAACAGTTAAGGCTTTGAAAATTACGGATGGGAAAAAAGAGGGCATAACAGATTTTTCTGGATTAGAATTAATGACAAATATGGAAGAATTGACATTACAAAATGTTAATATGAAAAATGTGGAATTTATCTCAGGTTTGAGAAATTTGAAGTCAGTAGATTTATCCTATAATCAAATTGAAGATATTAAACCACTTCATTCATTAGAGAATCTTGAAAAATTAAATATTAGCAATAACAGTATAAAAAATGTTCCCGAACTATTTAAGATGCAGAAATTAAAAACTCTAGACCTATCAAATAATAAACTGGATAATGCTGCTTTGGATGGAATTCATCAATTGGAAAATCTAGATGCATTGTTAGTAAATAATAATGAAATCAATAATTTAGATGAGATTAGCAAAGTTAGCAAATTGAATAAGCTTGAAATGATGGGCAATAAAGTACGAGATATCTCTCCATTAGCTAGCTTGAAAAACTTACAGTGGTTAAATTTATCTGATAATAAAATTAAAGATATCTCTACTTTATCTTCTATGCTTGATTTACTTAGCTTGAAATTAGCTGGAAATGAGATTCGTGATGTACGACCGGTCATTCAATTGGCTCAATGGATAACAGTTGATATTAAAAACCAAAAAATTGTTTTAGAAGATGGACAAATGAATCAAGAAATCCAAATTCCTATCTACGATTTAGAGGGAGAAATCTTCGAAGATATTGAACTGAAGAGTGAAGACGGTATCGTTACCGATAGAGGAACAGTCGTATGGAAAACCCCAGGAGAAAAAGTTTATGCATTCTCCTTAAACGGAAATTATCACGGTCTATCTCTATTATTCAGTGGTACGGTTATGCAAAATATAGTAGCGAAAGAAGAACCGAAAGAACCAACACCAGAAGTTGAAGGACCGAAAGAAGAGCCAAAAGAACCAACAAAAGAAGAAGTAAAAGAACCAGCAAAAGAAGTTGAAGAACCGAAAGAAGAAGTAAAAGAACCAACAAAAGAAGTTGAAGAACCGAAAGAAGAAGTAAAAGAACCAACAAAAGAAGTTGAAGAACCGAAAGAAGAAGTAAAAGAACCAGTAAAAGAAGTTGAAAAACCAAAAGAAGAGCCAAAAGAACCAACAAAAGAAGTTGAAAAACCGAAAGAAGAGCCAAAAGAACCAACAAAAGAAGTTGAAAAATCAAAAGAAGAAGTAAAAGAACCAGCAAAAGAAGTTGAAGAACCGAAAGAAGAAGTAAAAGAACCAGTAAAAGAAGTTGAAAAACCAAAAGAAGAGCCAAAAGAACCAACGAAAGAAGTTGAAAAACCGAAAGAAGAGCCAAAAGAACCAACGAAAGAAGTTGAAAAACCAAAAGAAGAGCCAAAAGAACCAACAAAAGAAGTTGAAAAACCGAAAGAAGAGCCAAAAGAACAAACAAAAGAAGTTGAAGAATCGAAAGAAGAAGTAAAAGAACCAGCAGCGGAGGTTGAAGAACCAAAAGAAGAAGTGAAAGAACCAACAACAGGAGTTGAAGGATCGAAAGTCGAGGTAAAAGAACCGGCAAAAGAAGTTGAAGGATCGAAAGTCGAGGTAAAAGAACCGGCAAAAGAAGTTAAAGGATCGAAAGACGCAGTAAATCAATCAGCAGTAGTTCAAGAACAAAACGTGAATAATCAAGTTGTGAAAGAAAAAGTAGTAGAGAATCAAAAAATGAAAGAAAGTAAACCAGCTGTTAATAAACAAGAAGAAAGTAAGAAATCACTAGGAGCAACAGGTGGGCAAGAAAATAATGTATCTTTATTTGGTGGCTTAGCATTAGTTCTTTCAGCATTAAGTATGTTTGTATTTAGAAAGAAATTATTTAAGAAATAAAAACGTATTATCTTGCTATAACGTAAAATAATTATATGATTTTTTGAGAAGACATTATTATGGCGATTTCATTTTGAAATATGCTTATGATAATGTCTTTTTTTGAAGGATATAAATGGAAAAAGTGTAAATGTATTAGAGAAGGAGGAGAGGTTATGCATGTTAGTTCTATTTTGAAAATTGAAGAGGTGGCAGCATTTATTGCGAATATGAATAAAGATGCTACTCATCATGTTGGTTATTGTGGAGATGAGAAAGAGGAGTTGTTACAGACAATTATTCATGATTTTTCGGATATAGGATGGGAACAATCTTTTGTTGCTACTTATGAGAATAATAATTTAATAGGTGTATTAGGATTTGATGTGGATGAAGTAAAAAAATGTTCAGAGATTTGGGGACCGTTTATTCTTTCAGCGAATTGGGAAGAAGTTGCTTTACATATGTGGAAGGAACTTATCGAAAAGGTGCCTTTTCATATTGAAAAGTTTTATGGTTTTTATCATGTGGAAAATAATAATTGTGCCCGCTTAATGAAGGAGTTATATGCAAAAGAACAAGATCGACATAGTATTTTCAGTTTAAGCCATAGTATTGTGGAAGAACGTAGTATATGTAATGTAGAAGAAGCTTTACCAAAAGTATTTGAGCAGTTTATCTCTTTACACAATAATGCTTTTCCTAATACATATTATGAAGGAAATGAAATTATCGAACGTTTAAGTGATACGAATAAATTATTTGTAAGTATGAAGAATGATAAGTTAGAAGGTTACGTATATGTTGAAGTAAATCCGGAGTTTCAAGAAGCGAATATCGAATTTATTGTAAGTGCTGAAAATAGTAGAAGAAAAGGTGTCGGAGAGCGGTTATTACAAGCTGCTATTCGTTATATTTTCTCGTTCCACGGGATGAGAGAGATAGAGTTATGTTTGAATACGAATAATGATCGTGCGATGAAGTTGTACAAGAAAGTAGGTTTTGAGGAGAAAGCATGTTTACAACACTATATAATAGAGTAAAAACCCATTCGTATGAAGATTATAATTCATACGAATGGGTTTTATTTAATTTACTTTGCCGCCCTCAGTAATAACGGATTCAGGTACTAATCGTTACATAACTTTTTTTATTTTTTTCGGAACTTCTTTCGTTTGCGAATTAACATCTTCTTTTCGCAGCTCTTTAAAGAGCGAAGCAACCATAAGAACGACTACGATAGAAAATGGTAGTGCTGCGATTATAGCTGCAATTTGTAGTGCATTTAATCCTCCAGCTTGTAATAAAAGAGCTGCAATGATCGCGATTGTTAATCCCCATATAAGTTTTAAACTATTTTTCGGTGATAAGCTTCCGTTACTCGTTTGCATTGAAACAACAAACGTTGCCGAGTCGGCAGAAGTAACGAAAAATGTGGCTACTAAAATTAACCCGATAACCGTTAAAAATGTAGAGAATGGTAGGTGTGAAATAACAGCAAATAATCCAATCTCTGTACCGTTTTTTGCAATTTCATCAGCTATTCCAAGCGATTGGAACATTTCCATATGGATAGCCGTACCGCCAAATACTGCAAACCAAAATGTACATATAAGAGTTGGGACTAATACAACTCCAATAATAAATTCTTTTATTGTGCGCCCTTTAGAAATACGAGCGATGAATGTACCGACGAATGGAGACCAAGAGATCCACCATCCCCAATAGAAAATAGTCCAGTTTTCAATCCAAGAAGAAGATTTTTCATTAAATGCTCCTAAATTTAATCCCATACTAGGTAAAGCTCCGATATAAGAACCGAGTGTAGATGTGAAATATTTCATAATAAATACAGTTGGTCCTAAAAGTAAAAAGGAGATGAGTAATATACCTGCAAGAGAGAAATTTAAGTTACTCAAATATTTAATCCCACGATCTAAGCCCGTTTGTGCGCTTGTTAAATATAAAACAGCGAAGATGGCGATAAGTACGAGCTGTGTAAGTAAAGTGTTATGAATAGAAGGGAATAAATAGCTTAATCCTCCGGCGATTTGTTGAGCACCAATCCCAACAGATGGCACAATACCGAATACTGTGGCTAAAACAGCTAAAATATCGACTGTTTTTCCGATAGGAGAATTTTTCGATCGATTAAATAATGGAGTAACTGTAGCCCCAATTGTGCTACCTTTTTGTTTGCGGAATGTGAAATATGCAATTGTTAAAGCAACCATTGCGTATAGTGACCATGGAAAGAGACCCCAGTGGAAAAATGAATATTGCATAGCGAGCTTGGCGCTTTCCTCTGTACCTGCGTTTCCTGTTAATGGATCTGTAAAATGTGAAATTGGTTCAGCGATTCCATAAAAGAGGAGTCCAATTCCCATTCCTGCTCCAAACAACATGGATAGCCAAGATGGATAACTATACTTTGGTTTTTCTCCATCTTTACCAAGACGAATAGAACCGTACTTAGAAAATGCTAAATAAGTGGCTAAAATAATCATTGCGGTCATAAGTAGAGAGTAAAACCATCCAAATTTATTGAGGATAAATGAATTTAAGGAAGATGTAACACTTTGTAAATCATAGCCTTGTATCCAACTTGCCGGGGTAATTCCCCATATGATGAATAATGTTGTTAGCAAGATGGAGATATAAAATACACTGTTCTCTTTTTTTATCATAGAATCCCACCCTTGTTTAATAAAGTTAACAATTATATTAATCATAACAATTAAAGGTTGAATTGTCAAAAGATTCTCTTTTTGACACGTGTGAAGGGACTGTTTAATTGCTATAGATTCATAACTATTGGAGGTTAGATAAAGGGAAGGTTGTTCACGATTTGTACAAAATGTAAGAAGAAATAATATGAAATATTGCATTTTATATTGTTGTATATAGATTTTATGTTAAATTCGTGAATGGAATATTTGAATAGGGGGCAAGGATATGAACAAGAAATCAACAATTAATAAAGTAATGCTTAGCATTAGTACAATGGCTCTATCACTGGGGGCAATTCAAACTCACGTATCAGCAGAAGAAAAGGTGCCATATAATGTATTGCATTCGAGACCGGTTGGAATTGAAAAGCCAGTAGATGAGATTGGGCACGTTTCTAAAGCTGAGGAGACATTATCGTTTCAAGAACGGTTACAAGTAGGAGACTTCTCGCAGCGACCAGCATCTATTATGAAGAGCTCAGAAGTAAAGCAAATGAAAGAAAGCTATTCAATGGCTGATTTAAATAAAATGAATAATCAAGAATTGGTTGAAACACTAGGAAGTATTAAATGGAATCAAATTACAGACTTATTCCAGTTCAATGAAGATGCAAAGGCTTTTTATAAAGACAAAGGAAAAATGCAAGCGGTTATAGATGAATTAACTCACCGAGGTAGTACGTTTACGAAAGATGATTCAAAAGGAATTCAAACGTTTACAGAAGTGTTACGTTCAGCTTTTTATCTTGCATTTTACAATAATGAATTAAGCGATTTAAATGAGAGAAGCTTCCAGGATAAATGTTTACCTGCTTTAAAAGCAATCGCAACAAATCCAAACTTTAAGCTAGGTACATATGAACAAGATTCAGTCGTATCTGCATACGGTAAATTAATCAGCAATGCTTCAAGTGATGTAGAAACGGTTCAATACGCAGCTAATATTTTAAAACAATACAATGATAATCTTCGTACGTATGTAGACGATCGTATGAAAGGACAAGCTGTATACGATATGATGCAAGGTATTGATTATGATATGCAATCTTATTTATTTGAAACCCGTAAAGAGGCAAAAGATACAATGTGGTATGGGAAAGTAGATGGGTTTATTAATGAAATAAATCGTATCGCTCTTCTAAATGAAGTAACACCAGAAAACAAGTGGCTCGTTAATAATGGAATTTATTTCGCTAGTCGTTTAGGGAAGTTTCATAGTAATCCAAATAAAGGTTTAGAGGTTGTTACACAAGCAATGCATATGTACCCGCGTTTAAGTGAGCCGTATTTTGTTGCAGTAGAACAAATTACAACAAATTATAATGGAAAAGATTATAGCGGGAATACGGTAGATTTAGAGACGATACGTAAAGAAGGGAAAGAACAGTACTTACCAAAAACGTATACATTTGACGATGGATCTATCGTATTTAAAACAGGGGATAAAGTATCAGAAGAAAAAATTAAGAGACTATACTGGGCTGCAAAGGAAGTAAAAGCACAGTATCATCGTGTAATTGGAAATGACAAAGCGTTAGAGCCAGGCAATGCAGATGATGTATTAACGATAGTAATTTATAACAGTCCAGAGGAGTATCAGTTAAATAGACAACTGTATGGATATGAAACAAACAACGGTGGAATTTATATTGAAGAAACAGGAACATTCTTTACATATGAGCGTACGCCAGAGCAAAGTATTTATAGTTTAGAAGAGTTATTCCGTCATGAGTTTACTCATTATCTTCAAGGGAGATATGAAGTGCCAGGTTTATTCGGAAGAGGGGATATGTATCAAAATGAAAGATTAACTTGGTTCCAAGAAGGAAATGCAGAATTTTTCGCAGGATCTACTCGTACAAATAATGTAGTACCGAGAAAGAGCATTATTAGTGGATTATCATCTGATCCTGCAAGCCGTTATACAGCAGAGCGAACATTATTTGCTAAATATGGTTCTTGGGATTTCTATAATTACTCATTCGCATTGCAGTCTTATTTATATACACATCAATTTGAAACGTTTGATAAAATTCAAGATTTAATTCGTGCAAATGACGTGGAAAATTATGATGTATATCGTGAAAAGCTAAGTAAAGATTCTAAACTAAATAAAGAGTATCAAGATTATATGCAACAGCTAATTGATAATCAAGATAAATATAATGTGCCGGAAGTAGCAAATGATTATTTAGCTGAACATGCACCGAAATTACTAACAGCAGTAGAGAAAGAAATTAGTGATACGATGCCTATGAAAGATGGGAAAATGAAAAAACATAGCTCACAATTCTTTAATACATTTACATTAGAAGGTACGTATACGGGTAGTGCAACAAAAGGTGAGGCAGAAGACTGGAATGCAATGAGTAAGAAAGTAAATGAAGCGCTAGAACAACTGGCACAAAAAGAATGGAGTGGCTACAAAACTATTACAGCATACTTCGTCAATTACCGTGTGAATAGCTCAAAGCAATTTGAATATGATGTAGTCTTCCACGGTATCGCAAAAGATGACGGAGAAAATAAAGCTCCAACAGTTAATATAAATGGGCCTTATAACGGACTTGTAAAAGAAGGTATTCGATTTAAAAGTGATGGATCAAATGATGAAGATGGAAAAATCGTTTCTTATTTATGGGAATTTGGTGATGGAAGCACAAGTGCAGAGGTTAATCCAGTACATGCATATGAAAGAGAAGGAACTTATAAGGTAGCGTTAAGAGTAAAAGATGATAAAGGTAAAGAGAACAGAAGCGAAACAACTGTTACGATTAAAGATGGAAGTTTAACAGAATCAGAACCAAATAATCGTCCAGAGGAAGCAAATCGTATTGGGCTAAACACTACTATAAAAGGTAGCCTTATCGGCGGAGATCACACTGATGTTTATACATTTAATGTAGCATCAGCGAAAGATATCGATATTTCCGTTTTAAATGAGTATGGAATCGGGATGACATGGGTACTTCACCATGAATCAGATATGCAAAATTATGCAGCTTACGGTCAAGCTAATGGAAATCATATAGAAGCAAAATTTGGTGCAAAACCAGGTAAGTATTATTTGTATGTATATAAATATGATAATGGCGATGGAACGTACGAATTATCAGTAAAATAAGTGCTTTTCCAATGTATGTTTAACTTTACTTTTTGTGGAAAATAGTATATTATATAGATATATAATATATCGGTTATTTACTAGGAGGAGCCTGTCACAATAGGTTTCTCCTGTTCTTTTTTAGGGGCCTGTCTTACAGGCTTTTCTTTAAAGGGTAAATAACTGAAAATTAAGAACTATAATCTTTGAAAGAGGTGGGGCATACACATAACAAAAAAGGATTGTTTAAGAGAGGGGGATAAGAAATGGCTTTGTTTGGTTATCCACTTGAAACAATTTATTTATACGGATTTATTATTGCTACTATACTCACTGTTATTTATATCTTTTTTGGAGATATATTTGAATCCATATTTAGTTTTGGAGGCGGATCTGTATCCGTTGTTACTTTATTACTTAGTTTTTTCGCCATGTTATGTGGACTTAGTTATATAGGAGAATATTTATTTTCCTTTAATAGCATTCTTATTTTTGGGGCTGCATTTGCTATATCCTTTATTGGTGTTTTCATAATGAAAATATTAATTTTAAAGCCAATCGCAGAAGCAGAACAAAACACTGTGCAGCGTATGGATGAATTCATTGGTTGTAAGGGAGAGGTCATTACGACTATTCCTACAGAAGGATTTGGTGAAGTATTAATTTCCTCCCAATTTGGAAACAATGCAATCCTAGCTAAAACAGTTGGAAAGAAAGATATTTCACAAGGAACTGAAGTTATTATCGAGGGAGTCCAAGATGGTGTTTTGCTTGTACAGAACATCGCTTATTCTTTAAAGAAACCAAAATTATAAGGGGGAATTTACATGACGATTCCATTAATTATCGGTGGAGTATTACTCGCAATTTTAATTCTACTCATTTTAGTATTCATTACAAAGTATCGAACAGTTGGACCAGATGAAGCATTAATTGTTACTGGAAACTGGCTTGGTGGCGGGAAAAATGTAGTTACCACTGATGATGGAAAGAAGATTAAGATTATTCGTGGTGGCGGTACTTTCGTAGTTCCGATTATGCAAAGAGCAGAGCCTTTAAGTCTATTAAACTACAAGTTAGAAGTGGGAACACGTGATACGTATACGAAACAAGGTGTACCGATTACAGTAAACGGTGTTTCTATTATTAAAGTAGGATCTACCATTGAAGAAGTTTCTACAGCTGCTGAACAATATTTAGGAAAAGAAACAGAAGAGTTGAAAATAGAAGCAAAAGAGGTTTTAGAAGGGCATCTACGTGCTATCTTATCTTCTATGACAGTAGAAGATGCGTATAGTAATAGAGAGCAATTTGCTCAAAAGGTGCATGAGGTAGCTTCTACAGATTTAAAGAAAATGGGTCTTCGCATCGTTTCCTTTACAATTAAAGAAATCATGGATAAGAACGGTTATTTAGATGCACTTGGTCAGCCGCAAATTGCGACAGTTAAGCGTGATGCAACTATTGCGAATGCAGAGCGTGAAAAAGAAGCTCGTATTGAAAAAGCTCGTGCTGAGAAAGAAGCGAAAGAAGCTGAATACCAACGTGATGCCCAAATCGCTGAAGCTGAAAAACATAAAGAGTTAAAAGTACAATCTTATAAGAGAGAGCAAGAACAAGCTCGTGCAGATGCCGATCTTTCTTACGAATTACAACAAGCGAAAGCGCAACAAGGTGTTACAGAAGAGCAAATGCGCGTTAAAATCATTGAGCGTGAGAAACAAATTGAATTAGAAGAAAAAGAGATTGCGCGTCGTGAAAAGCAATACGATGCAGAAGTAAAGAAAAAAGCAGATGCAGATCGCTATGCTGTTGAGCAATCAGCGGAAGCAGAGAAAGTAAAACAAATTAAAAAGGCAGATGCGGATCAATATAAGATTGAAGCTGAAGCGAGAGCTCGTGCAGAAGAAGTACGTGTAGAAGGTTTAGCGAAAGCGGAAATCGAAAAAGCGCAAGGTCAAGCAAAAGCAGAAGTACAAAAAGCACAAGGTACAGCGGAAGCAGATGTTATTAGGTTAAAAGGTTTAGCAGAAGCAGAAGCGAAACAAAAAATTGCAGAGGCATTTGAGTTATATGGCCAAGCGGCAATTATGGATATGGTTCTTAACATGCTTCCAAGTTATGCGAAGGAAGTTGCAAGCCCACTTAGCAACATTGATAAAATTACAGTTGTCGATACAGGCGGCGGTGGTAAAAATAGCGGTGCCGGAAAAGTTGCAGGTTATGCGACTGATTTAATGGCAACGATGCAAGAAACATTAAAGGCTTCTTCTGGCATTGACTTAAAAGAGTTATTAGAAGGATTTGCTGGAAAAGGAGCAGTACAACAATTATCAAACGATAAACCTGTTGTGTCTGTAGTAGAAGATGAGAAAAAAGAAGTAGCAAAAGATAAAGAATAGCAAAGTGAAGAACCTCTAGTAAGTGAGATACTAGAGGTTCTTCTGTGAATTATAATATTTCGAATAATATACATTTTTATATATTGTTTTAATTATATAAATTATATAGAATGAAAAAGGTATGTATCAACTCTTCAATAGAGAAAGATATAGAGAGTCACATTGATACATTTCAATCGTAAGATTTATATAAAGAAATTAAATGTAAGGCAATTACATTTAAAACGGTATGGAGGGGTAGAAACATGTTTCAAGGAAAATTAAGGAGTAGTAGCTTAAAAGCAAAGTTACTTGTATCATTTGTTATCATTTTAATTCTTCCAAGTATTGTAATTGGTTGGACGTCTTATCAACAAGCGAAGACAAATTTTAATGAAACGATTTTACAAACAGCACAAGATAACGTAAAGATTTTAAATAATGTTATTAATAAAGAGATAGACAGTAAAAAGGTAGACGCGGTATATTTTACAAAGTTATTTAATGGAGTAAGTTATGGAACTGATCAGCTCCAAAATGTGCAAAATAAATTAGAAGAATATAATAAATTACATCCAGAAATAGAAGCGATTTATACGGGATCTAGTACTGGACAATTTATTCAATCACCGTCTATTCAAATGCCAGACGGGTATAATCCGGCAGAAAGAGATTGGTATAAAGAGGCAACGAAAAAAAGCGGAGAAGTTGTTATCACAACTCCCTATAAATCAACGACAACAGGGAATATTGTTATTACAATAGCAAAACAAAATGAGGATAAAAGTGGTGTTCTCGGTATTGATTTAATTATTAATGATATCGTAAACACTTCGAAAATGGTCAATATCGGTAAAAAAGGATATGTAGCAATCTTCGACCAATCTAAAAATGTAATAGCGCACCCGACGCTGAAGCCAGGTAATAAAATAGAAGAAAAACTGGAGAAAGAATTATACAAACAGGAAACAGGTGATTTTACATTTACACTTGATGGTGAGGAGCGCAATATTACCTTTATAACCAATAAGCAGACTGGATGGAAATTAGCAGGAATTATGCCTTCAAAAGAAATTATTGAAGCAGCTGAACCTATTTTCTATAAAACGATAACTGTTATTGGTATTTCATTAATAATTGGTGGGATTTTAATTTACTTCATCATTGCTTCTATTATTAATCCGTTAAAACAACTTGTTATATCATCGAAAAAGATTAGTGAAGGCGATTTAACAGAATCCATTACAGTTCATTCTAAGGATGAAATTGGACAGCTAGGAGAAAGCTTTAACGAGATGGCAGCATCATTACAGAAGGTCATTTCTAATATAAATACTTCAGCAAGTCATGTAGCGGCATCTTCAGAAGAATTAACAGCTAGTATGAAGCAGACGAGTGAAGCGACGGAACAAATTACACAAGCGATAGAGCAAGTGTCGAGTGGAGCGGAAATACAAACGAAAGAAGTTGAAGAAGGCGCAACATTATTAGAAGAAGTTACAGAAGGAATTCAGCGTGTTGCAGATAGTTCTTCATTAGTATCCACAGCATCTATGTATACGAAGAAAAAGGCTGAAGATGGTGGGAAGTTAGTTGAACAAACTGTGAATCAAATGCAATTAATCCATGAGTCTGTTTCACAATCTGATAAAGTGATTGTGTTATTAGATGATAAATCGAAACAAATTGGAGCAATCCTTGAGGTAATTCAACATATTGCAGAGCAGACAAATTTACTAGCATTAAATGCTGCAATTGAGGCTGCGAGAGCTGGAGAGCAAGGAAGAGGATTTGCAATTGTAGCAGATGAAGTGCGAAAGTTAGCAGAACAATCAGGACAGTCTTCTACGGAAATTGGAAAACTAGTAAAAGAGATACAATTTGACATAAAAGAGACAGTAAGTTCTATGAAGCAAGTTGGAACAGAAGTACAATCAGGACTTGTAGTTGCAAATGAAACGAAGCAAAGCTTTGCTGAAATATTGAAGTCTACAGATGATACAGTTGTACAAATTGATAGTATGGTAGAAGTAGCGGAACAAATGACAGTAGATGCAAAGCAAGTTAGTGCATCTATTAATGAAATTGCAGCTACGATTGAAGAAAATGCAGCAAGTGTTCAAAATATTGCTGGTTCTTCAGAAGAACAATTAGCTTCAGTAGATGAAATCAATGCAGCAGCAGTTCATTTATCGCAAATGGCAGAAGAATTACAAGAGATGATTGGAAAGTTTAAAGTGTAATAACAATGTTAAGAAACGAGGTAGTAATTGTACTTCGTTTCTTTTTTTATTCCGCTATTTGTGGGGTGATTAAAGTTTCGCTTTATGAAGATAAAAAATAAAGAAATATAGAGTAACCGTGTTATGATTAGGTGTAATTATAAAAGACTGTAAATTCATTAAATTCTATCTTTAATTATGTTAGGGGAATGGTTTTGAAATTTAAAAAGTTAAAACTACAACCGAGAATTACAATAACAATTAGTACGCTTATTCTAGTCGTACTTCTATTAACAAGTTATTTATTTTATTACATATTGTCTGAAACGGTAGAAGAGCAAATTGGGAAACGGGCTTTGCATGTTGCGAAAACAGTTGCTGCTATACCTGAAATAACGGAAGCTTTTCAAAAAGAAGATCCAGCTTCTATTATTCAGCCAATTGCAGAAAAAATTCGAATTGATACAGATGCTGATTTTATTGTAGTTGGAAACAAAGAGGGGATTCGATATGCACATCCTAAGCGAGATAAAATAGGAGAAGAAATGGTTGGTGGAGATAACGAAGGGGTTCTATTAGAAGGAAAATCATATGTTTCGAGAGCAACTGGATCATTAGGCCCTTCATTACGTGGCAAAGTTCCAATCCGTAATCAGGAAAATGAAATTATTGGCGTGGTGTCTGTTGGATTTTCAATGGATGATATTCATGGAGCGGTAGAAGTGTATGGAAAGCGTGTATTTTGGATTACAATAATCGGTCTTTTAATTGGAATAATTGGCTCTATATATTTAGCGGGAAGTATAAAAAGAATGATGTTTGGGATGGAGCCAGAAGAAATTTCATCTTTATATGAAGAGCATAGTACAGTGATTCAATCTGTACGTGAAGGGATTATTGTTATTGATCAAAATGGCATGATTAGTTTAGTCAATCAAGCGGCTTATGATATTCTTTCGCTAGATAGACAACGAAATATTATTGGAGAATTTATTTTAAATGTAATTCCTAATTCAACAATACTAGATGTATTTCAAACTGGAGAAGAACAGTTTGATCGTCAATTAAATATAAAAGGGCAGGCTGTGATTGCGAACCGTCTACCTATTAAAGTAAAGAATAAAGTAACTGGCGTTGTATCGAGCTTGCGTTTGAAATCTGAAATGGATCAATTAACAGCAGAATTATCTCAGACGAAGCAATATACAGAGGCATTACGAGCGCAAACACATGAATATAACAATTTGTTGTATACGCTTTCAGGTCTTATTCAGTTAGAATCATATGAGGATGCTTTAGAACTTATTCATAAGGAAACAGCGGTATATCAAGATTTTGTTCAATTTATTATGAAGCGAATTCAAAATCCGTGGTTAGGTGGGATTTTAATTGGATTCTATAATAGAGCAAGAGAGTTAAAGATTGATTTTATGCTAGATCGAGAAAGTAGCTTAGACAAATTAAGCCCGCACATTGAGAGTAATTATGTCGTTTCTATTTTAGGAAATTTAATTACGAATGCATTTGAAGCGATTGAAAGAAATGAAGAGAATGATAAGAAGGTAAGAATGTTTGTAACTGATATCGGAGAAGAAATAGTAATTGAAGTAGAAGATTCAGGACAAGGGATTCATGATGAAGTCATTACTAGTATATTTTATAAAGGATTCTCGACGAAAGAGGGCGGGAAGCGAGGATATGGATTAGCAAAAGTGAAAGAATTAGTAGAAGATTTAAATGGAAGTATTGCAATCGAAAAAGGGGATTTAGGTGGTGCATTATTTATTATCGCATTACCAAAAGAGAGAGGCGAATTGTAATGGGTGAGGAGATTGAAGTATTGATTGTAGAAGATGATATTCGAATTGCGGACATTCATCGTCGTTTTACTGAAAAAGTTGAGGGATTTAAAGTAATTGGAACAGCAACGACTGGAGAACAAGCGAAAGAATGGCTAGATCTTGTGAAGCCGCAGCTCGTTTTATTAGACGTGTATTTACCTGATATGCAAGGAACGGAACTTGTTACATATATTAGGCGTAATTTACATGATACAGATATTATTATGATTACAGCTGCATCGGAAACAGATGTAGTGAGGCATGCTTTACGGGGCGGAGTAACAGATTATATCGTAAAGCCACTTATGTTTGATCGATTTAAAGCAAGTTTGGAAGGTTATCAAAAAAAGATTGTGCAGCTGAAGAAAAATAATCAATTATCTACAGAACAAATAGAACATTTATGGTCTCAAAGAGGCGTAAAGGGACATGAAATAGAATATGCGCCGAAAGGGATCGATCCTTTAACTTTAGTAAAAATAAAAAAACATATGTTAACAGTGAATGAAGAAGGAATTACAGCAGAAGTGTTAAGTACAATGGTAGGAGTAAGCAGGTCAACAGCGAGGCGTTATTTAGAGTATTTAATATCTGGAAAGAGAGTTCGTGCGGAGCTTACATATGGGAGTGTAGGGAGACCAGAGAGACGGTATTTTCTTGTTTCTTCATAATAGAAAAAGAGTAGAGGATATATAAAATGTACCCTATAGAATAGACACTTGAAAAAAGTCTATTCTATAGGGTATTTCTTGTATAATAAAAGGAAAATCGGGATCGGAGAATGTTAA
>NZ_VLTE01000370.1:0-222 GCF_007558965.1 Bacillus sp. HY001 | reverse complement strand
AAGATGATGGGAATCGTTATATTACAGAGATGATTGAATTATTAGATTATCGAGGTGATATACAGTTTAATGAACTTTCTCAGTTTATCCCGACATACGAGGAACAGGATGAGATAAATGAAAACATAGGAAAAATTCATGGACAGCACATTATTACAGGGAAAATGTCAGCTAAAATGGAGAAAAAATTCCGTTCTGCTACTTCTGTAAATCCAGCTCTTT
>NZ_VLTE01000369.1:0-372 GCF_007558965.1 Bacillus sp. HY001 | reverse complement strand
AATATGCGGGTGTGGCGGAATTGGCAGACGCACTAGACTTAGGATCTAGCGCCTTTGGCGTGGGGGTTCGACTCCCTTCACCCGCACTTTTAATAAAATAACTCAAACATGTCTTGCGGAAGTAGTTCAGTGGTAGAATACAACCTTGCCAAGGTTGGGGTCGCGGGTTCGAATCCCGTCTTCCGCTCCAATTTTCAATATGACATGCCGGGGTGGCGGAACAGGCAGACGCACAGGACTTAAAATCCTGCGGTGGGTGACCACCGTGCGGGTTCGACCCCCGCCCTCGGCACCATATGCGCCCGTAGCTCAATTGGATAGAGCGTTTGACTACGGATCAAGAGGTTAGGGGTTCGACTCCTCTCGGGCGCG
>NZ_VLTE01000368.1:0-266 GCF_007558965.1 Bacillus sp. HY001 | reverse complement strand
TCTTTATATATTTCTTCCTTATAGGAATCAATTTTCGCATAAATTTGTACTAATGTAATACCGGATTCTTGCTTTTTTTCTAGCCAAGACACTAATGCAGTAAATGATGGAGATGCATGAGATGAGGTTAATACTTTATTATTATTGTTTTCAACATCTTTAAAGTATGCATTCCACTTATTCCATACTAGCTCATTTGTTTTATAAATTGGCTCAGAGATTAACAATGCATCTCGAAACATTTGTAATAAATTATCCACTTTATA
>NZ_VLTE01000367.1:0-387 GCF_007558965.1 Bacillus sp. HY001 | reverse complement strand
ATTGAAAAACCAGTAAATCGAAGAGTGACAAGACCGTTTCCGTTTAGGGGCGGGCTCCTTCTTTCATTAGCCTTAGGATTTGTAGAGATGGTGATAAAGGGCTTATGTATCTCATATTTTATTTTAGGATTAGAAACGTATATCTATCGTCTAATGCGCAAAAACGTAAGAGTGTGAAAAGGAGGATTTTACAATGAAAGTATTGATATTCGAATTAATTCTCATTGCAATTCTAATTCCATTGAATATTGTTGTGAAAAAACATGTACCAAAATGGAAAGCGAAAGTTGGAGAAAAATTAGTGAAGCGTACATTGAGCAAATTGGATTCAGAAAAGTATTGCGTGTTACATGATGTTACGATTCATACTGAGTATGGTGATACAAC
>NZ_VLTE01000366.1:0-242 GCF_007558965.1 Bacillus sp. HY001 | reverse complement strand
GTAATCAAAAGGTTATTTGTATTAGATTCAGTTGTATTGTGGAGACATAGTGTTACTAATGAATACATGGGCATTGAGTCTTGTCGTATTAAGCCAGGAAGCTTTTTAACCAATTACTTATACGGATCAAATAATACAACAGCGTTATTATCTAAAAAAGCACTTGAATACAATAGTTATAGACACAAATATCATAAAAGGTTAATTCGATACTTAACATGGCAATGGAGAATTAGACAAAT
>NZ_VLTE01000365.1:0-323 GCF_007558965.1 Bacillus sp. HY001 | reverse complement strand
CCCTTCTCATTTAAATTTTAAATACGAATTGTTGATTGCTCATATAAACAGTTTTGTGAAGAATGCTCCACAATTTCCAATTGTGATATTCTTTCCACATTTGAATTGTTTGTAACCATTTTTTATATACTTTTTGCGTATTCTTTTTACTTTCTTCCATGGAAGCAACAAGAATACGCAGTTTTGTTGTAATTTGGTTTTTTAATAATAATATAATCTCTTTTGGTAATTGTTCTTGCAATTCTAATCCACGTCTTGCGATCGTGAAGGCGGCTGCTTCATGAACGCTAATACCGAAATTTTTACTGTATTTTAATTTTCCA
>NZ_VLTE01000364.1:0-301 GCF_007558965.1 Bacillus sp. HY001 | reverse complement strand
AACATCTATTATATTTCCAGTCGAATCTTTATTATCGCGCACATTTACCCCGATAGGAGCAGTTACACCTGAAAATTCAACTTCTTCGGCAAACACATCATTGACATTAGAAAAATTCCACAGAGATAAAATAAATACAACTATAATTAAAATTCTTTGTGCAAGCTTCATCTTCTCACATCCTCATATGATATGTTGAAAACACTATTAAAACGAAAAATTAAGTTACTTAACTTTTTAAAATTTCAAGTACACACTACTTTTTTATAACCCATGATGTAACGCCCCTTTCATTTTATTT
>NZ_VLTE01000040.1:54735-76386 GCF_007558965.1 Bacillus sp. HY001 | reverse complement strand
TTGTTGAATAAGAAGTAAAATTGTTTTACATATTAGTCATATATAATACGTAAAATCCTTTGTTTTTTATGATTTTTTACAATTTAGGTCTTGATAACGAATGGCTAGTATGCCAGAGCAGTTCGTCTGTATTAAAGAAATGATACAGGAGCAAACAAAAATCTCGCGTCCAATCTTAACGCAAGATGCCAAAGAAAGGATTGAAAATAAGCTGTTAATTTCATATTTAGGTGAAGAAGAGGTTTTACTTACATATTATAAAAATGGCTGTCTATATAAAAATTACATAACAGTAGCTGATATAAATCCATTAAATAAGACGATTACTTGTACGGATGCTTTTCGTAATCAAAGGATATTAAAGTTTTGTGATGTAATGGAAGTGGAGTAAAGTGTGACTGGAATCCACATTTGAACCATAACTTTGCCATTTTGGCAAGGTTATGGTTCTTTTTGTTTGCGGCAAAGATATGCTTCCTCTTTAAAAAGTAAATAGCTAAAGTATATTTTTAAAAATTTTCATGGGTGAAAAAGAGCAAGCATCCTAACACTAGAAGAGTTATGACTTAGGTAAATTACTTAACAGAAAAAAATCGAGTTGAAACCGTGAGGGCTGATAACACAGTAATCTCGATTTGTGGAAAGGAATTTAACTATGAGAAACTAAATTTAAAAAAGGTCATCAACTAAAAAACACTAATCTTATGTAAGATTAGTGTTTTTTGGTATTTTCCTCTTGTTTTTGAGTATGATTACTGGCTAATCTTGTGGGGATCAAACGCCACGAATTTAATGTAACTTTATATGGCATAAATGAACTTTTCGCTCGATAGATCCAGGCAATTGTACCTTTCAGATTTCTGTAAGTGATTTTAAATCCACACCAACTCAAACTTCTTTATTACTCGACTTAAAAAGTATATACAACTTCTTGGCAAGAAATTGTGGTGTATACGGCATGTCCCTATGTAACCACTTCACAATTGTGCCAATTAAAGCTGAAGAACCGTACCAAATAACAATATCTTTTGGCATGTCTTTAGTAACGAGAAAGGGGTGATTTTCTGTTCTCTCTGTTATTTTGTCTGAAAGTGTATTTAACAAGCGTTCTGTAAAAATCGGTGTTCGCCTAGAACCAAGAACTACTTTATAGAATTTAGCATTGTCAGCAATGTACTCAAGTAGGTCTACGAGTTTTAACCATTCTATATCCTCAGAGGAATCTGAGAGGTTTTCCGTACTTATCATTATCTTCTCAATATCCTCGACCATTTCCTGTGCCATTTTCTCCAACATGTCATGAATATCACGATAATGGAGATAGAACGTAACACGATTAATGGTCGCACGTTCTGCAATTTTATTAACTGTTATTTTGCTAATTTCCATCTCTTGTAGAAGATCTATTAAAGCCGATTTGATTAACTGGCGTGTACGGATGATTCGAGGGTCTACACGGGACTTTGGATGGTTTGTCATATCTAATCACCTTTCCTATTAATTAGAAATTTACAATATTATAAGTTCTGTCTATTATCTTAAACTTTATTAACAGAAAGCATAAGAAGTGATAACTAATAGACAGTTATTAAAAAATTGTCTGTTGTCATAATAATCTATAATAATGTAATTTATATAGTGTAAATTATTCAACACTTTGTAAAAAAAGTCTACGTTAAAATTAGAAAGGATATGAAAGAATTGCATAATCAGACTAAAACAGTCCCCAATTCGATAAAAAAAGGACCTATTATGTTCATTATGATTTTAGGTGCTTTTCTTGCAACATTAAACCAAACACTCATGAGTGTCGCTACTCCTGAACTTATGGTTGAATTTAAGATTTCAGCTACAACAGCCCAGTGGTTAACAACTGGTTATATGCTAGTAAACGGCGTCTTAATCCCTATTACCGCATATTTAATGCAACGGTTTACCACACGTGAACTTTTTCAAACTTCCATGCTTATATTTCTAGCTGGAACCATTGTTTCAGCTTTAGCAACAGGATTTCCTGTCTTGTTAACCGGACGTATGATTCAAGCAGCCGGTGCAGGAATTATTATGCCATTGCTTACGCATGTTATTTTGACCATCTTCCCTCGCGAAAAGAGGGGAGCAGCTATGGGAATGGTGGGACTTGCCGTCATTTTTGCACCAGCAATTGGTCCTACAATTGCCGGATACATGATTGATAACTATAAATGGGAGACGATGTTTTACGGAATGATTCCATTTACTATCCTTGTTATTGTGCTGGGGTTCATTTATCTCCGAAATGTATCCGACCGAATCAAGACAAAATTTAATATCCTAAGCGTCATTCTTTCGACCATTGGTTTCGGTTCATTAATTTACGGTTTCAGCCAGGCTGGAAGTCTTGGCTGGTCAGATATAGAGGTAATAGGTACGATTACTATAGGTATCTTAGCCCTTGTACTCTTTTCATGGAAGGAATTAAGATCACAAAATCCATTGCTTGACTTACGTGTATTTAAATACAATATGTTTTCTTTAACAACAATCATTAATATCGCAATTACTATGGTTATGTATGCAGATATGATGTTACTTCCGTTATATCTCCAAAATATGCGTGGTTTCACAGCCATTGAGTCTGGTCTTCTGCTTCTTCCTGGTGCGCTGGTTATGGGATTCCTTATGCCAGTTACCGGTAAGCTATTCGATCGCTTTGGTGCGAAATGGTTAGCTATTATTGGAATGACAATTACCATTATTACAACAATGGGCTTTATCAACTTGACAGATTCCACTAGTTATATCTATTTGATTCTCATGTCAACAGGACGTCGCGTTGGTATGGCCTTGATGATGATGCCGATTCAGACTGCAGGTCTAAATCAATTGCCACAACGGTTAAATGCACATGGAACAGCAATAAGCAATACGATTCGTCAAGTTGCCGGTGCTGTCGGTACTTCGCTTCTCGTGACAGTTATGACGAGCCGTACGAAATCACATCTGCAGGATATGGTTCCTACCGCAACAGCTAAAGGATTGAATCAAAAAGAGCTTGTTACAGAAGCCTCTATACAGGGGATTAATGACGCTTACCTTGTCATCATTGGAATTGGTATCATCGGATTAATACTTTCCTTCTTTATAAAGAAAGTTAAACAGGCTTCCGAATTAGAATCTAACGTTCCCGCAGAGATGGTAACTACAGAGAAATTAAAAATAAATTAAAACCATTTGAATTCCCGAATCAAAAAGAAGAAATTTATACCAACTGTTAGTCATCATATTTGGAGTAAATCGTTTCTATCTTATGCTGGCTAGGAATGAGATGTACTCCAAATATGACTATTTATAGATTGAGTTATAAAATTTGTATTTTTAAGGAGGAATATCAGTGAAAAAAGAGGTAATTGCAATTCAAGAAGTCCCTAATTTCCAGACGCGTACTGAAGAATTTTTCCCTTTAAAGTGGTATAAAGAAATGCTTCACAATCATTCTGTTTATTTTCACGAGGAAACAAATACATGGAATGCGTTTAAGTATGAAGATGTTAAGCAAGTGTTAACCAATTATGAATTCTTTTCAAGTCAAGGGCCTAGAAGCGGTATTTTTGTCGGTGATAATAAAAATCAAAAAAACACTTCACCTATAACAATGATTACGTTCCTTGATCCTCCTGACCATCGAAAAGTACGGTCCTTATTGGCAACAGCTTTCACTCCCCGCAGTTTAAAAGAGTGGGAACCCCGTATTCAACAAATTGCAACGGAGCTTGTAGAAAACATACAAGGAAATTCTACGATTAATATCGTGGACGCTTTGGCATCCCCTTTACCTGCTCTAGTAATAGGCGATTTATTTGGCGTACCTGCACAAGGTCAAGGTCAGTTTAAAGATTGGATTGATATTTTGTTCCAACCATACGACAAAGAAAGGTTAGAAGACCTTGAACAACAAAAACAAAAGGCAGCGAAAGAATATTTTGAATATCTGTATCCTATTGTAGTTCAAAAACGTTCGAACCTTTGTGATGATATTATCTCTGATTTGATTCGAGCTGAAGTGGATGGGGAAAAACTTACGGATAATGAGATTGTACAAACAACTATGTTACTTTTAGGGGCAGGTATTGAAACAACTAGTCACGCAATAGCCAATACATTCTATTCATTGCTTTATGATGACAAGTCATTATATGAAACACTAAGAAAGGATATAGGTCTAGTCCCTAAAGCCGTTGAAGAAATGCTTCGATATCGCTTTCATATTTCAAAAAGAGATCGTACGGTCAAAAAAGATAATAATCTATTAGGGATTGAGTTAAAAAAAGGTGACGTAGTCATTGCTTGGATGAGTGCATCCAATATGGATGAAAATATGTATAGCGATCCTTTTTCTATAGACATTCATCGCTCAAATAATAAAAAGCACCTAACTTTCGGAAGTGGTCCACATTTTTGTTTAGGTGCACCTCTTGCACGATTAGAAATGAAAATTGTATTAGAGGTATTCTTACAAAAGTTTTCTTGTATCGAACCAGTTGAAGGGTTTGAATTAGAAAAAAACTTAACTGCTTCTGCTACGGGACAGTCCTTGACTTATCTACCAATGAAAGTTTATGGGATTTAGCCCATACCCATCAACTTAAGAATTTTATAATAAACCAGGATGAAGATTCTATGTGTGCTACCTCAGTTTGATTTATTATATTTCAATTTCACTATAATAAAAAAAAGAAAACATCGAACTTTCTTAACACCAAGTCTACAAGTAAAAGAAGACATCTTAATCGATGTCTTCTTTTCAAAAACACCATCCTTTCCTATACTCTATTGAAAGAATAGTATTTTTTCGTGTTATGACTACAAAATTATAATTTTTATAAATCAAAAAAAATGCCCATAAGAGAATATATAATTACAGTCGAAAACAAGATAGTCATATGAAGAAGTGAATAAACAAACATTGATTTTGCCCATTTCTCTGAATCCATTTTTTTATAGCCGAAAATACTTAAGACGAGCCATAAAATGCTTAAAAGAAGTGCTACTAACGTAAGACCGAGGCTTAAAGAGCTAAATAGGAAACTCATTGCAATTAAAATGATTAAATAAATATTAGTTTGCAAATATGTTCTTTTAACACCTTTGACTACTGGAAGCATAGGAACTTTAGCTGCCTTATACTCATCGTGTTTGCGAATAGCTATAGCATAGAAATGAGGCATTTGCCAAATGACTGTAATCACAAAAAGACCAAGAATAGCAGGATGTGTAATGTCTGGATAAATAGCAGCCCATCCAATAAGAGGGGGCATTGCTCCTGAAATACTTCCAACCTCCGTATTATAAATTGTTCTTCTTTTACTCCACATTGTATATGGGACAATATAAAAAAATAAGCCTAAAAACCCTAAGAATGCTGCTAGCAGAGTTGTTAATGCAAGAGAAAACAATCCCAAGATGGTCATTAAAATACCTAGCCATAATACAGCTTTTGGTTTTATTTCTCCTGTCACTGTGGGTCTATTTTTTGTTCTCTCCATAATAGAATCAATATCACGATCATACAAGTTATTAAAAGCTCCTGCTGCACCCATTACTAAAATAGAGCCAATCAAAGCAAATACTATTTCTGGAAGTTTCTCAAACAAGCTAATCTGATATGTATATAATGCCAATGTTAATCCAGCAAACATTGGAATCAGGTTTGATTTAATAATCCCGGTTTTAACTGTTTGCGCTAAAATTTTTGCTGGAGTCTGTTTTGGTGTTTTAAGGGAATCTATCTTTTGCATTATTTCTCGTCTCTCCTTTTACTAGATTATCTATAATTTTCATAATCTAATCTAAAATGACATTATTGCTGATTATTTAATACATAGATTCCTTCCGTAATTTAAATACCAAACGGAATTTATATACTATATGGTATATTAGTTCTATATGATATAATTGTCAAGATACGGAGGAGGAGAAATGATCAAACGAAGATTAACTCAAGAAGAAAGAAAAAAGGAAACACGGCAATTACTTTTAGAATCAGCTGTTGAGGTCTTTGCTCAATTAGGCTTTCACGGAGCTTCTGTTGATAAAATTGCAGAGTATGCCGGGTTTAGTAAGGGAGCCGTTTATGCTCATTTTAATTCCAAAGAAGAGCTCTTTCTAGCCATATTGGAAAAACAAATGCGTTTACACGTGAATAACATCCATCAAATAATAGACCAACAGCATTCATTATCACAATTCATCGGAATTTTGGATGAATATTCTCTTTCAAGTAGACAAAAAAATCGAACATGGAGCATGCTTAACATGGAGTTTCTTCTTTATGCGATGCGTGAAGAATCGGTACGCCATAAATGGTCAAATATGATAACCAAATCGGTAGAACAAATTTCCAATGCTATTGAGAAATTGATGTCAAAAGAGAATGAGAATGAATCTGCTCTATCTGCTAACGAAATGGCATGGACTATTCTTTCATTAGAGAATGGTATGGCCCTATGTTATTATATTAGCGAAGAACATATGCCCTTAAATTTATTTGGAAAAGCATTACAAAATATGCTCCTGTCTCCTCGTCAAGAAGATTAGAAAATTCTCTTGTCTAAACAGAGTTTAAATACACAAACCTAAAAATAGAGTACAATTGTGAACATCAAATATCGAATAAGATAAATGGTTTTAATATACAAGTGATGTGTAACCTTTTTAAAACTATTAAGTATAAGTTATCTAATAAAAGTAAAAAATCACCTTAATATATATAAACTATACAATTATTATTAGAGAGTAGATTGATTATGCTTCTTATCATTAATCTATCAAGTTCTTTAATTTGATAAAAGGAAAGTACATATAGTTCATGTCTAATATATACTTTTCTATACTTCGTAAGGATATTTATACTTTAGATCTTGATAATACACAATATCAACGTTTTGTCGGTAGTACATATGCTATTCAAGTTAATCTTTTAAAGATTCCTAAAACATCGCCTTATCTCTAAATAGCTATTTAAGGGCCTTCAGCTCATCTTTTTCTTTTTGGGGAACAATGAATTTCTTAGCTTGATGGTGATGTGGTGCTACCCCTTATACTAAATAATTATCAAAGCCTCAAAAAATAAAGTTTTTTGAGGCTTTTTTTATATAGTTAAGATGGATAAATAGAGGGTCTTTAATAGACCTTCTTATCAAAGAAATGAGGGAAAACATGTACTGATTTTTCGGAAATACTGATAAAAGCATTGTTTGTTTATTGATATTAAATATTATCTAATCGCTAAAATGAACTATTTTAGTTTGAAAAAATATATATTTATAAAACTTACATTGGAAAAGAGAGGGGAAAAGTTATCTGTTCTTAATTTCATAAGAAGAAAGCTATTTGATATAAATCCATTAAATAAGACGATTACTTGTACCGATGCTTTTCATAACCAAAGAATGTTTAAGTTTTGTGATGTAATTGGGGTGGAGTAAGGTGTGAATTGAATCTATATAAAGGTTTATGGCCAACCATGAATAAATAGTTGGCCATAGTGATCTTAAAGATCTATATCTTTTAATCCAGGACTATGCTCGTTTGACATTTGTTACTTAATACTTTAATGAATTTTTTACCAATTGATTGCTTCCTTAAAATGCAAAGTTTTTTGGAAGTAACTATTTTTGATATGAGATGAAAATGGGGGTAATAGCTACTTACAATTTAATAAAAAAGATAAGATTACGGAGTGTAATCTTATCTTTTC
Organism: Bacillus sp. HY001; assembly: GCF_007558965.1. Taxonomy (NCBI): domain Bacteria; kingdom Bacillati; phylum Bacillota; class Bacilli; order Caryophanales; family Bacillaceae; genus Bacillus; species Bacillus sp. HY001. The sequence goes on along the minus strand of NZ_VLTE01000040.1, from coordinate 68,648 downwards.
ATAAAGAATAATAAATTGTATCTTCAAGGTTTCAAAATGACTTTTATACAATCATCTTCACGATTATTAAAAATTTGATAACCATAACTCGCTTCTTCAAGGGGGATTTTGTGTGTAATAATCTCTTTTGGATCGAATTCTTTGTTTGTTATTTTTTCAAATAGTTCTGGCATAAAATGAATAACAGGTGCTTGTCCCATTTTAAGATTAATATTTCTAACCCAAAATGCTCCAAGCGGGAATGCATTATAATTGCCACCATAAACCCCAGTCATTTGAACCGTTCCGTATTTTCTTACAGCTTTCGTAGCAATTTGAATAGGACCGAGAGTACCACCTTGTAACTTCAATTTTTGTTCTAGAAATTCTAGTGGTGATTTTTTCCCATCCATGCCCACGCAATCAATGACTACATCGGCACCGCCATGTGTGATTTCCTTTAAATGTTCTCCCATATCAGGAAATTTTGTAAACTCAAATACCTCAACATTGTTAATCTTTTTTGCATAATGTATCCGATAATCTAAGTAATCGACTGCGATTACGCGCTTAGCTCCTTGCATCCAAGCGAATTTTTGTGTCATTAATCCAACAGGTCCACAACCTAGGACGATAACAGTATCACCTGGCTTAACACCTGCGTTTATTACACTCCAATAGGCTGTTGGCAAAACATCGGATAAAAACAGTAGCGATTCATCTTCAAGTTCGCATGATTCTGGTATAACAAATGGAGTGAAATTTCCAAAAGGAACTTTTAAATATTCTGCTTGTCCACCTGGATGGTTACCAAATTTCTCTGTATAACCAAAGTATCCACCAGAATCATAATGAGGATTGGAGTTATCACATTGGCTTTCCATTTCATGTTGGCAATAAAAACAATGTCCACAAGCAACGTTAAAGGGAATAACAACGCGATCTCCTTTTTTTACTTTCGTAACATCTGGACCAACTTCTTCAACAATGCCCATTGGCTCATGACCAATAATGTACCCTGGAGGTAACGGCATGTTTCCTTGATACAAATGTAAATCAGAACCGCAAATAGCGGTTGAAGTAATTTTTACAATAATATCATCTTTTTTCTCTAACTTTGCATCATCCACCTGTTTAACTTGTACTTGGTTTGGCCCTTGATAGGTTACAGCTTTCATCTCATATCTCCTTAGGAATCATTTTTCATAATTTATATGTATCTCTTGGCAAAATAGAAATCGATACATAATCTTGTTATGAAAGTACGTTATGGCAACTCTTCTTCCTTATATCTTTTTCCCTATTTTAAGAAGAAACTCGATATTTATTCATAATCTAATTCCCATAAAAAGGATAATTATTATTTCGTGATTCGTAGCATATTAAAAACATTGGAGGTGAAACGATATGACAAACAATAATAGTGGAAATCGTAATGAATTGTTAGTTCGAGGCGCTGAACAGGCTCTTGATCAAATGAAATATGAAATTGCACAAGAGTTTGGTGTACAACTTGGTGCAGATACAACAGCTCGTTCAAACGGATCTGTTGGTGGTGAAATTACAAAACGTTTAGTAGCAATGGCTGAACAACAACTTGGTGGTAGAGCTAACCGCTAAGTAAATTGGCATACAATATAGCAAATATGTAAATCAATTTCTTTTGTATATGTATAAAAATAAAAACCCTTATAGTAAATGGATTCTCACTCAAAGATTATTGATAATCTTCTTTCATAATCTTTGAGTATTTTATTTGTAAACTACTTTCCTAAACAATAAACACGCAGTGTTGGAAAGGTGTTTTCCATGCATAGTAGAAAATCTTTTGCAGGAAAAAGCATACTTAAAAATTTGATTTCAATATTGAAATCAATATTTATTATGATATTTTCGAAAGGGAGGAATTTAAAAATGGGTATTTTAAGTGGAAATCCTCAAAATGAACCGTTACATTACGGAGAAGTATTTGATATTTGGAGTTATCTTTTAGCTGCACAAGGTGCAATCGCAAGCCATCAAGTGTTTATGAATCACACAGGTGACGAGGATTTGAAGAAGTTTTTAGAAAGCTTAATTGAAAATGATATGAATTCGGAAATAGAAGAGTTAAAAACTCTTTTAAAGGTTAATGGCGTAGCTTTACCGCCTGCTCCTCCAGAACGACCAGTTGCATCTATCGAAGACATTCCCCCAGGGGCACGTATTAATGATGTTGAAATAGCAGCAGCTGTTGCTACAGGATTAGCAGCTGGACTTGTGACATGTAGTCAAGTGATGGGAAAATGTCTTCGAGAAGATGTAGGGATGCTATTCGGACAATTTCATATGAAAAAAGCGCAAGCAGGTGTAACTTTGCTGCGTTTAAGTAAGAAAAAAGGATGGGTAGTTCCACCTCCGTTACATGTAAGAAATTCTGATCAAGCTTAATAAACAAAAATAAAAAAGTGGCATTGGCCACTTTTTTATTTTTTAGATGTATCCTCAACTTTGGATTTATTTAATGTGGAAGAGTCTATATATTCATCTGACATTTCCATAGCATATTTATCATGATGAATATGATTGTGATTTATTAATTCATTATCGTTACGCAGTACTAATCTCTTCATATAAATGTGGAAGAAAACCTCTATTCCGCCAATAATTAATGTGGCTATAAATGAAGACAGCCCAATATTATGAGTAGCATCTAAATTAGTAAATAAGGATGTTAAAAGCCAAATTCCGAAGAAGGTTAAGCCGAAATCTGCCATTGTAGCAATCATATTTCCGTATTTAGGCAAAATGAAGAGATCGCCGATTAAATAGGCAGCTCCTGTTAGGAAAAGAGAAATGAGTAATACTCTAGGAATTGAAATGCCTTGAAAGATACCGAGTACGATAAGTAATACTGCAGTTATCGCTGTGTATTTAATTAATAAAGCAACAATATGTTTCATCATTTTCCTCCATTGTTTAAATGTATATGAAATAAAATATTTCATTAAAAACGGGTTATGCTTTTATATAGCGTAACCCGTTTCATTTTTTGATGGAGGCATATTTATAATATCCCATGGCACGTATATTGTATTTCGTTCTCCTATACACTATTATTTTGGACTTAAATGGCAACAATTATACCTTCGAATTCGTGGTCGTAATTACCAGTTAATTAGCTATATATTTTAGCATGTAATTTAACATATTAAAGAAAGAAGGAGGTGAATTAATATGTCAAACAATAACAGTGGAAGCAGCAATCAATTATTAGTACGTGGCGCTGAACAAGCTCTTGATCAAATGAAATATGAAATTGCTCAAGAATTTGGAGTACAACTTGGTGCAGACGCAACAGCTCGTGCGAACGGATCTGTTGGTGGCGAAATTACAAAACGTCTCGTATCATTAGCTGAGCAACAACTTGGCGGTGGAGTTACTCGTTAATTTATATACAAAATGGATATAGAGGAGAGGCATGCCGTCTCTCCTTTCTCATACGTTTTTTAGTAAATAAGCCTAGTAGCGTTCATATTATTTAAGAGTTACAAATGCAAAATAATGGAAACTATCACTTATTGGAATCCGTTGTACGATAGGAATAGGCTTCTTTTTAGGATCCAGTATAGGGATTAAAATAGGCGGATCTTCAATTATTCTTATTCTGATTTTAACTGAATTTACTACATATATATTGTATTTGAAGTATTATCTTTTTGGCCGTAATCTTTCAAAGAGGGGTGAATAGGAGCTTTGTCATAAGCGGTTAGACGTTGCCGTATTAAGTTTCTTAGTTTTCTACGGCGTATCTTAGAATTCATAATTCCCTGTAAAGCCGTGTTGAGCTGAAATATAAGGGAAAAGCTTATTTTTATCTGTCATTTTTAATTTAAAAGAACAGAAAGCTTTGTGTTGCCAATGTGGAAGGGTAATAATATTTTTTTGTATAGAGTCTGTATCATAAAGTATAGTCATCTTTTTATCCCTCCTCCGCCATAATATATAACTTATTAATTAGGTGACTAATACAGTTGGAATAACTCCTTTTCTGTTTATTTAAATTAAATAATTTCATGGATAATCCCTACAGTGTAGTTAATATCTAATAATGTATAAATGTAAGTAACTATAAAATTCGGGGGAATATGTAAGTGCAATGTTCACATTTATATTATCTAACTAGTATGGTTTATAACGAAACGAGAAAGGATGTATTATGGTGGGGGTTTTTAAGGAAGAAAAGATTAAATTTATAGATTGTAAAGGTGAAGAAGTCATTTTGAAAATTAAGGATATAAAAAGTAGGGAAGAGGAATTAAGATTATTTTATAGTGATTAACATAGGAAATGAAAAGTAATGATAAATTAGGTTGAAATGAATTTATATAGTATAGGCCCCTTTTACATTTTTTTGCATAATGTAGCATGAATGAATTTTAAGGGGGAACATATATGTCTTATCCTAATCAGTTAGCTTGGCATGAAACATTGGATTTACATGAATTAGTTGCATTCCAAGCGAACGGCTTAATCAAATTAAAAAAGTCAGTTAGAAATGTACCTGATCAAGCACTTCAATCGTTATATGTTAAAGCTATAAATGCAATTCAAAACAATCTACAAGAGTTAGTACAGTTTTATCCGTATGCTCCTGAATTTCAATCGCAGCAGCATCGTGATGACACTGGATTTTACGCTGGAGATTTGCTTGGATTAGCAAAGACATCTGTTCGAAATTATGCAATCGCGATTACCGAAACTGCAACACCCCGACTTAGAGAAGTTTTAACCCGCCAAATAAATGGTGCTATACAATTACATGCGCAGGTTTTTAACTTTATGTACGAACGTGGTTACTATCCAGCTTACGATTTAAAGCAACTATTAAAAAATGATGTTCAAAATGTGCAAAAGGCAATACAAATGCAATACTAAAATGAAGACATGGAAATTATCTTTAGAGGAAAGCTATAGTTTATTTATAGAAGATCAAATAGTTAAGACTAAATGGTAATTTCCATTAACAAATTGATTAAATGCTAAAAACATAGCTTCCTTCAAAAATATTAAAGAAGTTATACTCACGCTGTTTTAGAATACAAGAACGTCTATTTTTATTTAGAAAATTATCTTCTAAATAAAAATAGACGTTCTTGAAATTTATGTTAAAAGTAAAAAAGAGCAGTTATTTACTATGCCTGCCCTTTAATGGTAAAAAATAAAGCCTGGGTAAGAAGCAGACTTTATTAAAGATAGTGTGTGCGAAAGCTCGATTTTTATTCCAAAAGAGTAGTTCTATTTTTAGGATATAGATATTGCCTACATTCAGTTGTTTAACAGATTAAGTTTAAAACCTTTTGAATGAGAATGTTGCATTATATTTTGATTCACTAAAATGAAAAAATAAAAAGTATTTTCGTGCTTAATGCATCTTTTTGTCTACATATTTTCCATAATCGGGTACAGCGATTTTATCAAATTCTTGAACGAGTGTTTTGAGGCTTGTTGATAGCAATTCACCTGACATTGGTATCCCATGTCCAGTAATAGCGACTAGAGGCTTTAATTGTTCTAATTTAATGACTGATTCTTTAGCGGCTTTCCAGTCTGTTGTTAAATAACGAGGGGGTCCGCTTATTTCCTGTTCCTGAGTAAATACTTTATATAGATATTCCTGTTTCACTGTAACAAAAGCATCACCAGCAATTAAAGTTCGGTCTTTTTCTCGAAATAATGAAATATGCCCAGGAGTATGCCCTGGTGTATGAATCCATCTAAACTCTGGCATATGAGGAACAGTTCCATCGGTAGGTAGTGCTTTTACGGTACTTCCTAAATCAATCGGTTCATTAGGGAACAGGGGAGACATTTTCGCGACCATACCACCTTCAACTGTTGGATCTGGTTCAGGATAGCTTTGTTGTCCAGTCAAGAACGGTATCTCCATTTGATGGGCATAGACTGGAACATCCCAATATTTAATGAGTTCAATTATTCCTCCAACATGATCAAAATGCCCATGAGTTAAAATAATTGCTTTTGGACGGCTATTTGTACCAAATCGCTTCTCAGTAACAGAGATAATTTCATTTGCACATTTAGGCATTCCGGCATCAACTAAAACAAAATCATCGGTATGCGGATTCCCAACAAAACATATGTTGACGATTTGAATCGTATAGCAAAATAAATCAGGCAATACTTCAAGGCCATGACCACTTTCAATTGAAGTTGCTGGAATAAACTTGTAATCACTTCCATAATTCATTTCCTTGTCCACTTGTTATCCCCCTTAATATGTTTCAATACGACATTATAGTTCCCTAATTTCTCGAATCCATTTTGGGGGATTTGAGAAAAAAATTAGTGGGGATTACAAAAATTAAGGTGGAGACATATCAATTTATATAAAGTGCAAACAGAAAATATTGATTTCACAATTGTAGTTTTTACTATTTTTTGAGGAGGGGTTATGACTTAATAAAAGATTCATCTGAATATTTTCATGTAGGTTTATAAAAATACATAACAGTAGCTAATAGAAATCCATTAAATGAGGCGATTACTTGTACCGATGCTTTTCATAATCAAAGGATATTTAAGTTTTGTGATGTAATTGAGATTGATTAAATTATGCTTTTCTATGCAGCAGACTTATTTTTTCGAGCCAACTGTATAGGAAGGTCCGTAGGGATTTTTCAAGGTCTATTAACAGACCTTGAAAAATCCCTCTTACCACCTATTCCTCATACATCATTTTCCTCGTCATTCCACCGTCTACGACAAGGTTTATACCTGTAACAAAATCATTTTCACTGGCTGTTAAATACAGACAGGCTCGTGCAATATCATCTGGTTTTCCTACACGCTTTGATAGATGCTGTTCATGATCAATTTTACTTAATTTTGAATAATCTCCGGTTTCAATCCAACCTGGGGAAATAGCATTCACTGTAATCCTATCTTCGCTAAATGAGGCTGCGAGCGCATGGGTAATAGCAACGATTCCGCCTTTTGTGGCAGCATAAGATTCTGAATTTGGCTCAGACATAATCGCTCTTGTAGAGGCGATATTCACAATAGATCCACCTTCTTTGTTATGACGCATATACTTTGCTGCTTCACGCGAACCTAAGAAAACACTTCTTAAGTTTGTATTGATCACATCGTCCCATTCTTCTAACGAAATATCGAAAGGGGACTTGAATAACTCTTTTCCGGCATTATTGATTAAAATGTCTATCTGACCGTATGTTTGATTAGCTACTTCCATTAATCGAACAATATCTGTTTCGAGCCTTACATCTGTTTGTACGAAAAGTGCTTCTTTACCCTGTTCTTTCATCTTAGTAACTGTTTTTGCACCTGCTTTTTCGTCTATATCTGCTAAAATAACATTGGCCCCTTTTTCTGCATAATGTAAAGCAATTTCTCTCCCGATTCCATTTCCAGCCCCTGTTATGATTACTGATTTATTAGAAAAACCCATTGTAATTACACTCCTTTTTAAAAAATATAACGTCTTTATTTTTTTATATAACATACAAAAATTATCTTTCTGCATAAGCAATAGTTAATTAATTATGCCAGTATTTTTATTCTTCACTAATAAAAGGAGTAATTATCTTTTTTTCATAAGAAGATAACACAATATTCGTTGATGGAGTACCATATTGCATTGAATCATCAATAAATTGTTCTAAACTTTCTACAGAATGTGTTGCTATTTTGACAATATAGCTAATTTCTCCTGCTACTCTGTAACACTCAAGTACATCTGGATGATTATAGCAAAAGTTAGATAATGATTTGCAATTTGTTGATTTAAACAGTATAAGTGCAGAAATTGGACGATTTATTTTTTTTAGAGAAACATGTGCATGGTAACCTTCAATAATTTGTTGTTCCTCTAACTTTCGTACTCGCTCAGTTACTGACGGGGAAGATAAGTGAACCGCTTCCGCTAAATCCTTCATTGAAATTTTTGCATTTGACTGTAATAGTCCCACGATTTTTTTATCAATTTGATCCATAAATTATCCAACCTTTTTTTATAAAATAGAATAACTTAAATTCTTTATAAAATAAAGCCGAACAATCAAATATCCTTATTGAACTTATTTATCAGCCTTCTATACTTGTATAAAATAAGGGTAGAAGGAGGCGGTTTACGATATGAAAAAGATTTTATTATTATTAGCTGACGGTTTTGAAGCAGTAGAAGCTAGTGTATTTACAGATGTACTAGGCTGGAATAAATGGGAGGGAGATGGATCAACCGAGGTCGTAACAGTTGGTCTTCGGAATAAATTAACTTGTACTTGGAATTTTACTGTCATACCGGAAAAAACAGTTGATGATATTCAATTAGATGAGTTTGATGCGCTAGCTATTCCAGGAGGGTTTGAAGAAGCTGGTTTTTATCGGGATGCATACAGTAGAGAATTCTTACATGTTATTCAACATTTTTATGCCAAGCAGAAGCCTATTGCCAGTATTTGTGTTGCATCATTAACGCTTGGCAAAAGTGGAATTCTTGTAGGTAAAAAAGCTACCACATACAGTCATCCAACGAGTAAACGAAAAGAGCAGTTAAAGGATTTCGGTGCAATAGTACAAAATGATTTAATTGTACAAGATGGAAATATTATTACATCATCAAATCCAGGCACAGCTTTTGATGTTGCGTTTTTATTACTTGAAAAATTAACATCTAAAAAGAATGCTGAACATGTAAAGGATCTTATGGGATTTTAGGCATTTATTCTTCTTATGAGTTTTTGGTGCTTGCTAGAAGTAATGTGAAAAGTCGCCGTGCTCTATTTACTAAACCAGAAAAAAGAAAAAGGGTTTAATTATTACAATACTTATAATAGGAGAATTTTTATGATTATAACACTTTTCACATATATTTTGTTAGGTCTATCTTTAGCGATACCTGCAGGTGCTATGACAGTCCAAATGACGAAACAAGGAATGAGAAATGGTTTCGTACATGGTTGGTTTGTAGGTATAGGAGGCATGACTGTAGATTTATCTTTAATAGTCCTGATTTATCTAGGGTTCTCTAGTGTATTAACCAATCCATGGGTAGAAACAGTTATGTGGCTACTAGGTTTTGTATTTTTAATGTTTATTGGAATAGAAAGTATTAAAGAAGCAAAGTCAGAAGTTAACATGGAGGGAGAAGATCCTAATAAATCTTTATTATCAGCTTATTTATCTGGTTTTATGATTGCTATATCACCGGCGAATATTGTATTTTGGATAGGGGTCTTTGGTCCGGTTCTAGTTTCTTCATTAGGTAATGCAAGCACATCTACATTTATATTAATAGCTGTAGGTATTTTATTAGGTATCTTAATGCATGATATGATCTTACTCAGCTTTGTTCATTTTACTAGACGTTTTCTAAATCCAACTTTTATTAAAAGGGTATCTATATTTGCTGCAATAGTCCTATTCGGATTTAGTGGTTATTTTGGTTACGAGTTTATAAAACAAGTAATGACTTTTATCTCAAAAGCATAGTTCTTATAAACTTAAATAGGATGGTTATAAGGTGAATGGAAAAGATACGTATTTTAAACGTAACGTAATTGTAAATATGTTATATCACGTAGGCACCCCCTCAGGAATTCATTGATCCCTGAGGGGTCTTTTAAATTCCTTACACGTAGCCTTTAGAAAAAGAAACGACCTCTCCTATAATTGATGTTGTATGAGCTTAGCTCGATAGCGATGAGGTACTACCCGCATTTTAACGAAAATATAGGCTAAGCAAATTTCGATATAAAAGAAGCCGGATTTTCTACTTTAAGAAACTTTCGGCTTCAATTCGTTATAAGTTAGTTGCCACTTCGTTTTCTCCATAGTCTTTCACTATTTTATAAAAAGTATTTTTCTTTCGTTTCAATAGCCCCGAACTTAACTCCCGTTAGTTCTCTATTTTTTTGTTCTCTTCGAAAATTCTTCTTATGTAATCTGTTGCGACTTCTTGTAAACAAGTTCTTAAGTCCTGGCTTAAATAGCGATAAATTTGCAGCTGTCTTTTAAAGTATTCTTGTTGTTTTGTGCTTGATTTTTTGATCATATCAATCACAGCATCGTATTCGAACAGGAAATGTTTTTTATTAACTTCAATTATAAAAACATCATTTTGAACAGGGTTTTCAAAGAAAAATCGCTCAAAGAATGTAGGTTGTGTCTCGTTATGTACAAGTTTTAACATAGAGTATTGCTCCTTTTACTGTATGATTTTATATTTTGTCATCTAATAATTTTTCTAAGATGGGGTAGTATCACATCACTATCAAGTTGAAAAATACGTTCTTCCTCAAAACGAAAAAATGAATTGAATTTCTATGGACAACTATGAAAGGATGAAGCTTTCGTTTGTGGATACTTCAAAATCTTAGGTTGATGGTAAGTATGGTACCCCCTAATTGTCCCCTTTGTATTTTTGGAATTATTAGATATTTTTCATTTGAAAAAGCTTGCCATGAATGAAAATGGCAAGCTTTTTATCTCTATGGCTAATATTTAATTACTATTCTTTCCAAGGTGAATGTAAAACGCAATCACAGAAATTTTTGCGTTTAAAGCCTGGAAGAAGTAACGAGCAAACATCTGCTTTAATGTTTCCAAAAGTAGTTTCAGGTTTATGAGCGAAACCTTCAAGGAAAGCAGGAAGGATTTTTTGTTTGAAATTATCTCGAGGGAAAGCAGATACAACTTGCTCGCGAATTTCCTCTGAAATTTCGTCATATCCATCCCCCATAACATCGTATCCTACTCCAGAATAAATCAATGAAACTTGGGGTTCTTTATATTCAGCAATTCCAATCGTTGTGTGAAGTGCAATCGAATCCCAAACCAGTCTAATTGACTCATTATCCATGCCATGTTGTTGAAGAAAACTACGTGCAGCATTTGCACCATCTACTTCAAAACGTTTGTCTGGACTACTAAATTTCTTTGTAAGTCCAAGATCATGGAATAGAGCGCTAACATATAATAGCTCTTCATCATACTTAAGATCAGCCTTTTTCCCTTGAAGGGCACCGAATAAGTAAACACGATTTGAATGATTCCAAAGTAAATCGTTACCATATTCACGAAGAATTTCTTGCGCCTCTACAGCTATTTTACTATCTGGAATTACGATACCTGCAACTGTTTTTTGCATATAAATTGCCTCCTATAAATAATTGATATTGTCTAATTTTCTTGCTAGCTCATGAGCTTAACTTAATTATATAAAGCAGCTATTATTTATCAATGTAATCGTTTCTATCGTTTTCATAGAAAGTATCTATGATTAAGGTTTCAATAAATCATCAAGAAACAAACTCAAATAACTACTTTTAACTTAAAAAACTTTGGTGCTTCCTATTTCACAAATTAAATCTATCCTTAATATAAATGTTTTATGTACTCAAAATAATAGATGTCATCTATGTTAACTATAGAAATTATAGAATTGATTAATAGTTAACTGAGAGTTAAACTGAAGTTGCTTTACAAGATAGCAATACGAAATGATAAGTAACTTTAATAGACAAAAAATCTCACGATAAGGGGTATATAAAGTATCTTGTAAAGCGTGGCTTTAAACGTAAAGATATCTGTATATATTTAGGTTAGAACTTAAAGGTAATCCTTTGAATCCATTATGCTTTTGCAAAAGGGGACTAGTGTGAAATGAAGTTATTTTCTTGAAGTGAATGGCTTTCATTCTTCTATGTATATGAATAAAAAGTAATGAAAGCTTGTTGATGGCAAAGATTATATTATCAATGTTTGCTTTATGTTTTTTATTTCATTTAAGTATTTGAATGTATTTTAGCTAGTCCGCTATTGGAAAGTAGATTGGAGGAATTATATATGGAAGTTTTTCATTCTGGAGAGCGTACTGTACACGATTTACTAGGTGTACAAAAGATTGCAAACTCTGCAAGCACAATGATTCAACAGACATTGCCGAAGAAATTTATGAATTTTCTCAATGGACAGAATTCATTCGTAATGTCTTCTATGGATCAAAGAGGAAGAGTTTGGAGTTCATTTTTAGCAGGAAACCCTGGGATCATACAAGCTATCGAAGCCGACATAGTTAAAATCAATACAAAAATAAATGAAGGTGATCCTTTATTATTAAATATTTTACAACACAAGGAAGTAGGAATTTTAGTAATTGATTTTGCTTCTAGAATAAGAGTACGAATAAATGGTAAGGTTTCGATGATTTATCCAGATGGAAGCTTTGAAATCAAAATTGAACAAGTATTCGGTAATTGTCCTAAATATATACAGGCGAGAAGATTCAAATATAAAGCTGTTGAAGAAATTGTAAATAAGAAATTTCATCCGCGTAACACTTTAAATAAAAAGCAACAGAATTGGATTAGTGAATCCGATACTTTTATTATTGCAAGTGCAAGTTCTGAGGGAAAGATGGACATTTCTCATAGGGGTGGGATGCCAGGATTTGTTCATGTCATTAATGAAAATACAATTGTATTTCCAGATTACTCAGGAAACATGTTGTTCAATACTTTAGGAAATATTGTTCAAAATCCCAATGTTGGGTTACTGTTTTTTGATTTTAATACTGGGGATACATTACAAATCACAGGAGAAGCAAGTATCATTTGGAACATTGATAAAGATATTCTCTCAAAGTTCCCTGGTGCGCAACGTTTAGTACAATTTCAAGTAATTGAAGTACTTGAAGCACCTTGCTATGAATCTTATAATTGGGAATTCGTAAATTATTCTACTTTCAATCCAAAATAGAAAAGGCGGGAAAATAATATGCAAATTAATATTACTGTTACAGAAGCTGCTATTAAACATTTCGAAAGTTTAGAGACTAAATATCCTAACCATTTTCGATTTCTACAATATGAAATGGGAGGCTGCGGGCGTCCATTGGATGGGGTTGTAAGAATACAATTAATTAAATCAGATGTAGGTTTCGAAGAAATTCAAACAAACTGGAAATCATTTTATATAAACAAAGCCTCTTTAGCTTTTCTTGATGATAATTTAACTATTGATTTCTTTGAAGGATTTCAAATTAGAAGCTCTAGTCAAACTTATAGTCACAACATCCCTTTAGAAATTGAAAAATAAGGGTACTCATTGTTAAATATAGAAATCTTTAAGCTGAAAGATGAAATAAATCATATATAGCAAAAGAATTTTTGTAAGGGGAAGGATATAGAACATTAATATACTCACTAAGCAAAATTATTATCGAATCTCAAATAATAAAAACGTAATTTTCTCTAATAAATTTAATTAGAGAAAATTACGTTTTTGCATAAATGAAGGAATAGAGCATTTAGAGTAAAGGGAGAGTATGAAGCGATTATAAGGTTAAAAAATCAAGGGTTTCTTATAATATGATAAAGATATGAAAAGAAATGTAATTATTATTAAAAAATAAAGGAGAAAGAAACAGCAAACAAAAACATAGAAAAAAGTAGGCATATATAGTAAAAAGTAATTATGAAACAATATAAACCGAAAGAATTTTCAGAAATGCTTAATGTCTCTGTTAAGACATTGTAAAGGTGGGACAATCAGTTTCTTCGTAAAATGGGAGTGGAAATTATGATTGTTAACAATGAAAAACTATCTCCTCAAGAAGAACTTGTTCAGGATTTAATATCTATCATTCATGTATTTAGCTGTAGAATATATGGGTTGAGAAAATACAAAAAGAAAATGTCGGAGGATGGAGACTTATGAAAAGAGCATATGTAATAGAAATCAAACCGACAACTGAACAAGTTAGTAAAATCCGTCAAACTATTGGGGTGTGTCGATATGTATATAACCTGTATATTTCTAAAAATAAAGAGGCATATGAGTCGGAGGGGAAATTTCTTAGTGGCTATGACTTTTCCAAATGGCTAAACAACATTCATACAAAAGAGTGTGAT
>NZ_VLTE01000040.1:0-54725 GCF_007558965.1 Bacillus sp. HY001 | reverse complement strand
CAATCGGACTTTTATGGGCAGTTGATCCCACACCTAACTTCTTTGCTTTCGCTGCATTTTGAGGTGGGGGTCTTACTGCCCATTAAAGCGGGATAAAATAAATCGTGGAGAAGATAAAAGATGCAAAGAACAATATTAATTGTAGAAGATGAAGATATTTTACGTGAGATTATGAAGGATTACTTATTAAACGAAGGGTATAACGTCTTAGAGGCGATTGATGGAAAAGAAGCGTTATTTATATTTGAAGAGCATGAAGTGCATTTAATTATTTTAGATATTATGTTACTGGAATTAGATGGCTGGGCGGTCTGTCGGCGAATTCGGAAGAAATCTAATGTACCTATTATTATGCTAACAGCTCGGGTGGATGAGGAGGATCGCACTGTTAATAGTCATATTCGTAATTTGCGTCATAAATTAGGACAAAAGGCAGCTTGTATTGTAACTGTTGTACGAGCTGGTTATAAATTTGAGGGACAAGTATGAAAAAAGGAATTGTATTAAAGTTATTTATATTAACAACAGCATTATGCACACTTATTTTAGTAACTATTTTTATTGGACAAACTATATTTTTTAAGCAATACTACGCAAATCGAAAAGTGAATGATATTAAAACAAATATTCAATCCTTTGAAAAAGCATATGTAAAAGCTGGGGATGACGCGAAAGCAATTCAAGAATTGGAACAAAATTTCTATCAAGAGAATGCGACATGGATTACAACGTTAGATCGTGCAGGTAATATAAAATATGCAAATGATTTCTCTTTAGAAATTCAATTAGACCCTAGCGAAAATAAGAGATTTTCTGAACGTTCCATTCACATACCGTTGTATAGTTTTATCAATTTAGAAGATATAGAAAGGATGAAATATAGTTTAGAACAAGGAAGCCATATTATTATCGATGGAGTACAGAAGGGGGATATAGCAGTCCCTGCGATGTTAACGATAAAAGAGAAAAATGTTGGGCTGGAGAACAAGCAACTGTCAGAAAGATTGTATGGGCCAAAAGCTGTATCTTCAAAAGAAAGTTCACAATTATATTTAGCAGGAAGCATTCAGAACGTGGAATTACCAGAGGGGGCTGTAGGAACGAACTTTATATATGGAAATCGTGTGCTTATAGATAGAATAAAGCAATTTCAGGTTGATTTATTATTGAATCAAAAATCTAATGATGCTACTTCTACAGAAATAATGGATTACGAAGAAAATAATATTAAATATAAGCTATTAATCAAACCAACAACAGCTACAGATGGTGAGATAAACTATATTTTTGCTATGACATCATTGCAACCAGTTGATGAAGCAGTACAAATGATAAAGGATTATTATGTATATTTAATTATCTTTGTACTAATTTTAATTGTGTTGATATCGTTCTATTACTCCAAAAAAATAGCCAAACCATTATTACAAATAAATAACACTACCAAAAAAATTGCAGGTTTAGATTTCTCTGAGACGATACCTATTACTACAAACGATGAAATAGGTGATTTATCACAAAATATTAATACGCTTTCTACAGCTTTGCATTCGTATATTCATCAATTGCAGCAAGATATAGAAAAAGAAAAGCAATTAGAAAATACACGTAAAGAATTTATCGCGGGTGTTTCACATGAGTTAAAAACACCTTTAAGTATTATGAAGAGCTGCATTTCAATTTTGGAAGATGGTGTTGCTAGTAATAAAAAGGAGTATTACTTTAAAGCAATGTCCAAAGAAGTAGATAAAATGGATATGCTCATTATAGATATGCTGGAGTTAGCAAAATTCGAATCTGGTACGTATAAAATGGAAATAGATGTCTTTCATATTGATGAGATGATTGATTATATATGTGAGCAATTAACCTCGGATATAACAGCTAAGCAATTACATGTTCATAAACAACTTTCTAAAATTGAGGTTGTTGCAAACCAACATCGCATAGAACAAGTTATAACGAATTTTATTACGAATGCGATTCGCTATACACCAGAGCAGGAGAATATTATTATTTCTACAATAGAAGAGAATGAACGTGTAAAAGTATGTGTAGAAAATAAAGGTGCACATATTGAACTAGAACATTTAGAAAAAATATGGGATCGTTTTTATCGTGGAGATACGTCTCGTCAACGCTCCAAAGGTGGAACAGGATTAGGCCTTGCTATTTCAAAGAATATATTAGAGTTGCATGGTGCGGAATATGGTGTTTCGAATACAGAAGATGGAGTATTATTTTATTTCTATTTAAATAAAAACGTGTAGAATTTTTGTTCTACACGTTTTTATCATTTTTAAATGAAATCGACATTATCTGCATTTTATCTTTATGAGCATTCATTACTATTTTCATTAGAAACGGAATGAAAAGCTGATAAGGAGATTGTTAAAATGAAAAAAAGAGCGATATTGCTTTTGCTTATTATAATAATAATGGGTACAGGTGTTAGTTTCATACATGCTAAGGGGCACAAAAATATATCAAAAGAGGATTTACGATTAGAAGGAAAAACAATTGTAATTGATCCGGGGCACGGTGGAGGAGATAGAGGGACGAAAGGAAAGAAATTTGGAACGGTTGAAAAAGAACTTAATTTAAAAGTAGCACAAAATATAAAGAAAGGATTAGAAGAAAGAACGGATGCAAAAGTTATATTAACACGCGAAAAAGATATGAGTTTACTTCCAGAAACAAAACAAAAAGAAGAATTACAAGCGCGTGTCAAAGTAGCAAAAGACCATGCGGCGGATCTTTATATTAGCATTCATCATGATGCTTTTGAGGATACAAATGTAAAAGGAGTAACAACTCATTATGGATCTAATAAAAGGAAAGATAAAAAATTAGCAAAGGTCGTACAAGAAGCTATTTTTGATCAAAATATAGACAGCCGAGATCGAGGCGTTCATGGCAGTGATTTTCTTGTCTTACGAGAAAATCCTTCCCCGGCTATCTTAATTGAGTTAGGATTTACATCTAATGCCAGTGATGAAAAAAGAATGAATTCAGAAGAATTCCAGGCAAAATCGCAACAAGGTATTGTGGATGGCATTATTAATTATTTTATTATGTAATAAAATAGGCAAGTAGAAAAATACTATTCTTTCTAAATCTTAATTAGAAAGAGTAGTATTTTTTATTTTGAGTGTATATCCAGTTTTCAAATTTAAGAATTAACTTAACTTTATTCTTTAACTGATTTCGACATTATCTGCATTTTATCTTTATCCATCTCTATTAATCTATTTATTGTAAACACCGGTTGAAACTAATAATTCAGCCTTACAAATAATGAATATGAAAATTAATAGGGAAAGGATCGGAAAATCATGAAAGAATCGAAAAATAAGAAAAAAACAAGTGTAGTAACGAAGGCAATCATATCTTTAGGAGTTGTTTTAGCAACGACCTTTTTCACATTCTTCTTAATTGGGAAATGGAACTCTACTCCAACGAAGGGAGTAGCTAATGAAAGTAGTAATCAAGTTAGTACGCAACAACAAGAAAAGAAAAAGGAAACACCACCAGCAAAACAGAAAAGACCTGATGGAAAACCGGTAGGAAAAGTTGTGTATTTAACATTCGATGACGGTCCTAGCGAACTAACTGGGAAATTTTTAGATGTACTAAAAGAGCAAAATGTCGCCTCGACATTTTTTATGCAAGGTAGTAATTTACAAAATACAGGTTTTCAGGAAAATGTAAAACGAGCAGTAAAAGAAGGGCATTATATTGGTGCTCATAGTATGACACATAATAGTGAGAAGCTATACAAAAAAGGACAATTTGTACCAGAGATGAAAGAAACGTTAGATCTTATTCATAATATTACGGGTACAACTCCTAAACTAGTTCGTCCGCCATATGGATCTGCACCAGGATTAAAGGGTGAGGAAATTCGTAATCAAATTGTAGAAGCAGCAATAAAAGTTTGGGATTGGACAATAGACTCAAATGATTGGAAATTAAAAGATAATCCAACTCAGATTATCGAAAATGTAAAGAAACAAACAACAGAAGAAGTAGAAGTTGTTTTAATGCATGAAAAGGTGCAAACATTACAAGCACTTCCGGAAATCATTAAATTCTATAAGGAAAATGGATATGAATTTGGTGTTTACAATGATGCAGATCATTTTCGACTAAACTTCCAGAAAGATCAACGTCTATAGTATAAACATAGTTATCTTAAAAGATGTTTGTATTACTAAAACAATAACTAAGACAAAGTCGATTTCCATGAAGTGTACCCCGATTGTTAAGCATATTCTAACAATCGGGGTATTTTTTATATTCAAATTCTCTTAGCGTATGAAATTCGCATTTTTCTACATAGCGAAATAGGACTTACACGCTCTAACCTCATTGTCCTCTGTACATGAAATAAATTTGGTTTGTAATATAATCTGAACTAAATTGAAGTCCATTTTTTATCCACCACATGATGATTCCTACCAATGAAGCGGTTTTAATCTCAATGGCAACATAATCTTCGGGTAGCTCTGTCTCACTATTATTTCTGCGCGTTTCTACTAATTTCTTTATTAATAGAAATAATTGTTCCTCAAAATGATTCATATTAAATAAAATAGATAAATAATGTCGATGAATATATAAATAATCAAGCAATTGTGTTAACTGTTGTTTTTCTGATAAATTGCTTACGTGTATTAAAGCAGTAATTTTATTAGAAAGTTCGTTTGAAATTTCATCAGTGAGTTGCATGAGTAAATCCTGAATATCTTGATAGTGTA
This sequence comes from Bacillus sp. HY001, assembly GCF_007558965.1. Classification (NCBI taxonomy): domain Bacteria; kingdom Bacillati; phylum Bacillota; class Bacilli; order Caryophanales; family Bacillaceae; genus Bacillus; species Bacillus sp. HY001. The sequence goes on along the minus strand of NZ_VLTE01000040.1, from coordinate 49,965 downwards.
AGTAAAATGTTGTCCGATTTAACCCAGCTTTGTTTGCTATTTTCTGCACTGTTAAATTTGAAATGGTGGATTCCTCCTGTAAAAGGGAATAGACAGCATTTTTAAACATTTCTCTTGAACGAAGTGTACGAGGATCCTCTTTTTTAGATGTAGACATTTTGAAACTCCTTTATAGATTTTTCTTTGACTTTCTCGACATAGCATATTTTCAATGTCGATTAATGAACATTTTCAACAAAATTGTTCATGGTCAAGAATATGTATCTTTGTTACTATGAATTTTATCGACACTGTGTCGATAATGCAACTATAGAAAAAGGGAGTTTAGAAATGGAGAAGGGAATAACAGAAAGAAATAAGAAAGTTTTATTACTTGTACTAATTGCTGGCTGTTTTTTATCAACATTAAACCAGACGTTACTAAATGTAGCGATGAGTAACTTAATGGAGGTATTTGATGTTACAGCTGCAACTGTACAATGGTTAGCAACAGGATTTATGCTCGTAAACGGTGTGTTAGTGCCAATTACGGCATTTTTAATGAAGCGTTTTACAACGAGGCAATTATTTACTAGCTCAATGATTTTTTTATTCATCGGAACATTACTATGTGCCGGTGCCATCAATTTTGGCATGTTATTAACAGGAAGAATGATTCAAGCAATTGGGGCAGGAATTATTATGCCGCTTATGATGACAGTTATTTTATATTTATATCCTAGTGAAAAGCGCGGGAGTATTATGGGAACTATCGGCTTTGCTATGATTTTTGCGCCAGCCATTGCTCCAACGTTATCTGGTTTTATCATTGAATATGTATCATGGAGATGGTTATTTATTGGATTAGCTCCATTTTTATTCATCGTCATTATTCTTGCGCTAAAATATTTAATGAACGTTGCAGATACGACAAAAGCAAGATTGGATATTGTAAGTGTCATTTTATCAACGATTGGCTTTGGTTGTGTTTTATTTGGATTCAGTAGTGCAGGAAGTAAGGGATGGGATCACCCGATTGTTATTACGACAATTATTACCGGGGTACTTGTTACAACGCTATTTTGCTTACGTCAAATAAAGTCTAACGATCCATTATTAAATTTATCCGTATTTAAGTATAAAATTTTTACTCTTACATCAGTGATCAATGTACTTATCACGATGATTATGTATGCTGATTTAATTCTTTTACCGATTTACTTACAAAACGGAAGAGGCTTTACCGCATTTGAATCAGGTTTACTTCTATTACCTGGAGCGGTCATTAATGCATTCCTATCACCAATTACAGGTAAAATGTATGATAAATACGGAGCAAAACCACTCTTTATTACAGGGTTAGTATTTATTATTATTTCGATGTGGGGTGTAATTGATTTAACTGAATCCACAACGTATATGTATGTAATGGTGCGTACTATTATTTTACGAATTGGGTTAAGTTTCATTTCAATGCCTTTAAATACAGCAGGACTAAATGCTTTACCTAGAGAATTAGGTTCACATGGTTCAGCCGTAAATAATACGGTTCGTCAATTAGCCGGTGCTATTGGAACAGCAGTTGTTATTACTGTATATACGACTCAAGCAAGTTTACATGCTTCAGAGTTATCTTTACAAAATGGAAATATTACAGCTATTCAACTAGCGAAATTATCCTCTATTTTCGGCTCAAGTGATGCGTATCTATTCATGTTATTCTTATCTTTCGTAGCATTAATCTTTGCATGTTTCATGCCTAAAAAAGTGGCAACTCAAAAACTTGAAAGTAAGACAAGTAATTAGAATCGTTTATAGAGTTGTTTAGAAAGTATATGATGAAAGAAAAGCAAGTGATCTAATAATTAAGGTCATTTGCTTTTCTTTTTGTTTATGAACTTAACTTTATAAGAGTTCTTTTTTATAATTACTATAATTTCTACTTAGGAATTGAAAATAAAATTAATCCAGATTATTATATTGTTATTGTAAATTTATTTTATTGAAGGAGGATACATAAATGAAAAACTCAAAAGGTTCTATTGAATCAGAGATAAGTAAAGCAATTACTCACTGGGAAAAGGACTATCTAGGACGCGGGTCTATATCCGTTAAGACAGATATATTACGGGATATGATTATTGTAAATTTACAAGGTATTTTAACGCCGGCTGAATATACTGTGTGCGAAACAAAAGACGGTATGCTAACGATAAAGAAAAATCGTTCGGAGCTAGTTGAATCTGGAATTGAAGATTTAAAAGAGATTATACTAGAATTAACTGGAGAGAAAGTGAAAAGCTTTCATACGGATATAAGTTCCCGTACAGGTGAACGAGTAATGATTTTTAAATTGCTTCATAATCTTGAGGAGAAGTTTTAAAAATAAAAAACATCTTAAGATTAGTGGAAGGATTAAGAAACCTACAAGTTTTGCATTTTATTAACATACTAACAATTAAAAATTTGAAGTTATTTAGGTATAATAAATCTTAAAAACGGATAAATAAATTGACAAACTATTTAATATGGTTTATCTTATAATTGTTTTAAAAAATTGATAGATGCTCATTTTAACAGTTTTCTATAATTAAGGCTTTAGCATTTTTTTAATATGTAATATTGACTAAATGAAAAAGTTTCTTAATGAAAAGATAGCGTATAACATAAATTGATATATTGATTGCATAATCTAGGAGATCAGAAATATACTTTTCTTTTTAACAGGAGTAATACATACATTCCTTTATAAAATGGGAGCTCTTCAAAAAAACTTTATTGAAGTTAGTTGAAGGGAAACCGACAATCTCCATAATTCAATGATGATATAAAATCATTGAATTATGGAAGTTGTCGGTTTTTTTTATGGAAAAAAACGATGTACTAAAAAGAGTGAATGAAAATTGAAATTAAAAAACTATCTTAAAAGGAATTTTTATAGGTTATTTTCGTTTGGAAGGGAGTATTGTACATGTTAATTTCGCTGAGTTCATCAACACTGTTAACATTATTTTTTATGGCGCTTAGTGCTTCTTCGCTAAGTGGGTTATTGTTTTTAAATACAAGGATACCTTTACGTTTTGTTCATATCCATATTGGTATCGCTGCATTGCCTTCATTGGTTTCTTTACTCGCACTTGTTAATCACAATGGAGATAGCGTTGTAGGGCCTTGGCATTTAGATACTTTAGCTTGGTTCATGGCTTTCTTTGTTCTTACAATTGGCTTAATCATTCAGCGTTTTTCTATACGTTATTTACTGGGAGATCGCTCATATCGAAAATACTTTGCACTTTTTACATGTACTACAGGTGTATCTTCGGTTGCATGGTTAAGTGATGATCTTCGTTTCATAATTATTTGTTGGGGAGCAACTCTTATAGGATTGGTTTTACTCATCGGGCTAAATAAAGGGTGGAAAGTAGTTAGCGAAGCAACAAAAATTTCTAGTTATTTATTTACAATAAGCTGGATCGCTTTGCTAGTAGCTATCATTTGGCTTTTTCAAGTCACTGGACAGTGGCAGTTAACATCAGTTTTAACGAATGAAAATGTAGCTCAATTTGGAACATTGGAGAAAACAGGAATTAACTTATTGATTATAGTAGCTGTGATGATTCCAGCAGCACAATGGCCTTTTCAAAGATGGTTAATTGAGTCAGCTGTTGCTCCAACTCCTGTTTCTGCTATTATGCATGCTGGTTTAGTAAATGCTGGCGGTATCATGTTAACTAGATTTTCACCTCTTTTTCATGATGATATCGCACAAATCATTTTACTAATTTTCTCTAGTATTTCTATCTTAATAGGTACAGGAATTAGTCTAGTTCAAGTTGATTATAAACGTCAACTAGTGGGATCAACTATTGCACAAATGGGGTTTATGCTTATTCAATGCGCATTAGGAGCCTATTTAGCGGCTGTTATTCATTTAATTTTACATGGTTTGTTTAAAGCTACACTGTTTTTACAAGCTGGTTCTTCCGTGCAACGTTTTGGGGCAGTGAAGCAGTCTAATGAAAAGATATCTGATTTATGGATTATGGTCGGACGTGTTTTCGGATTATTTATAGCGGTTGCTTTTTGGTTTACGACTTCTGGAGAAGGGTATGAATTCGTTAGTGCGTTCATCTTAGGGTGGTCATTATACGTTTCCTGGAAACAGCTTGTTGTTTTTGGAGAGGGCAGAATGGGACGAATTGTTGGCGTATTTATTTTAGCTGGATTTTCTCTCATTTACTTTACCGTTCATAATTCTCTTTATAAATGGTTGCATACTGACATGTATCAAAATGTTCAACCTTCAGCTTCAGCCGTTATTTTTGTTATATGTCTCTTATTATTTGGTAGTGCTATTACTACTCTCGTTACTCGTAATCAATTCTCTACTATATTTGCTGTAATGTATCTTTGGTTCGTTCGAGTAGGTGAGGCGAGACAAAAGTCAGTAGAAAGTCATCCAAGCTATCTGAAACATTATGTATCAAAGGGAGGTAATCAGTGATGAGCATATCGTCAAGCGTAACGAAAGAAACTTTAAAAAAGAAAGAGACAAACATTGAAGTACAAGAAAAAAGTATGAATGATTTAGTTGAATCTGCTAGCCGAGTGATTGCACCACTTTGGCCGATCGCTACATTTGCAGCTCATCACCCTTGGATGGGACTTGAAAAACAATCATTTGAACAAGTTGCAGATTGGTTAAAAGAAATTCGTAATGTGGATATATATCCGAGTGCTGCTATGATTCATTCGGCAAAGGCAAAAGGGGAGATTGAGGAATCATTTTTACAAAGTGGCTTGTCTCGTTGGCTTGATTCACAATATTTTCATATCCCGCGAAAGAAAGCGGAGCAGTTTTGCCAAGCAGCTTTAAAATTAGAGGAATTACCTTCTAGTCTATTATCATCGCTACAATTAAATAAACTGGCAGAAGAAATGAGTTATATAAATACAGGAAGTATGAAAGACTCTTCTATGCAACCTGTAAGTACACTGATAGAGAATCAAAAGGGTGAAAACCTATCTGATATTCTTAATTATCATATTATTAAATGGTGTAAATTATATCTTGATGACTCCGGGTCAAGTTGGACGATGCCAAATCGGGAGAAAGGTTTGTATCGTGCATGGCATCACCTTATTACATTTGATCCAGCGCTCAGTAAAAATGAGCGTAGCGTTTTAAAAGATTGGCCACAGGATGCCGAAGTAGCTTTAAAGAGAGCGTTATCTGAACTAGGAATTTCTGAATGTAATATGCAAGCTTACCTTGAAGGGCACTTGCTTGCTTTGCCTGGGTGGGCAGGAATGATATTATGGCGTTCCCGACAGTCAACTCAGGAGCAGGAACTCGTTATAGAATATTTAGCCGTTCGAATTTCTATGGAGCTGGCCATTGCAAAACCGTATTTACCTATAAAAAATCAAAAGGCTGATAAAAAAGTTGCGATTGTCCCACTTATAGCTTCTTGGATCCATTGGGGGAATATTTCAACTCTGGAATGGTCACAAATGTCTGCAGCTGAACAAAGCGAATTATTAGCATTTGCATATCGTTTTGATGAAAATATTCGCAGGAAACTTTGGCTAGAAGCTTGGGAACAGACGCATGCAGAGCAATTAAGGAAGAAAATCGCTTCTAAACAACGTGCAACTAATGATAGAAAACGTGTACTAGCTCAATTCGCATTTTGTATTGATGTCCGTTCAGAACCGTTTCGTCGCCACCTAGAAAAATTAGGCCCGTTCGAAACGTTTGGAATAGCTGGTTTCTTTGGGTTACCAATTGCGACTAGTGAACTAGGTAGTAATGACAGCCATCCTTCTTTGCCGGTTATATTAAAACCGAAACATCAAATAAAAGAGCTCGCAGATGAAAATGAATATAAATCTTATGAGCAACGTAAGAAGATAGACAGCTCAGTAAGTTATACGTTTAAGACGATGAAACAAAATGTACTGACAAGTATGTTACTGCCTGAGGTAAGTGGCCCTTTACTTGGTCTACAGATGGTGACAAGGAGTTTTGTACCAAGAAGAGTAGGTAGTTTCCTTCGTAACCTTCGTAAAACGATGTTACAAAAACCTGATACAACATTCTCTCTTAATCATGTTCATGATACAAAATGTGAGATACCTATCGGTTTTACGAAAGAAGAAAAAGTGAACTATGTGCGTCAAGCTTTAAAAATGGTGGGATTGACAGAAAAATTCGCGCCTTTAGTTGTAATGTGCGGCCATAGTAGTCAAAGTACGAACAACCCTTATGCTGCAGCGCTTGAGTGTGGTGCTTGTGGCGGAGCGGCGGGAGGATTCAATGCAAAAGTTTTCGCTACTTTATGTAACCTTCCAGAAGTAAGAGATGCTTTGTCTGCTGAAGGTATTAACATTCCGGAGGATACCATTTTTGCAGCAGCTGAACATAAAACAACAGTGGATGAATTGGAATGGATTTACGTCCCAGAACTTTCGGAAACTGCGCAAGAAGTATTTGATAGTATTGAGTCGGTTATGCCGAATGTCAGCCAACATGCAAATAGAGAGCGTTTAATGCAATTACCTAATTTTAAAACGAAAATAAATAATCCGAGTAAAGAGGCACAACGATTTGCAGAAGATTGGAGTGAAATACGTCCGGAATGGGGATTGGCCCGTAATGCATCTTTCATTATCGGGCAGCGTGAATTAACTCAGGATTGTGACTTAGAAGGAAGAGCTTTCCTTCATAATTATGATTGGAAACAGGATAAAAGCGGTGATATATTAGCTAGCATCATAGCGGGACCAGGAACAGTAGCTCAGTGGATAAACCTGCAATATTACGCTTCAACTGTAGCACCTCATTATTATGGTAGTGGAAATAAAACAACCCAAACTGTAACGGCGGGTCTCGGTGTTATGCAAGGAAACGCAAGTGACTTGTTGCCAGGCTTACCTTGGCAATCCGTTATGCAGTCAGATAGTGAGACGTATCATTCACCACTTCGTTTACTAATTGTAATTCAAGCGCCTATTGAATATATAGAGCGTTTGCTAAATAAGGATTTCACATTTCGAGAAAAGGTTCAAAATGGATGGATTAGACTGGCAAGTGTTGATCCAGAAGGACAATGGAAAAATTGGTAACAATCATGTCATGAATAATCAACTATCGTTACGAGTTTAAAAGTTCCATAAATACAATAATGAAGAAGGAGTGCTTCCATATGAATCCAAAGAATAAAAAAGTATTAGTATTAACAGACATTGAACACAGAATAGAGCCTATTATCCAGCAAGTAACTAACATTCAACAAGAAAACATGTTGACTATACACAGCTATGATTCTGTAATTGTACATCCTTATGGAGATATAATGAGATCTGTTATTATTGCTATTTATGAAGAAAATGTAGAAGAAATTTTTGTTGTCGGAATAGAGGATAAAGAAACTGATGTAGTTAATCTACAAATTCAACGTGATTCCATAAAAAATAATAGAGAAATAGACTATCTCTTTAAAAATTGCATGCCTGAATTTTCAAGTGGTAGCTTGAATGCATGGCTAAGCGGACAAGAAAATGTTAGTGAAAATATTGAGAAGAGTATAGATATGATTCGTCAGCATCCATTAGTACCTTCTAATGTTAAAGTTCATGGCTTCATGATTGATAAAACAGGTGGAAAAGAAATGGTTGTTAAAGTTTCTGCTAATAAAGTAGTTGAAACAGTTAATTAATTTATTGAAGACAAATAAATTCTTATGTATAAATTGCTGTTGTATAATAAATTTTATTATGTTTTAAGAATCAGAAGAGGTAGCCATGCAAAATAAAATTATTGTTATGTTTCAAAAAGATTTTCGCTTATATGATAACCCGGCTTTATTTGAAGCTACTCAGTCCGGTGAGGTTGTTCCGGTATATGTACATGACGAAACTTTTTCAATGGGAAGTGCGTCAAAGTGGTGGTTACACCATGCTATAATAGATGTTCAAAAGCAACTTGAGGCATTGGGCTCTACTTTAATAATTCGTAAAGGAAATACACAGGAAGAAATACTTTCTCTCATAGAACAGTTAGGTATAACGGCTGTATATTGGAATATTTGTTATGATCCGGACAGATTACAATCTAATCAAAAAATGAAAATGATGTTAGAAGATAAAGGTATTACCTGTAAGGAATTTAATTCGCATTTATTATTAGAACCGTGGATTATTAAAAAGAAAGATAACACTGAATATAAGGTGTTTACGCCTTTTTACAATGCATTTCAAAAGCAGGTAATACCTAAACCTATTAGTAAAGTGCAGCGTATAAAAGGAGGAAACTCTTTACCAGCAAGCTTATCTGTTTCAGAATTACACTTGCTGCCGACTATACGGTGGACATCTCATATGGAATCAATATGGGAGCCTACAGAAGAAGGAGCATACAAAACATGTCAGAAATTTTTCTCTAGCAAATTAGCCTCTTATAGTGAAGGAAGAGACTTTCCAAATGAAAATGCTCATTCGATGTTGGCACCGTATCTTTCATTTGGTCAAATATCAGTAAAGTTTATGTATCATTACTTAGTAAATAAAAGTATCGAAAGACAATGTAGTCTTTTGGAAAAACAAGTGAATAGTTTTATACGTCAATTCATTTGGCGAGAGTTTTCTTATTATTTGCTATATCATTATCCATTTACAGTATATAAACCTCTTAATAAGAGCTTTGAACATTTTCCGTGGAATAATGAAGAGGAGTTATTAACAGTATGGCAGAAGGGTGAAACTGGCTATCCGTTTATTGATGCTGGAATGCGGGAACTATGGCAAACAGGTTTTATGCATAATCGGGCAAGAATGGCTGTCGCTTCTTTTCTTGTAAAGCATTTGTTAATTCCGTGGCAAGAAGGAGCAAAATGGTTTATGGATACACTGTTAGATGCTGATATTGCAAATAATACAATGGGATGGCAATGGGTTGCTGGAAGCGGGGCAGATGCATCACCGTATTTTCGTATTTTTAATCCAATCACACAAGGAGAAAAGTTTGATAAAGAGGGGGAGTATATAAGAAAATGGGTACCAGAATTAAGAGATATGCCTAATAAATATATACATAAACCGTGGGAAGCACCTGAGCATATTTTACAAAAGGCCAATATACAGCTTGGCAATACATATCCTTTGCCAGTTGTTGATCATAAGGCAGCACGAGAGAGAGCACTTTGTGCATATAAAAGTATGAAAGAATTCGTATGAAATAGATTAAATAATATGTATTTGAAATTTTAATATTAGAATTTTATCCATTACAAGGACACACTAATCATATACAGTTTCTATAATCTTTTAGTAAAAAGGAGAATGTTTATGAAAAAATCTAGTATTATAGTGTTTTTACTAACGTATGGTTTGTTTTATGTTTCTAGTATTTTATTTCCTATTGATCGTACTTGGTATGATGCGTTAGAAAAGCCGTCTTGGACACCTCCTGGTATGACAATCGGAATGATATGGGCTGTATTATTTGGACTTATTGCATTATCAGTTGCAATTATTTATAACAACTATGGATTCAAGCCAAAAACATTTTGGTTTTTATTCCTTTTAAATTATATATTCAATCAAGCGTTCAGCTATTTTCAATTTAGCCAAAAGAATTTGTTTTCAGCAACAGTAGATTGTTTATTAGTCGCTATTACTACGTTACTTCTCATAGCGGTTTCTTCCAAATTATCTAAAGTATCGGCATGGTTGCTAATTCCATATTTTGTATGGTCTACATTTGCTACATATTTATCTTGGACAATTTATAGTATAAATTAAAGACGTAAATAAAAACTTGAGCATAATAAAAATGCTCGAGTTTTTATGTTGATTAATGATAATCTAAAATATAGAATATACACATCTTAGGGAGGGCATATATGTGAAGAAGTGGTTGAAAATTGTTCTGTACTCTTTACTAGGTATTTTACTTGTGGGAAGTATTGCTTTTTTGACTTGGTCTCAGTTTACTTATAAACCAACGAAAGAGGCGTTGTCGTTAGTAGATGATAAAAAAGATGAAGATCATATCGTTTTTGGAGAGAAAGATGCTAAAGTAGGGGTTATTTTTTATCAAGGTGCTAAAGTGGAAGCTGAGGCTTATAGTTACTTAGGGGAAGCTCTTGCAAAAGATGGACATTTTGTAGTGATGCCTAAGTTACCATTAAACTTAGCGATATTTGGAATCGATGAGGTGGATAGTGTAATTAAACAGTATCCTGAAGTTCAAAAATGGTATGTTGCGGGGCATTCAATGGGTGGAGCTATGATTTCTAAGTATGCCTTTCAGAATGAAGACAAGGTAGACGGGATCATTTTCTTAGGCTCGTACCCTGCAGATGACTTCTCTACGAAATCGATGCCGATGTTATCTATTTATGGAGAAGTAGACGCTTTAGCAACTGTAGAAAAAATAGAGAACAATAAAAAGTTCATGTCAAAGAATACGACTATGCACATGATAAAAGGCGGAAATCATGCCCATTTTGGCATGTATGGTGAGCAAAAAGGTGATAATGCAAGCTTAATTACGCCAAAAGCACAACAAGATGAAACAGTGAAAGTAATTGAAGAATGGTTGTTAAAACAAGGATAATGAAATTAATAAATCGATTGAAAAAGACTCTTACTATATTAAGAGTCTTTTTGTGCTAATTTTTTTATGCCTGTTCAGATTTATAATGAATATATTCGCATTAAATGCCTAAATTTGGGTATGAATGCTGAAAAATACAAAAGAGAAAAACCAACTAGTTAACCCTTCAAACTAAGTATACTCGTCTCTTTTCTTGAACCCTATACAATCCTCTCCAGTAAATCCCCCACTTTTTCTGCCATTACACGTGGTGGATAAGGCATTCCATTCTTTAACCACCATTCAACTACCCCTACATAAGCATTTGCAACAAAGTGAACAATTACATCTTCACTTTGACCATGATTTTTCCCTTTAGTTATATCTACATCATTCTTAAACTCTTCGATATTAAATGTAAGGAATCGGTTACGAAAATATGGTGCTCCTTCACTCGCTAACATCGTTGAAAAGAATAAATAATTACTCTCAAAGTATTCCATACAGTGGACAGTGGATTCTATAAAATCCATTTCAGTTGCTGACTCACAAAAATTACCCATGTTGTTTATATGTTCTTCCATGATCTTATCTAATAGATCAAATTTATCTGCGTAATGAAGATAGATGGTTCCACGGTTAACATTTGCCCTATCAGAAATATCCTGAATGGTAATGTTATTAAAACTTTTTTCAGACATCAGTTCGATAAGAGCCTTTTTAATAGCATCTTGGCTTTTGGTTATTCTTCTATCCACCTTGGACATTGTTAAATCCCCCAACTTTCCTTAAGATAATCAACAACTTTAATTGATATGTTCATTAATCAACGAATTGCACTAAATCAACCATTGTATGCAATTCGTTTCTATTTATAATTATAAACAGTTGTTGATTAACGAATCAATGATGATTATCTTTATTTTGCATTGCATTGTCAATGTACATTTTTATTTTCAAACCAAAAAAGAAAGGGTGTTATTAGTTATGTCTAATATACAAGATAAAGTTGTCATTATTATGGGTGCGTCAAGCGGAATTGGTGAAGCAACTACCAAAAAACTTGCTCAAGAAGGGGCAAAATTAGTAATTATTGCTCGTCGAGAGGATCGCTTAAAATCTCTCGTTGAATCATTACCAAACACTGAAATTTTGTACATGGTCGCCGACGTATCAAAGAGAGAGGAAGTTCAAGGAGCTGTCGATTTGGCAATCGAAAAATATGGTCGTGTAGATGTACTTTACAATAATGCTGGAGTCATGCCCACTGCTCAACTTTCAGAAGCTCGTTTTGATGAATGGCGTCAAATGTTAGATATTAACATTATGGGCGTTTTAAATGGAATTGCTGCTGTATTACCTGTTATGAAACAACAGCAGTCTGGTCACATTATTTCAACTGATTCCGTAGCTGGACATGTCGTTTATCCAGGGTCTGCTGTATACTGTGGTACTAAGTTTGCAGTTAGAGCGATTATGGAGGGTTTGCGTCAGGAAGAAAGAGAAAATAATATTCGTTCAACTATAATTTCACCAGGAGCTGTAAGCACTGAACTTTATACGACTATTAATACTCCTGAAGATCGAGAATGGGTAAAGAACCTGATGGATACAGAAGGTCTTGCGTTGAAAGCAAGCGATATTGCAGATGCAGTAGCTTATGCGATTAGTACACCTGAAACTGTTGCAGTCAGCGAAATACTAATTCGTCCAACGAAACAGATTATCTAATACTTTTTCAATTTTCAATGTTTAATGCTTTTAGTAAAAAGTATGTTACTAAGTTTTTCTATTATTCAAGATAATATTACGTACCTTTAGAGATATTAAAATAACATTGCAATTAAATGATTTGTATACAGGTTTCCTGTCTTAGCTAGGAAGTAACACAGGTACAAAACTTGAAGGAGGTGTGGGACCCGAGTAGGGAAAGAATTTAAGATGAAAACAAAAAAGATACAATTAAACCCACGACTCTTAATAACATTGTTTATTTTTCTTATCAGCATTTTAGGAGCAACATTTTATTATTTCCATCATACAGGTAGACAAGAACCTAAAGAGATAACTATTAAATATGGTAGTAATCGGATGCAAACATTAAATATCTATGCGCCAAAAGTTCAAAGCAAAGAAAAGTTACCTGTAATTATTTATGTACATGGTGGTGGTTGGAGGGGGGGAGATAAAACAAATGTTTCTGAAAAACCTAATTTTTTTAAAGAAAAAGGATATGCATTCATTTCAGTTAATCACCGCTTATCTCCAGAAGTAAAATATGAAGAAATGACAAGTGACATTTCCAATGCAATCAAGTGGGTATATGACAATGCTGATAATTATCATTTGGATCGTACGCAAATAAACCTAATGGGGCATTCCGCTGGAGGACACTTGATCATGTTAATTACCACAAACCCTAAGTACTTAAGCAATGTAGGACTTTCATCTAACGTAATACGTTCAACTGTAAACATAGATGGTCCACTTGATTTAGTAAGCTTTATTGGGAAATATGAAAGATATAATAAGGTGTTTGGAACTGATCAAAAGATTTGGGAAGCAGCCTCTCCAGTTACTTATGCAACAAATAAGAATCTCCCGCCAATGCTTTTGATTGCACGTGAAAAAACTTCAGTGGAAACATTTATGGATAAAACAAAAAAACCTAGAAATATCGTTCACTATTTTGAAGCGAAAAACCTTTCTCATAGTCAATTAACTCAGTTTCTAGGAGTGTCCAAAACGGAAGAATCGGCTAACATGACCGATACTGTACTTGAATTTTTGAGAAGCTATTAACATTTATATTTTTAAAACAATCAGGTTGTTTATTTCTCAAAAACAACTTGATTGTTTATCTACAATATTTTCTTTTAACCAAGTCGAAGTTCTAGAGAATAAAATCGATTTTCAAAAACAGGAATTAATTGTAAATAATTACAGATAGGAGTTATTTTTTTGTCTAAACGAAATAATTTATTTTTATTTATATTGACCATAGGAGCTTTCGGCATCATAAATACTGAAATGGGAGTTATGGGGATATTACCTAACATTGCTGATAACTTTCATATTAGCGTATCTAAGGCTGGATTGCTGGTGAGCCTCTTTGCCCTTACTGTTTCAATATGTGCTCCCACTACACCGTTATTATTTTCAGGAGTAAATCGTAAGAATGCAATGTTATTTGTACTTGGTATGTTCGTTGTAAGTAACATTGTATCCCTATTTGCACCAAACTTTACAGTTGCAGTCATTGCACGTGTGATTCCAGCCATGTTTCATCCAATATATTTTGCAGCTGCGTTTACAATGGCTGCTAGTGCAGTTCCTAAGGAGGAAGCTCCAATTGCTGTTTCTAAGGTACTTATGGGAATATCTGCAGGTATGGTAGTTGGTGTCCCAATCTCAAGTTTTATCGCTAGTACAGTTTCGTTTGAAATGGCAATGCTATTCTTTGCTATTGTGAATGCTATAGCATTCATTGCAGTAGTACTGTTTGTACCATCTATGCCGGTTAAGGAAAAACTTTCTTACGGATCTCAGTTAAGCGTATTAAAAAAACCAGTTACTTGGTTAGCTATTGTTGCTGTAATTTCACTAAATTCAGCTATATTTGGGGTTTATAGTTACCTTTCTGAGTACCTTAGAACCGTTACGAATATTTCTGGCAATGCCATTAGTTTAATTTTAGGGATATACGGTGCGGCAAATATTATTGGAAACATTATAGCAGGGAAGTTATTGACTAAACATGCCATTAAATCTGTAGCATATTTTCCATTCGCATTAGGGGTAGTTTACATCATATTATTCTTAATGGGACAGTTCACAGTACCTATGGCTATTATTACTTTAGTTTGGGGGATATTAGCTGGTATAGGAGCTAATATCAGTCAATATTGGATTACGTCTGCAGCTCCGGAAGCTCCAGACTTTGCTAACGGATTATTTATATCATCTGCTAATTTAGGAATAACAGTTGGTACAGCTGTAGGTGGATTATTTATATCAGAAATGGGTACACAATACGTCGTATTAGTGGGATTATTATCGTTGATAGTAGGTGCAGTATTTATTTTACTAAGAAACTACATGTATGTTTCTACTAAACTACTTTCTAGATAAAAAATTAATTCAATATTTTATCCTTTTCCCTACTCATTAATGATTATTCATTTTTTAGTGCAATATAATTGATGGATGCATAGGTAAAATATCAATAAAATAGGCTGATATTTTCACTCATTTCCGTCAAATAATAAAAGAAGTTTTTTTGCTGAAAGGAGCATAAATTATGCAATATACAAATCTTGGACGTACTGGGTTGAAAGTAAGTCGTTTCGTACTTGGCACAATGAATTTTGGGGAGTTAACAGACGAGAAAACAGCCTTTGAAATTATGGATAGAGCAGTTGAAGCAGGCATCAATTTTTTTGATACAGCAGATGTTTATGGAGGACCTCAAAGTCCAAACATGAAAAAAGGATTTGGACTTTCTGAAGAAATTATTGGTAGATGGTTATCTCAAGGTAACCGTCGTGATCGAATCGTTCTTGGAACTAAAGTGTACCAACCCATGGAAACAGGCCCAAATGATCGTGGCCTTTCAACTTATCATATTAAAAGGGCATGCGAGGCGAGTTTAAAACGACTGCAAACAGACCATATCGATCTCTACCAGATGCATCATGTTGATCGAAATACTCCCTGGGAAGAAATATGGCAAGCAATGGAACAACTCGTTCGTGAAGGAAAGGTTAGTTATATAGGTAGCAGTAATTTTGCTGGATGGGACATTGCTACTGCGCAAAGTATGGCTAATTCTCGTAACTTCCTTGGATTAGCTTCGGAACAAAGTCTATATAATCTTAGCAATCGTGCAATAGAGTTGGAAGTCATTCCAGCACTTGACTATTATAAAATTGGTCTGATTCCATGGAGTCCGATAGGTATGGGGCTTTTGGGTGGTAACTTTGATCAATCAGAGAATGGACGTCGCGCAATACCATCATTACAAGAAAGAATTAAACAACACCAAGAACAACTCAAAAAATATGAAATTCTTTGTAAAGAAATAGGTGAAGAGCCCTCAGTAGTTGCTCTTGCTTGGTTATTGCAAAATCCAGTGGTTACGGCACCTATAATCGGACCTCGTACTGTTGAACAGTTGAATAAGAGTTTACGTGCTTTAGAAGTAACACTTTCAGAGGAAGTACTTCAAAAACTAGATGAAATTTGGCCAGGACCTGGTGGTGCGGCACCAGAAGTATATGCTTGGTAATTGTTTTTGAATGGAAGGTTAGACACGCTTGATAAGTAACCTCTGCTTCTAAGTTCAATTTACGGTATTTCTTCAGTATAGTGGTGTTTCTATTACCTTAAAAAATTCATTAAAGTCGCTTATGAATTAAAACTTATATTTTAAACATAGTGTAGTGTTTTGTGAAAAAATAACAATTAGAAAATGCAGGTGACTTCATACTATTTTGTGTTAAATTACTGAAAAAAGCCTATTCGAGGTATGTTATGAAGGAAATTAGTAAGTTTCTATTTCTTTTTATTGTAATACTATTATTAACCGCTTGTGGTAGTGGGGACAATTCACAAAAGAGTCTAAATGAAAAAAAGAAAGGTCAGGAAAATAAAATGAGTAATATACTGGTAAAATTAAAATTTGAAAATGAAGAAGTGATGGTTCGTATGGAAGATACCCCAGTAGCTCAGGATTTTTTATCTTTACTGCCAATGAAATTTACAATCGAGGATTATGCAGGTACTGAAAAAATTAGTTATTTACCTAGAAAATTGTTGACTGAAAATGCACCAAAAGGAATCGAAGCGAAACGTGGGGATTTTAATTATTATGCCCCGTGGGGAAATCTAGCGATATTTTATGAAGATTTCAGATTTTCAAATGGGCTGATTAAATTAGGAACAATTGAATCTGGCATCGAAAAACTTGAAAACATTAGAGATAATTTTGAGATGGTAATTGAAAAAGCTGAATAAAGATTACCAGGTTTATTTTATAAGTCAGACTATCTCTTTGACATTACTGTATTGCAAATAAGTAATGATAATGGGAGATAGAAATGAAGAGTAAGTAGACGCTTTAGCAACTGTAGAAAAAATAGAGAAGAATAAAAAGTTCATGTCAAAGAATACAACTATGCACATGATAAAAGGGGGCAATCATGCTCATTTTGGCATGTATGGCGAGCAAAAAGGTGATAATGCGAGTTTAATTACGCCAAAAGCACAACGAGATGAAACTGTGAAAGTAATTGAAGAATGGTTGTTAAAACAATGATGATGGATTTAATAAAGTGATCGAAAGAAATTTTCTTTCTAAAGTTATTATATTTTGATTCAAAATATAATAGTGTAATTTAATTGGTAGCAAGTTAAGGATATAAATTTTACTATAAAAAAGAGCATGAAATTTGAAGTGACCCCTAAAAGTTAGACACGGTTATTTCATTAGGCAGCTTGATAAAAGTGAGTCCGGTATTGTACCGGGCTCATTTTTAATTTTGCCTTAATCCGTTTCGTATTATAATAATCTATATATTTTTCTAATTCTATTTTAAAGTGCTCTACATTTTCAAATTCTTTTATGTAGAGGAACTCCGACTTCATAATCCCAAAGAAATTTTCTATTACTGCGTTGTCGTAACAGTTGCCTTTTCGAGACATACTCTGGACGATAGCTCTTGATTCAAGTGTCCGGACGTACTGTCTCATTTGATAATGCCATCCTTGATCCGAATGCATCAGTAGCTGGTGGGTTTCAGGTAAACGTTCCAATGCTTTCTCTAACATGTCTGAAACAAGCGAATACGTCGGTCTAGAACCAATTGTATAGGTAATAATTTCACCATTATACAAATCTAATACAGGTGATACATACAGTTTTTCTCCAAACAATTTAAACTCTGTGATGTCTGTTACCCACTTTTGATTCGGTGCATCTGTATGAAAATTACGCTCTAAAATATTAGGTGCAATTCTACCGACTTTTCCTTTATAGGATTTATATTTCTTCATACGCACAACACACTTTAACCCAAGCTCTTTCATAATGCGCTGAACCTTCTTGTGGTTCACTTTCTGGCCACGATTCGTTAATTCATCACGAATGCGACGATAACCATAACGACCTTCATTTTCCTCATAAATCGCTTTAATCTCAGCTTTCAAATCGGCATCTACATCTGGACGATTCATTTTCTTTACTAAATCATAATACGTGCTTCGAGGAATAGTAGCTAGCTCCACGAGTGCCTTCACCGAATATTTATGCCTTAATTCATAGACTACTTGCGCTTTGTCTTGTTTTGTGATTTTTCCTTGTTTTGAACTAAGGCATTTAACTTTTTTAAGTACTCATTTTCCATCTCAAGCTGTTTAATGCGTGCTTCAAGTGCTTCGACTGATCCTTCAGCTAAAGGTTGTTTTACTTGTTTATTTGAATCTTTTTTCATGGATGGACGCCCCTTTTTCTTAGATTGAAGGGCATCAATTCCTTGTGTTTCGACCTGTTTTTTCCAAACAGAAATCGTTGAAGGGGCAGGAATATTAAAGATAGCTGCCGTCTCAAATAAGGACATACCGTTTTCAATCATAAAGTTTAGTACGTCTAGTTTAAATTGTTGTGTGTAATTTGTACATCGTTTTAGAAAAGCTTCCAGACCATTCTGTTTATATTGGTTTACCCAATTCAAAATGATTGTGTCACTTATACCGAGCGATCTACCCATTTCTCGATAACTTTCATTTCCGTTCAAATAACGTAGAACGATTTGTATTTTTTCATCAGCTGTAAATTTAGCCATAGAAAAACTGCACCTCCAATTGTTAGACTGTGTCTAACAATTGGGGTGCAGTTCAAATTATGCATGCTCTTTTTTATAGTTTTTATTTACTTAAAACGTCTATTCCAAAAGGAAATGAACCGACGGGAGTAGTAGCAATAACAGAATTGGTACTGGAATCAATGACGGAAACGGTATTATTGCCAGTGTTAGTCACATAGACAAGATTTGTCTTCTGATCAACTGTAACTTCTACGGGATTTATTCCAACAGGAATGGTAGCAATAACAGAATTAGTATTGGAATCAATGACGGAAACGGTATTACTGTCATTGTTAACAACGTAGACGAGATTGAAATTAGAATTCACTGCAATGCCAAAAGGAGTAGAGCCAACAGGAATGGTAGCAATAACAGAATTAGTATTGGCATTAATAACAGACACAGTATCACTAACTTGATTAGTCACATAAATAAGATTTGTATTGGGATTTACTGTAACCTCTGAAGGGTTTGTTCCAACAGGAATAGTAATGATAACAGAGTTAGTATTGGGATCAATGACAGAGACGGTATTACTGTTAGTATTAGTCACATAAACAAGATTTGTATTAGGATTTACTGTAACCCCTATAGGGGCTAAGCCAACAGGAATGGTAGCAATAACAGAGTTAGTATTGGCGTTAATGACAGACACAGTGTTACTGCTTTGGTTAGTCACATAAACAAGATTCGTATTGAAATTTAATGCAATCTCCGCTGGGTTTGTTTCAACAGGAATGGTAGCAATAACAGAATTAGTATTGGCGTTAATGACAGAGACCGTATTACTACCTTGATTAGTTACATAAACAAGATTTGTATTGGAATTTGTGGCCACCCCTACAGGAGCTATCTCAACAGGAATGATAGCAATAACAGAGTTAGTATTGGAATCAATGGCAGAAACAGTATTAGAATTCCGGTTTGCAACGAAAATTATATTAGAGGATATCCCAGTAGGTCCAGTACCCCCAGTAGATCCAGTAACCCCAGTAGGCCCAGTAACCCCAGTAGGCCCAGTAATTCCAGGAGGTCCAGTAACCCCAGTAGGCCCAGTAATTCCAGTAGGCCCAGTAACCCCAGTAGGTCCAGTAATTCCAGTAGGCCCAGTAATCCCGGTAGATCCAGTAATTCCGGTAGATCCAGTAATCCCGGTAGGCCCAGTAAATCCGGTAGGCCCAGTAACCCCAGTAACCCCCGTAACCCCCGTAACCCCAGTAGGTCCCGTAGGTATTATAAATGGTGGAGTGGGTGGTAGTGTAGGTCCGATAGAACTATGGTCTAATGGAGCTCCTTGTAAGGAGTTATATGGGTTAAATCGATTTTCTTCTGACATATTTCACCTCCGAAATTAAATTCTTATTAGTAAATGATATTTGTTAGTAGAATATGAAATTAAATGGGAAAATAGTGGTTTTATAATGAGAAAATTAATAAAAGTTGTATTTGAATGGAAAGTGGATTATGTAAGAAGTGGGAGGAAGGTTTCGTCACTTCTTACATAAGATTCTGTGCCTTTAGAATCGATATTTTTGTATAAAACAGTTAATAAAGCGTGTGAAAGTAAGAACGAAATCGTTATTTGGACGTAAAAAAACCTAGGAGAATTGAGGCTTTTTAACAGAATGGATATGATTCTTAAAAATAAAGATAACATATGACCGTTTTATACTGCGTTGATGTCGTTAAATAAGTTTATTAAAGAAATGGTTAGGTTAGAAGTGTATTCACTTCATCTATATTTTGTATTGTTTTATTGGGCTCCACTTTCATTAGTGAAACAAAGTTTCTTAGGAATACAAATAAACAAACAAATAGATCAATTTTTTTGTTAGAACTTGGTCTTTTTTATTATAAATGTTGGAAATGGGTTTCTAATATATTAGTTCTTAATCCATGGTAAAGTTATGTTTCTTTTCCCTCGAATGAAACTGTTAACTATAATTTTTATTTTTACGAACACCGTACTTTACGAACGGTGTTCGTTATGTTAAAGTTAATGTGCAATTGAGAACAAACCATAAATAAAAAAATAAAATTGCAAAGGAGGTTTGAGTGCTACATTTTTTCCAATCTTTGTTTTAAATAATAACTTTAATATCATGCAGGGTTAAGGTACACCATAGAGTGGTGTATTGAAATCTTGAAAATAGATTATAAATTAATAAATGTAAGGAGAGTTTATTATGTCAACTTTATCGAAAGAACAAAAACGTATTGCTATTATTGGTGGAGGTCCAGGAGGATTAACACTTGCTCTACTTTTACAACAAAATGGTATGGAACCTGTTATCTATGAACGAGAACTACTTGATATGAACAATCAAAGAGGTGGTTCTCTGGATATTCACGAAGAATCCGGGCAAATGGCATTGAAAGAAGCTGGCCTTTACGAGAAGTTCCAGGAAATTGCCCGTTATGAAGGGGAGGATTTCCGCCTTCTAGATAAAGATGGAAAGAATTTTATCGATGAAATCACTGCACCTGATGAAAAAGGGGAGCGACCTGAGATTGATCGCGGTGTGCTTTGTGATCTTCTTTTAAGCGCTCTTGATACAAGATGTATAAAATACGGGTATAAGTTAGAAAAAGCTGTTTCGCTTGAAAACGGTATGACACAACTTCATTTTGAAAATGGGTTTGTGGATACAGTTCATGGCCTAGTTGGAGCAGACGGTGCATTTTCACGTGTTCGTCCTTTGCTAACGAATACCGATATTGAGTATACAGGTTTAACTTTCTTTGAACTTAATATACTAAATGTGGCTGAGAATCATCCGGATTTATCCGAATTCAACAGACGTGGTAAAGTATTCGCTTTAGGTGATAATAAGGGAATTCTTGCTCAATTAAATGGAGACGGTCGAATTAAAGTATATGCTAGTCTAAAAGTTGAAAAAGACTGGCCAGAAAAAAATGATATTTCTGCAGATAAGCCTATAGAAGCGAAAGCTAAATTATTAGAGATATTTAATGAATGGGATGAAGACATAAAGAAATACATTCATTATGCTGAAGATTCAATCATACAAAGACGAATTTATATGTTACCAATTCATTTTCAGTGGAAACGTAATCCTAGTGTTACTCTAATTGGAGATGCAGCTCATGTCATGTCACCATTTGCAGGTGAAGGCGTTAACTTAGCGATGTTCGATGCATTGAATCTAGCTCTTGCAATCATACGAAATACCGATTTTGCTAGTGCAATTGAAGAATACGAAGAAAAAATGTATGCTTATTCATCTGAAAAAGCACAGGAGTCACATGATAATTTAGAATTAAGTTTCTCTGATGATGCAGCTGCTAAACTTGCAGATTTAATGAATTCATTCCATGAGCAATACAATACTGATTTTGCAAATTTATAATATATTTACTAATATATTCGACCATGATATAAAGTAATTATGGAAAATTCAAATCGAAAAATCATTAGTCGCAGGGATCGACCAGCTAAAGAGCCGTTAAGTCATGAACTCATCGTGAAAACTGCTTATGAACTTCTTAAAGAGCAAGGTATTGCAGGTATGAGCATGCGTAAGGTCGCAAAAGAATTGGATACTGGTCCATCTTCATTGTATGTTTATGTTAAAAATTTTCAAGAATTAAGTTCATTAGTATTGGATCATGGCCTCGGTCAATTGGTACTACCTGAACAAAAGCAAGACTCATGGAAGGAAAATTTAATTGGAGCGCTAAGCGCATATTTCTTATTACTATACGAGGAACCTGGTATCGCTGAACTTACTTTCTCATCTATTCCGAAGGGGACAAACTTTCTTAAATTGACAGAGTACATTCTTGCCACATTACAGGAGGGGGGAATTCATTCTAAATCTGCAGCATGGGGAGTAGATCTTTTATTACTATACGTTTCTTCAGTAGCATATGAACATACTTCTAGGAAAAAGAATGGGACTATGCAAATATCTGATATAAAAGAAACATTCAAAAATGTGGACCCAGTTCTGTTTCCGATTCTTTTCAGTCTAGGAGATGAGCTGTTCTCCGGAGATACGAAATCTATGGAGCGTTTTCACTGGGGACTTGAAGTGTTATTACACGGTATTCAACATTTCAATAAATAAAGGCCAAGTTAAAGAGAGAGGGAAAGTGAAATTCCTATTAAGTATGTATATAACCGTTATTATGATCTCTTTATTTTCCAATGACATTGCTAGTTTCGTGAAAAAGGACTCTTATATATTAAGAGTCCTTTTTATATAATTACTATGATTTTTTATGTATGCCTAGATCCTGGGTGGATAAATTCGCATGAAATAACCTCAATTGGGTATAAATATTAAAAAAATAGAAAGGGTTAAATATGAAAAAAATTATAGCAGTTTTGTTCACTTGCAGTTTTCTTTTATTAGGTGTACATGGGATGGTAGAAGCAGAGGAGTCTTCCAAAGAAATTTCTTATATAGAAAACAATGCAAATAAATTTTTTGAAAGTCCAAAAGTTTTTTATAGTAAGATTAAAAATCATACGTATAGTTCTTTCTATGTCCCTTACAAAGAGGCTGAAAATCATATACAGAAAACAGTTCTATATAAAGATCTACAATCGACTATGGAATCTGAAATAGGACCGTTTGTAAGTAAATTGGCTGGCAAAGAGCCATCACTAAACATTAATCCAAATAGACAAATTTATTTGATAGCAGCCTGGACAGAAACGGAAAAAGACTTCAGAGTAAAATATCTTATCGTTGATGCTGAAACAAAGACGACTCTTTGGACTGGAGAAGATAAAGGAATGAAAAAAATAAGCTGATTAAATCAGCTTATTTTTTATGTACTATCTTCAATTGTCCTCTTATTTTCTCCGGAATATCCTTTTCAGAAATAACCTCGTAGGAGTAAACATACCTACCTTTTACATGAATTCTCAAGTAAGTTTTTCTTATAAAATCATTGGGAGTATTCGTTCCTACTGTATACTCTTCCTTATTTCCAGACTCATCAATGCCTTCTAGTAAGTACATAGCTCTTCCGTTCGTATGATAATCCGGAACACCATATCCCTCCGCAACGGCATATACATTTTTGTCTTCAGCAAGAGGATTAAACCTGTCCAAATCCCCGCGCAATAGGAAAGGTAGTAAGTATATAAGGAGTCCTATTCCTAATATGCAAAGTAAAAGTTTCTTCATGATTGTTTCTCCTTTTGTCTATTTACATTTTTCAGTATAGAAAAAAGTTCTTATGAATATAGAGGGAAATTCTTTAAGTTTTTCTTAATAAAGTTTAACTGTGCGAAAAAAGACCAAAATCAAAATATTGCTGGGGCAATTGTAATGGGAGGGCCAGCTCGTACGATCCAAGATGTTATTTTAGATCAATTTGAGTACCTTTTGTCTATTGGAGAAATGAACATAGATGAATATACATTCTACAAAGCGCAATTTGAACTGTTAAATGATCCTAATTTCTCTGGTCAGAATCCACCAAAAAATTTTCACTTAGGATCAGCAGTCTTTTGGGATTCTATCCGGAAAATTAAAGCAGCAGAAATGTCAAAAAACACAAGACACCGCTTTAATATTCAAAAACATTAATAACTTATTACATAAAATTTTTTGAAAATTTAGGTTTAACATCTTTAAAATAGGTGTATTACATATTACATAACAACTAAATAAGAAAATAAAAAATCTAAGGGAGGAAAAATACAATGCATAAGAATGAAAGAAAACCGGTGGTCCATGAATATGATAATGAACAGGAAGTAGTTATGAAAGTAAAAGAGCTAGAATTGCAAGGGATTCACCAAGATGACATTTACGTCTTAACACATGAAAAACATCTAACAAAAAAGATTGCGGATGATACAAATACAAATACGATTGGAGTAAAAGAACAAGGATTGGGTACAAGTATTATCAACTTTTTCTCCAAAAAAGGGGATGAACTCCGAAATCAAATGGAGGAAATGGGGTTGTCGAAGGCGGAAGCTAATTTATATGAAGAAAAACTAGATCAAGGGAGAATTTTACTTCTAGTAACAGCTGAAACACCAACGGCGACTGATAGGCAACTGCAAAACTATCATTCTCTCTAATAGATTGCAATATCTCATAATTAGATAAGTTAATTATTTTAGGTTGTAGTATGGAAGAAAATAAAAGTAGAGAAGGGTGAGAAAAATGAAACATACAATATTTAAATATGCTGCGATTGGGATTACGACCGGAGTCATGGTTTCTCTATTAAAAAAAGAAAATCGGAAAGCTATACAAACAACAGGAAAAAGCGTAAAAGACAAACTACAAGAAGGAAACATAAAGGAAACATTAGAGAAGGTAACAGAGACAAGTAAACAATTCTCTGTAAATGCAGCTAATGTTGCAAAACAAACATTACCGCAACTGCTTACAGCCACACCAGTTGTCATTTCTACCATTAAAGACTTAAAAGAAAACGAAAATAACAAAAAGAAAAAAGATGAAAAAGAATATATGAAAGAAGGGAAAGAAGAGAGTGCTTAGATTTAATTCTAAAAAGAGAAAGTGAGGAAAAAAGTATGAAATCTCTATATGCAATTGATGTAGGAATTGGTTTTACTAAGCGGGCATATCGACAGGATGTAGATTCTGAGGTGACGATTAAGAGTGAAGCTTCCACACTAGCCCCTGTACCTAATCATGCTGAAAGTGAAGATTTAACAAAGGTAAGTTTTATAGACTTAGACTTTGCATACTACATGGGAAATGAAGCACATCAATCTGACGCTTCATTTCTTCCTCCATTTGACGAAGAAATAGAAGATTATTATGAAAGCGAACAGTTTAAACAACAAATATTTGGTTGCATTGCAAAGGATTATAAAGAAAATGTCGTGTTACCTTTAGTTGTAACCGGGCTTCCCGTTACTTATTTTGGTAGTCAGCATGAGCAATTACAACGTGCACTAAAAAAAGAAACTTCCGTGCAAATTGATGGGAAATTTATTAATATTACGGTGGAAAATGCTTTGATACTTCAGCAACCTGTCGCTTTACATGCCTATTTCTTAAAAGAGGGAATCATTCAGGAACAAGATCGTATCTTAATTATTGATGGTGGATTTCGTACATTAGAAATGACAGATATGAAACAGAATGTCATTTTAAATCATTATGAGACGGAACTAGGATGTAGCAAGCCTTTGAAAAATATTAAGAATATCCTGCAGAATCATGCAGGGGAAAGTGATCACTTGCATATTAACGACATACCAAAAGTATTAGAAAAAGGATATGGAGGTCGAGAAGGAAATTCTCAGACAAGTCAGGTTGATACTTTGATTCAAAAAGAGTTGGATACACACTTCCAAGACGTTATGCGTGTATTACAAGAACAATTTAAGTTAGAGCAGTATGACACTATTATTTGGACAGGAGGAATAGTAGATATCCACAAAAAACGAATTGAAATAATGCAAGGTGAAATTTCTTCTTTCCGTATGGTAGACGCTTCGAAAGAGGCTGCACTTCATGGATACTACATGATTGGAAGTCAAGTATTTGACGACATAACCAATCAATCTGTATAGGAATCTAAATTATAATAACGACCGAAATGAAGTTCGTTGAATTGACGTGCCAAAGTATGTGGCTTCTTTTCCACATATAAATAAGAAAAGATGAAAAGTGCTTGTATAGAGGAAATGTTTAAAATTTAGCATCCAAATAACTAATATATAGGGGGCTTCCTTGTAAGAGAAGAAGACCTCCTATATATTAGTTCGTAATTTAGAGGATCTAAAAACTTTTCCTCCAAGACATGAATACCTACATATAAATTTCATATTACGGATATTATTCGATCAAACATTAAACTATTCAGAAAGGAAGAATAAGATGGAATGCATAAAAATGCCGAAATGGGATTGGTATCATGTGAAAACTAGTGAACTTGAAAAACTTTCTTCTATAATCCCTCCTGATGTAACATCTTATTTCTCTCAATTTGTAAAAAAAATAAGTTCTCCTTGTGAAAATGGATTATATGTTGATACGTTTTCACCAAGTCAAACTTGTGTATATGGTTCGTTTTTATATGATCAAGATAAAAAGGACGCCAAAATCCAAAAGTTTCTTCATTATTTCGTAGCGCATGGAATACTGATAACGGTCCAGGAAAAAGAGGAAGAGGATTTTCAAAAATTAATACATAATTTCTCTATAGGTATAAAAAATTGTAATAGTTCCGCTGAAGGATTATGTGCTATCTTATCAATGTTTATATCTCACTATTTACGAAATGTTGACTATTTTGAAAACAATTTCAGAAATGTGTTATGGGATTTTTACCATCATAATAACATAGCAGTTTTAGAAAGAATTTATCATATTCGTCATGAATTATTTATGAACACACATGTGTTTCGTTTAATACAAGAAGTGTTACAAGGCTTGGAGGAAGCTTGGTTAGAAAAACTAACAAACACCCTTTGTTATAAACAAACACACGTAAAATTAGAGCGTGGATTACAACTCGTTAAAGAGTACCAAGAAGAATTAGACACGATGATTCATTTACAAGAAGTTGTTTCTTCTCATCGTGGGAATGAAATTATGAAAGCTCTTACTGTATTAACTGCTGTAAGTACGCCTTTGACAGCCTTAGGAGCATTATGGGGGATGAATTTTAAATATATGCCTGAACTAGAATGGAAATATAGCTATTTAATCGCTCTCTTATTTATTATTTTCACAACAGGGGGTATGTATTTGTATATGCGATTCAAAGGGTGGACAGGTGATTTATTACGAGTAAAGAAAAAGAAATCTTTTTTTAAATCTAATTAATTCTGTTTATAAAAAATATGATAGATATTAATCTAGGTATATGGTTAGTAATATTTATGAATTGGGGTAGTGCCATATCCCCCTCAAGTTAAAGTTTTGATGTCTCCGCAATGATAAAAATAAAGCTTTATAAAAGATGCTCTTGGATAAATCCAGGAGCATCTTTTTAAATGCGGAGCAGTGCACCACTGTAATCAATTTAAAGAATCGAAATCTTCCCTAATGAAATTTCTGTTCATTTTTAAATAGTGATATTGAGATGTTAGGTTGATAAATCTCCGTTAGTTTTGAATTGAATATTCTTCTTAATAGCTAAAATGTAAGGATTAGCTTTTTTAGGTCTCTTATATGCATTTGTTTATTTCTATATAAATATAAAGAAAATAACTTGAATAACCCTCAAAACAAAGATTTTTTGTCAGAAAAAAATAAAACATTATTAATTTTTATAATTAGTAGAATTTTTGTAGAAATAATTCTCTTAATATATTAAAATAACATCGTATTATGTCAGATTTTAATTAGGGGAGAGAAATTTTATGTTGAAAAAAATCATTCCAGTTGCTTTAGCATTAAGTACAGTTACTTTTACTAGTGTATTTGCTACGCCTTCAGCCCAAGCAAGTACAGAACAAAACCGATACATAGATGTACAAATGCTCGGTATTAACGATTTTCATGGGCAACTAGACACTGTAAAAAAAATTAACAATAAAGATGCAGGGGGAATTGAGTACTTAGGGGCTTATTTACGTGATCGTGAAAAACAAAATCCGAATACATTAAAGGTACATGCTGGCGATGTTGTTGGAGCAAGTACTCCTGTTTCAGCATTATTACAAGACGAACCTACGATTGAATTTCTAAATGATTTGAAATTTGATGTTGGGACTATAGGAAATCATGAATTTGATGAAGGTGTTGCGGAAATGAACCGCCTTATTTATGGTGGATACCATGAGAAAACAGGAAATTTTAAAGGAGCAAAATTTCCATATGTTGCCGCAAATTTCTATAATAAATCCACTGGTCGTTTATTTTTACCACCATTTACTATAAAAAAGGTACAAGGAGTTCCTGTTGGATTTATCGGAGTCGTAACAACGGATGTTCCTAACCTTGTTATGCCTACTATGCTAAAGAATGTAGAAATTACAGATGAAGTTGAAGCTATTAACAAATCCGTAAAGCAATTACAAAAACTAGGCGTTAAATCTATCGTTGTTCTTGCCCATAACGGAGGTACAACAGATGGGAACGGCGTAACAAATGGTGATATCGCCCGATTAGCAAATGAGACTGATCCAGAAGTCGATGTTATTTTTGGTGGGCATAGCCACACCTATGTAAATGGAACTGTTAATAATAAACTTGTCGTACAAGCAAATTCTTATGGTATGGCTTTTGCTGATGTTGATGTAAAGATTGATCGTAAGACACAAGATATTGTTGAGAAAAAAGCAGAAATCGTTACAACTTACCATGAAGGCATAGAGCCTGATAAAAAAATAAAGAAGAAGATGGAGAAATATCAAGCAAAAATCGCACCTCTTGTTAATGAAGTTGTAGGTAAGTCTATTGCTCCACTAGACCGCAAACTCAATACAGCTGGTGAATCTACTCTCGGAAATTTAGTTGCTGATGCCCAGCGTGCAACGATGCAATCCCAAATTGCACTTATGAATCCTGGTGGTATTCGTAATGACTTAGATGCTGGTGATATTACATGGGGAGAGATATATGGTATTCAACCATTCGGAAATCAATTAATAAAAGTAAATTTAACGGGTCAAGACATTCGAGATATTTTAAATCAACAATGGCAAAAAGATATAACAAGAATGCTTCAAATTTCAGGGATCCAATACACTTGGGATGCGAACAAACCTAATGGAGAAAAAGTAACAAGTATTCGCTTAACAAATGGAGAAGAAATAATTCCTTCTAAAACTTACAGCGTCGTTGCTAACGCATTTCTAGCTTCAGGTGGAGATGGATTTGTATCCTTTAAAAACGGTAAAGATGCTGAAACAGGACCAACTGATTTTGAAGCATTAGTAGATTATATAAAAAAATCAAAAGAACCAATTCAGTCTATTATTGATGGAAGAATTCAAAAAAAAAATTAGGTTTTTATTAATCTCAAAAACAAATAGATTATCTGCGCACTATACTTTTTCGTGTGCAGGTAATCTATTTTTTGTGGGTTTGAAATAAAGTCTTACTGTGGCCAATGGTTATACCGTCTAGATGCAGAGTGCAGAAAACAATGGAGTAGACAAAAAATAACCCCTAAATTAACTCTATGATGAAGAGACTACAAATAATTAAAATTTGGAACTTCATATTAGCCCAATATTAACTACACTATAATGGATTGAAGTTCATGTAGTTTTATATTCGTATGAGTGAATTAAGGATTTCTTAAGAACCTATTAAGAAATAAGTGAGTTTTAGGAATTAGAATAAATGTATCTTAACAGTAATAAGAGAGGTAATGGTATTAAACGGTAGTCCTTATAGTATGTCAAAAATTAATAAATTAGTATTTCAGGAGGTTTTTATGAAAAAGAAAATAATTATTGCACTTAGTGCTTCTGCTATAATACTGACTAATTTTGTAGGAAGTACTTATGCGGATTCGAAAATAGAAGTTTCTGTTACAGCTCCCTACAATACAAATCAAATAGCGGGATGGTTAGAAGCACATGCAAAGCCTTTAAAAACAACTAATCCAACTGCATCTCTTAATGAGTTAAAACCACTTAAGAATATGGTAGGTTCAGCTTCAATCGTAGGTTTAGGTGAAGCAACACATGGGGCTCATGAAGTTTTTACAATGAAACACCGTATTGTTAATTACTTAGTATCTGAAAAGGGCTTTACCAACTTAGTTTTAGAAGAGGGGTGGGACAGAGCTTTGGAACTTGATCGATATGTTCTTACTGGTAAGGGAAACCCAATCCAACATCTATCACCTACATTTAAAACGAAAGAAATGTTGGATTTACTTGATTGGATTCGGCAATATAATGCTAATCCAAAACATAAATCTAAAGTGCGTGTCATCGGGATGGATATTCAATCAGTAAATGAGAATGTTTATAATAATATAATAGAATATGTAAAGAGGAACAATTCAGATCTTGTGCCTAGAATAGAAGCAAAGATAAAAGGTCTTATTCCTGTAACAAAGGATATGAATACTTTTGAGATTCTTTCGAAAGAAGAAAAAGAAAAGTATATTTCAGATGCTAAACAAATCAGTGCTTTATTAGAACAAAATAAAAGTTATCTAAATGGAAAATCCAAAGAGTTCGCATGGATAAAACAAAATGCCCGTATTATTGAACAGTTCACTACAATGTTAGCGTCACCTCCTGATAAAACATCGGATATTTTTTTGAAACATGATATCGCAATGTATGAAAATGCGAAGTGGACTGAAGAACATTTAGGAAAAACCATTGTATGGGGACATAATGGGCACGTTTCGAAAACAAATATGATTCCTTTTATATACCCTAAAGTAGCTGGGCAGCATTTAGCAGAATACTATGGGAAACGGTATGTATCTATTGGAACATCAGTTTATGAAGGACAATATAATGTTTATAATAGTGACGGTGAATTTGGCCCTTATGGAACATTAAAATCAGATGATCCAAACAGTTATAACTACATCTTCGGACAAGTTAAAAAAGATCAATTTTTTATTGATTTACGTAAGGCGAACGGAGTGACAAAAACTTGGTTAAACGAACAACATCCAATTTTCGCGGGGATAACTACCGAAGGGCCTACTATACCTAAAACTGTTGATATATCATTAGGGAAATCATTTGATATACTTGTTCAAATTCAAAAAGTGAGTCCATCTCAAGTGCATCAATAAAAGTAGAATCATATGTCTTAATGACAACGTGATAAATGTTTCATATAGCGCTATGAAATTTTGTTATATAGCAAGAAAAATAATCATATTAGAAAAAATCAGCAATGTAACTTGTTAAGAGTAAAAAGAATATTCAATATTTAAAGCGCAAAAAAACACTGAAGCGACATCGGTGTTTTTTTGCGCTTTCGGGCACAGATGTTACTTCAATCCTATCATTATAGAAACAATTTCAAATGTAAGGAATTCGTAAGGGATAGGTAAGGAAAAAGAGATTTTCAATGTGTAGGATAAAAATATAAGGAGGCATAAAGGAGGGAATAAGTACGGCCTACATATAAAACAATCAGTAACAAGAGTGTTTTGTGAAAATAATGAGTACAATGTTTGCAAATGCATTGTTGCCTTTTCATCATTGAGAGAATTAGTAGCTGTATGGTTCGTATATGACACAGCTATCAACCATCTATACAATTTTAATAGAAGAGAGGAATGCTTTATGAAAACACGCAGTAAAATTACATGTGCAAGTCTATCACTTTTAATAGCTGGGAGTTCCCTGTTATACATAACACCAGCCTCAATTGTAAAAGCAGAACCCATCCAAAATGTATCTAGTTCGTTACAAACAAGTACGCAAAGCGATCGTACTGCCGTTAAGAAAGCAATGCGAGATGAACTGCAACTTGGATACCCCGGAATACTCGCTCAAATTTCTAAGGGTGGTAAAACTTGGAGTTATACTGCTGGGGTAGCGGATCTGAGAACTAAGAAACCAATGAAAGAAGATTTTCGCTTTCGCATTGGCAGTGTGACGAAAACGTTCATTGCAACAGTTCTACTTCAATTATCTGGAGAGAACCGTTTAAATTTAGACGACCCCATTGAAAAATGGTTGCCTGGTGTCATTCAAGGAAACGGATATGATGGTAACCAGATTACGGTCCGGCAACTATTGAATCATACAAGTGGTATTGCTGATTATATAAACTCAAAAGACTTTGATATTACGGATATAAAAAAATCATATACGGCTGAAGAATTTGTAAAGATGGGGATTTCTCTTCCACCAGACTTTGCTCCAGGGAAGGGTTGGTCTTATTCAAACACAGGATACGTAATAATGGGGATCCTTATCGAAAAAGTAACAGGAAACAGCTATGCGGAAGAGGTTGAAAATCGGATTATTGAACCGCTTGATTTGTCAAATACATTCCTACCTGGCAATTCAAGCGTGATTCCAGGAACCAAGCATGCCCGTGGATATTTACAACTAGACGGAGCAAGTGAGCTAAAAGACGTTACTTATATTAACCCAGGTAGCTCGGATGGAGATATGATCTCTAATGCTGAAGACTTAAACAAATTT
Source organism: Bacillus sp. HY001 (assembly GCF_007558965.1). Classification (NCBI taxonomy): domain Bacteria; kingdom Bacillati; phylum Bacillota; class Bacilli; order Caryophanales; family Bacillaceae; genus Bacillus; species Bacillus sp. HY001. The sequence continues at coordinate 17,459 of NZ_VLTE01000040.1, read as the reverse complement.
TTCTCTTACTTACTCAGTGGCAAATTACTGAAGGAACAACAACTAAAACAAATGCTTACTACTGTTCCTACAGAAAGAGAGGGAACTAGATATGGTCTTGGAATTCTTGAAATTACGCTTCCGAATGGTGTTACGGTATGGGGACACAGGGGTGCTGTTCCAGGGTTTTCCACTTTTGCTGGTGGAATACTTGGAGGAAAACGTACATTTGCTATCAACGCGAACAGTTTAAACATTCAGAATTCTGAATTTTTTAAAGATATTTTACTTGCTGAATTTAGCAAGTAGGCAAAAAGAAAAAACGAAAAAATTTTGTCATTTGTAATTTCAATCGGAATAGATTATCGCTCGAAATGAGTATAGAGGGGATGAAATATATAGAAACAATCAAACCAATCATGAGGGATAGCTAAGTAAAAGGATTAGTTTATGCATTGGTCGATTAAAAGAGTAACACATATAATGAGTGATTATGATACATACTATTGTATTTGTATGGGTATTGTCACTAATTGTAAATTCATATAAAGTGCGAAGTCTAATTTAAGACTTCGCACTTTTTTCGTTTAACAGCTTTTATTGTAAAGCTAGTAACAATAGAAAAAAGGAGGATGTAACTAGCTATGTGTATGGATCTTGGTACATGTGCTATGTAGGAGATTTTGCTGAAAAATATACAAGAAAAAATCAAATTTAGAAGAATATATGTATGGGAGACAAGAAAGCTGAAGTAAAATAAAAATCTTTGCTTTTTATTTTATTATCTTCACACATATAAGAAACAAAGGAATTTATCCCGCTTTAATGGGCAGTAAGACACCCACTTCAAAATGCAGCGAAAGCAAAGAATTTAGGTGGGGGTCGGGCTCCCCATAAAAGTCCGATTGGTGAGGGCTGATTAAAGTTTCACTTTATATAAAGTATGTTATTGATGATAAAGGTTTAATTGGTTTGTTTTAGTAGTTTTATATTTATGAGTTAATTGGGAATTATAGCGGTTTTGTATACATAATTTTTCTCGCCTTAATTGATAGCGCGTAGATATAACGGTTATTTTAACCAAAATTTTCATGAAAATACCTTCAAAAAGAACGTAAGTTCGTGTATAATAAGAACAAACGTTCTTTTGTTGGGAGTGATAACCTTGTATGATTATTCTCTTTTACCGAATCGTATTATTCTTTGTGTAGATCTTCGTAGCTTTTATGCAAGTGTGTCATGTATAAAAAAAGGACTTGATCCACGATATACGAAATTAGCTGTTGTAGGAGATGTAAATCGTAGTGGATCGATCGTATTAGCAGCAACACCGCCATTAAAAGCGTTAGGAATAAAGAAGATGGCAAGGTTGTACGAAATACCGAAGCGGCCAGATATTATTATTGTGAATCCGATTATGCATACGTATATGAAGTGTTCAACTTACATAACAGGTTTAGCTTTACAGTATGTTGCGCCGGAAGATTTTCATCAATATAGTATCGATGAGTTTTTTATGGACATGACCGCCAGTATTCATTTGTTTGCGAGTAATCCGTGCGAGTTTGCATTAAAGTTCAAGCGAGAAATATATGAACGTACACGGATCGAAAGTACGATTGGTATTGGGCCAAATTTATTATTAAGTAAAGTAGCGATGGATGTGGAAGCGAAAAAGAATAACGATGGAATAGCGCAGTGGACGTATGACGATATACCCGAGAAGTTATGGAGTATTAGACCACTCAGTAAATTTTGGGGTATATCGTATAAAACGGAAATGAAATTAAATCGAAAAGGTATACATACGATTGGGGATTTAGCGCAGTACCCGTTGAAGTATTTAAAACAATCGTTTGGTTTAATAGGGGAAGAATTACACTTGCATAGTAACGGGATTGATTTCAGCAGAATAGCAGAGAAATATGTTCCAGCGACAACATCTATAGCGAAAAGCCAAATATTATTTCGTGATTATTCAATAGAAGAGTTCACCGTTATTTTATTAGAGCATGCAGAAGAAGTTTGTTACAGATTGAGAAGTGAGAAGAAATACGCGCAAACGATTCATTTTTCAGTCGGATATAGTAGGGAATACGGGGGAGGAATAAAAAAAGCACATACGTTAAATAGAGCAACAAATTTAACGATGGATGTTTACAACGTTTGTACCTATTTTTTATACGAGAGGCATACAGGAGAGCCGATCCGATCGGTAAGCCTTTCATTAACAAATTTAATACATGAAGGGGAAGAGCAAATTTCGCTTTTTGATAACATTATACAAAGAGAAAAAGAAATGAGACTAACGAAGGTTATGGACGAAATTCGAACCCGATTTGGTAAGAACAGTATTTTACGTGGAATTTCCTACACAAGCGTCGCAACAGCAAGATATAGAAACACATTATTAGGAGGACATAAATCGTGATGAATGTTAATATGCCAAAAGGAAGAGGAATGGTAAAGTGGCAACCGTTTGTTAACTCTACTATAATAAAAAGCGAATAGTATGTTTAATATAAAAGTCTATTGTTCTTTTTTATCACATCATATAATGATTAACTATATGTTAGTAATTTAGTATGTTATGTTTAAAATGTAAGGAGTTTTTGTAGCTGGAGGATATCTTCTATAAGGTAGGTGTAAAAATAATTGTTAGATTTAGCATAAAATCTAGAGGAGGAATTCTATGCGTGTACAAGAGATCTTGCTTGAGAACAGTAAAAAATACATGTTAATTGATGAAAAAGGGATTCCGATTGTTCCGGTAGTAAAATATCTCAAATATTTGGATAGTACAGGTAAAAGTAGGAATACTCAAAAGACATATTGTTATGCCCTAAAACAATATTTTTTATATTTAAGAGAAACTGAAAAAAATTACAAAGAAATAAAATTAGAAGACTTGGCAGATTTTGTTGGCTGGTTACGTCATCCGTATACTAGTTTAAATGTAGCGTCTATTACTCCTGTGAAATCCAAAAAGACTGAAAAAACAGTAAACTTAACCATTACTACAGTTACAAATTTTTATGATTATTTATACCGTAACGAAGAAATATCTAAAGACATGAATGAAAAACTAATGCGTCAGATTTATACAGGAGGAAGAACACGATATAAGAGTTTTCTACATCATATTAATAAGAATAAGCCCTCTATTCGAAATGTATTAAAAGTAAAAGAGCCTCGTAAAAGAATTCAAATACTCACAAAAGAGCAAGTGCGACAAACTTTCACAGCTACTACAAATATACGGGATGCTTTTCTTATTCAACTTCTGTTTGAAACGGGATTACGTATTGGAGAGGCTCTTTCTCTATATTTGGAGGACTTTATATTTGACCATCAAAAAGGACATCGGATTCGCTTGAGGGACCGAGGAGAATTAGAGAATGGTGCAAAGCTCAAAACAGGAGAACGGGAGATATTTGTATCACAACACCTTATGGATTTGTATGATGATTATCTATATGAAATTATTGATGGACTGAATATTGAAACAAACTTTGTCTTTATTAAGCTACGTGGAAGAAATATGGGTAGACCTATGAATTATAGCGATGTAGAATCTCTCTTTAAACGCTTGCGAAAAAAAACAAAAATTGATATTCATCCTCACCTGTTACGACATACACATGCCACCATATACTACCAAGAGACAAAGGACATCAAGCAAGTACAAGAGAGATTAGGGCATGCTCAAATTCAAACAACAATGAATTTGTACCTCCATCCTTCGGACGAAGATATCCGTAAGGATTGGGAAAAAGCACAAGATGCATTTAAAATCGATGAGAAAAGCTGAAGGTGGTAAATATGAAGCGAAAACGACAAATAAATATAGGAGAAGTAAATTTTCATGAACGATTGAAATATGAGCTTTCTAATTATATAGAAAAAACAATCCAATCTGATGGGTCTGTTACCACTAACCGTGTGGAAAACCCCTATTTTTTAATGAATAACAATTGGAATATCAAATTCTTAGAAAGTATCCCTCAATTTCGGAAAATGGCGGATAATTACAAGGGGAAACGTCGAAATGTGCATTTTCGAATAAATAGTCCAACTGTTAATCTTGAAATAAAATATGTATGGTATCAAAAATTATTCAAAGAACAGTGGGCATTAAGTAGTGGTTTTAATCAAAAAGCTGCATTATTAAACAAATTATCCATTTTTCTTAACGAAAAGTACCCCCATCTTCCCTCTTTATTTGATTTGGATATGGAGAAGGCTGAACGAGAATGGTTGTTTTGGTTAGAACAACATGGAATTCCTACAACAAAGACATCAAAGACCACAATGTTCGACGGATATACACATAAATCCCCCGCAGCAACCTATTTTCGTATCATTCATTCCAACTTCTTGGTGTTAGCAGATCCGCGTGATGAATGGGAGAAAGATCGTTGGGATGTACGGATATTACATACCAAATATGGGATATCCTACAGCAAAAGTTTAACCGCGCATTTTCTTGATTTCACTAAAATAGAACCAATAAAAATAAAAGATAGTACAAAAAAATATATCAAGCAACGTTTAATGGGACGACAGGATCTTTCGTTTGCTACAGCAAGGGGCTATTCAAGAACTTTAACTAAATTTTTTTCTTTCATATTTTCATTAGAACCAACATGGAATGATTTGAAAGGTCTCAAACGATCTCACATGGAGCTATATATTCAATGGTTGCATGAAGACACCAAAAATAAAGGAATTGAAAATCCAGAAAGATATATATCAGAAGGTGTGAAACTTATAAGTAAGTTTTTAGGAGACATTCAAAAATACGAATATGATATTGCTCCAACTACAAACGTAAAATTATTAATTTTCCCAGGAGATAAACCTAAAGTGAAAAAAAAGCCCTATGGGCAAATTGATTACATTCCTGACTTTGTACTGGAACAATTATTCGTTCATCTTAACGAACTTCATAAAGACATCATACCGGTGGTATGGGTAGCGTTTAAAACGGGGCTTCGCATTTCAGATGTATTAGAACTCACAACAGATTGCCTTGTACAATTGAATGGTAAATATTCTATTGTAACTGATATTGAAAAAACGTTTGTACAAGGTCATCGAATTCCAATTGATGAGGAGCTCGCAAAAATTCTTTCGGTTTTAATTTCAAATTCCAAAGAAAATAGCACACAAGATAATAATCCAGAAAAATATATCTTTGTACGATATCAAGGAATAAGAAAAGGTAAGCCCTATACGCAAGGTTGGATTCGAAGACATTTGAATGAACTAGCAGAAAAGAAAAACATTGTAGATGAAAATGGTGATATCTTTCGTTTTAAGACCCATCAATTTCGTCATACATATGCTGTGAAATTATTGAATGGCGGGGCAGATATTTTAACAGTACAAGAATTACTAGCTCATGCATCTCCTGAAATGACTTTACGGTATGCTAAGCTATTGGATGAAACCAAACGAAAAGCATTCGAGTCTGTTATAAATCAAGGAGTTTTCAGCTTTGATTTGAATGGTGAGGTGCAAAAGATTAATGCGGGTGAAGATATTCCTGAGGATATCTTACAAGCACTCTGGCAAGAGCATAAATTAAATGCGATGGACAACCCTTATGGAACATGCCACGCACGATTGAAAGGAGATTGTCCACATATGGAAGCACCACCTTGTTTGACATGTAATAGTGGTAGCCCTTGCAAAGACTTAGCGATTGGATTTTCAGAGCTGGATATTGAAAAATATGAGTTGCACATTAAAACAACAACGAGGGCTGTAGAAATAGCTAAACAGCATAATCGTGAGGATATGGTTGAGAAACATGAAAGGAATTTAAACAGATATCAAGGTATCTTAAATAATATTAGAGAAGGTAATATCATTTTCGGCCGACAAAATCGTATAAAGAGAAAGTATGGTGTGAAATATGAATAATTATGATCGTAGAGAACAGTTAAAAGCAATTCACGCATCCAGAAAGGCAGGTACCGCTCAAAAAATTGATGAAGCTATTCAAAGGCTCGTGCGAGCCAATCAGAACATCAATTTTAATAGCGTAGCAAATGAGGCGGGTGTTGCTAAAGCAACACTCTATAACACTACTGAAATACGCGAACGGATTGAATCTTTACGCCAGAAACAAGCTCAAGTTTCTACTCCAAAGCAAATTAAACGGGAAACGGATGAGAACAATAAGGATGCCATTATTGCTTCATTAAAACGGAAAATTAAGAAATTGGATGGAGAAAATAAAGAAATACGCGAGCAGCTAAAATTTGCTTATGCAGATGTTTATAAAAAAATCTAATGGCACTCCGTTCCCTACATATTCAATAATCGTGCCATTTTGTTAATAAATAATTATTGGATTAATATTAAGCAGGGCGAACCGTACCACCATAAATAGTGGTAAAGCAAAGTAGAAATTTATCTAGCTTGTGAGATGCTAAAAAAATGAAAGAGATCGTTGATATTAGACGGCCTCTTTCATTGCTCTCATTAAGCTTGTATTTCACTCATTAAAGCATGGGTATTACCTTCTGTATCTTTAAAGAATGTCATCCATGTTTCTGTTTGTCCCATTTTCGCTACAATATGTGGTTCATCGATAAAAACAATTTCCTTGCTTAATAAGTCTTCATAAGTCTCTTTAATTTTTTCAACTTGAAAATAAATGACTGAACTAGATTGAGCAAATTCCTCTTTTTCTGGAAGGCTTAAAAAAAGACGCAACCCGTTACATTCAAAGAATGCTATGTTGTCAGTATTAAATAGAAGCGATAATCCTAGTTTTTCTTTATAAAAAGTAATTGCCTTATCTAAATCTTTAACTGGCACCCCAATTTGACCGACTTTCTGAATCATAGTAGTTTCCAATGAGAATTTCCCCTTTCGAATATTATTTCATTCTAATAATATACGGTTTAACTTAGTATTTCTTATCCAAAATCACCTTTTTTCGAAATTCAATAGGAGAAACCCCGACATGCTGTTTAAACATTTTGCTAAAAGATACAGGATTTTGTAATCCCAGTTCAAATGTTATATCAGTCATATTGAAATCTAGTTGCGTTAGAAGCTTTTTCGCTTTTAGAATTCTAAACTCTGATATATGCTGATGAGGCGTTTTCTCATATATTTGTGAGTATGTTCTTAATAAATGGTTTGGCGATAAACAAGCAATTTGAGCAATGTCATTCAATTTAATTGCTTTATCATAATAGGACCTTATATAATCATGTGCGATACTAATCCTTCTATATAATTCTTCTCGTGTAGAATTACGTAGTGCACTTAATGATTCGACTTCTCTCCATGTATTGAAATGTTCAATTAGTATAATTTGCATTAACTTGTGAAATTGTTCTTCATAACCAACTGGATCATTCTCGAGAATAGATAAGTTTTCTTTAAATTTCGTTATTTGAGACAGTAGAATTTTACTTGTATCATAAGTTTTTTCAAAGAATCCAATATAACTCTTATCCTTAAAAGGATCGCTAAGAAGTCTATTGTTCGTTTCTCTTAGTGAGCTTAAAATTTCCTCTGCAAATCCATCTTTAAAAAAGATACAAAAAGATTCTACTTCCTTATTTTCATCAATTGAAATTGTATAAGATCCTTCATTAAGAAGTAAATATCTGCTTTCTTCGACAGCAAAAAAACCTTTACTAGTCTTGTAATGCGCTTTTCCGTTAGAAAATGTTTTAATGGATAATTGGCCGTTCCCTTCCCAATAAAACTGGTTACTTTTTGCATGTAAAACAAAATTAGTAGAATCCATACAATTCATAATATCGTCTCCATAAACATATAATTATAACCTTCAGATAATTCAATTATACATAATAATGGAGGTTGGGTATAAAAATCTTTTCCTTCCCAATGAGTTTTGTTGAACTTTATCATGAATAATTTTTAAAAAAGTTATTCAACAATCGAGCGCGTTTGTTGAATAAGAAGTAAAATTGTTTTACATATTAGTCATATATAATACGTAAAATCCTTTGTTTTTTATGATTTTTTACAATTTAGGTCTTGATAACCGTTTGAGTCCATTTGACCATTTTTCTTCCTTTTGGCATATTAGCATTGTTCACGATTTGTGGCCCCCTATTAGTGTGTTTCTGTATCTAGCTGTGGCGCTATGCGTGTAGGAAATCCCCCGCAAAATACTGTTCTTCCCAAACCTTGTGCGTATTTCATCCATTACTTTTGTTAGTTTTACTTCTTTTTCTCGTTGCGTGACATTATCGAAAAGAGAAATTTGTTCCTCCCCTTCTTGAATTAGATTCGTTAAAGAGATGCTTATGCTGCGGATAGGTTCTCCAGTATATTGTTCATGTAAAAAGTATGTACAAATCTTATAAATATCCATTGTTAAGTTAGTCGGACGACTTAAAGTATGTGTTTTTCTAATACCACCGTTATAACTCTTGCTATAACCAACAGAAAAATGAACGGTTTGAGCAAGTTTGTTTTGTCTTCTAAGGCGATAACAGACTTCTTCAATGTGTTCCAGTAGGACAATCGGAAACTCTTCTATTGTATAGTCACGCATTAGAATTTGGCTTTTTCCAATTGAAGTTGTAGCAGGGACATATTTCTCTGAAATACGGCTGAAGTCAATGCCGTTACTATGTAAGTGCAATTCCTCACCAATCTTGCCAAAACTCTGCTTTAAATATTTAAGTGGATAATTTGCTAAATCTCCAATTGAGTATATCCCTTTTCGATTCAACTTTTCTTCTGTTTTGTACGAAATACCCCAAAACTTATTAAGTGGCCGTATGCTCCATAATTTAGTTGGGACATCTTCATACTTCCAATGAGCGATTCCTTCTTTGTTCTTCTTTGCTTCAATATCTAAAGCAACCTTGCTCATTAAAGGGTTCGGAGCTATTCCGATGGTACATTCAATGCGTGTATGTTCATATATTTCACGTTTGAATTTCATAGCAAATTCATAGGGATCGTTAGCGAATAAATGAATGCTGTCAGTAACGTCCATCAGAAATTCATCTATGCTATATTGGTGAAAATCCTCATAAGGAACGTATTGCAAAGCTAACTTTGTTATGTAGTTGGAGCATTTAATATAAGTCCCCATAATTGGATTTACAACTAGAATATCTTTGCGACGAGGAATCTCGTAGAGCCTTGCCATCTTCTTTACACCCAACGCTTTTAATGGGGGTGTTGCAGCTAGAACGATTGAACCATTTCTATTCACATCACCTACTACAGCCAATTTGGTATGCATAGGATTTAATCCCATTTTGATGCAGCTTACTGAAGCGTAAAAACTTCGTAAATCAACACATAAGATGATTCTATTTGGTAGGATTGAATAGTCATACACCCTGATTCCCCCTTAAATATAATAAGAACGTAGGTTCGTTTTTTTATTATACACGAACCTACGTTCTTTTATAAAGGGTATTTGAAATAAATTAGAAAAGTTTATTTCAAAACAAGAAATTGCACAACTGATTAATGGATACAACAGGTTTTTAAATAAGCTGTTGTATCGTATGCAACAAAAATAGAAAAAACTCGATCTAAGTTTTTATTAAATAGAATTTTTTATAAAGTTACACGCCATCTTATTTTACATGCCTGAAAAAACACTTGGAAAAGTTCTTCATTATATAAAGGTAAATCCGATAAATTTACTTTATATCCGTTAAATAATGATTGTCCAGCTTTAACAAGTGGTAGTGTTGTTCCAGTAAGCGCGCCAGGATTTACTCCTTTTATATCCTCTTCAGGAGAAATCAATGCACCTAATGGGGAGTATTCTGTCTTAAATAAATTCCAATCAAAACAATTGTGAATTTCAGGATGTGCAGTTATGTAGAAAGCTGCCTCGTATTCAGGATCATCACCAGGTTCAATTTTTTTAGCATCTAATAATTTAATGTAATTCCGTTCGTGTTCTTCGCTTGAAAAATACATTTCTCCATCTCCTTTATAAATAGAAGTAAAACGATATGATTATATTTTTTGTTTTCGCCATGTTATAGCATATCCCTTGTAAAAACTTTGTAAAATTATATGTAAAAAACTGGAATGTTAGTTGTAAATAACATAAAATAAGAAGTAGAGTTACTTATAAATAACAGAAATAGGAGATGAGAGAATGTTATTTACTTTAGATGAAATTATGACACCAAGAGAAGCGTGTGATCGTTTGGGAGTTTCACTTGACAGCTTACATATGAAATTAAATAGATTGAAAAATAGTGATATGTTAAATAGATTAATTAAAGACGGGAAAGCGAAATATTATAAACCCGAAGGGAAGCAAAGGGGAGAATGGATATTTACTGTCGAAGCAATGGAGGAATTGTATCCTGGGAAAATGGTGTCCAATCTTTAACTTGAAAGATATTATAACTGAAAAGGAGAATTTCGCATGAAGAGACATACTTTTAAGGTACGAGAAAACACATATGATGTGTATATGGAAGAGGTGAGCCGTAGCGAATGTTTGATTGCTATACCTAAGTTGAATTGGTCTTATCTGCTTCTATATGATATAAGTCGATTTTAACAGTATGAAACGTAATGTGAAAAAATGATTCAATCGCTAATAAGATATAGAAGAGAAGATTTAGAAAATACAGCTGTGTTTTCACTACCGTTAGTGGTAGATAAAAAAGAGATACTATTAAGAGTTGAAAAAAATTTAAAGTACCGCATATAATTCACTAGATTCTTATTATAGGAGAGCTGCTTATATAATAAAGGAGGTACATGGTACATAATGAAAAATAAGAATAAAAGAAATCGGGAAAGAAAAGGACTCTTTGAATGAATCATGAGTCCTTTTTATCATTTAGAAGTGAAATTTGATTTGAAATGTATTCATTCATTATTGATTGGTGATAGTTAATCCAAGTTTCAATAGTCATATCGGCATCTCTAGCAAACTTTTTCGCATATTTATGTACAGTTTTATTTGTTTCTTTAAATCCATATAGGTTAATACCACCGGTGATTTCACCGATAAAATTAAATTCTTTGTGTTCACCAGGATAATAATTAAAGGCAATTTGATGGATTGTAGTGTCAACTACGTACCCTTCATAGAGAATATAAGAATGAAGTCCGAATGCACCGTTTTGATACATATTTTTAAGTATATGTTGATCGTGGAATTCATGGTGATAATAGCCTTGCATAAAGGATAATTTATTTCTGGATATTTCATTTGATTCTAATAATAAACAGTAAAGTAAAACACTTGCATAAATGCATAAACCACCGTTTTCATTGTGTTTTAAAACTTCTTTCCAGGCTGTATCCTCTTTTTTTAGAAAAGAGGATACTAGGTTATGATCCTCATATAAAGCAGCGTGAGTCAATTTTGTTAGATATAGAATCGGTTTTATAGTCTGTGCTGTGAAAAGATTCCCCGGTGCTCGTTGACTTTGATAGTGAGTGGGTTTTTGTTTTTTGTAATCATAACTTGTAAGCCATCCTTTTTTAAATACGGAAGAAATGTTTTTAACAGCTGTATTATGCGGATCTTGAGACTTGCTTATTTTCAAGGATATATCCATAAGAATCCTCCATTTGAGTTTGTAATTTCACATATCTTAGTTTTAGAGATTAATATTTACATTATATGACGGGTGCAAAATTGTTACCAGAAGTTACTTTGTTGGGAGGTAATCTCCAATCAAAAAAACCATAGAGAAATATATATTTATTTTAAAGGTAACATAGGAATATAATCTATGCATCAGACAAAAAGAAATCCTGTTGGGAATTTTAAGGATGAGTGCCGTGGAGAAAATAACACAATACATCTTCATTTAGTTTTACTAGTTCTTTCCTACTGTATTCCTCTATGTTAGTAGATGATAAGGGGATAAAAATGGTAAACTTAAATAAGTAATTGTATATTTTGAGGGCGGTCGAGTTGCTAGCCTTTCCCTTATTCAAAGAGAAAGGCTGAATTTAGTAGGTAAATTAGAGGGAACTAAATATTTTATTAAATAAAAAGAGGCGAGAAAGGATGGGGAATTAAGATGAATAAAGTTGGTTTGTTGTTAAAAGTAATCGTTACAATAGGTTTTTGGCTATATTTCTTTCCTGTAATACTTAACCCTAATAATGTTCCTTTTAGATTTCTTTTGAATACTTTCCCAGATGATATTGGAGGAACGGTTTTTAATTTCATGATTTTTTCTATTGGATATGTAGTTTATTTTTCCTTCGTAGTATTCATGGCACATAAGATAATTTGGTCTGAAACACCTAAATTAAAGAAAATACCAACAAGTAACAATGAATAAGAAATACATTCAGGTATTTAAATATACTAGTTAATGTGTAGTTTTTAAATATAACTTGGGTATTCGTATTTGTTGAGAATAATTCTGTCTATTTTACCAACATAATTTCACATACCACGTTTAAATTATTAATTAGTGATTGACACAACAATCTTTAGAGTGCTACGTTTTTAATATTAAAGTGATAAGTGGTTTATTAATTAGATGCAACATATATGAGAATAGATGCTGAAATAAGTTTAGAGAATGGAAAACTCTCTTCTGATATTCTGTAAAATTCCATATACGGATAATTTAATTATATAAACCATACATGTAGAGAGGAAGAAAGTAAGATGTTTAAAAAGGTTACATCGGTTGTTGCTTCTGTTTTATGTACTAGTTTTCTATTAACTGCTTGTAGTGGAGAGAAAGAGACTAAAAATACAGCAAAGGCAACTGACAAGAATGAAACAAAACAATCCATTAATTTACCGTATATAGCGGAGATCCCAACAATGGATGTAACAAAGGCAACTGATAGTGAATCAATGAATGTAATGCGTAATGTTTTTGAAGGTCTGTACACACTAGGAGAAGATAATAAATTGATTCCTGGAGTGGCACAATCTTATGACGTAAGTGAGGATAAAAAAACGTACACGTTTCATTTGAGAGAATCGAAATGGTCAAACGGAACGCCTGTAACAGCTGCTGACTTCGCGTTTTCTTGGAAACGTGCTGTGAATCCTGATACAGCAGCAGAATATGCATTTCTATTCTTTGATATAAAGAATGCAAAGAGAATTAATAGTAAAGAGCTACCTGTAGATCAGTTAGGGGTAAAAGCAATAGATGATAAAACATTAGAGGTGCAATTAGAGAAGCCTGTCCCTTATTTTATCGAATTGACAACGTTCGCAACGTTTTTACCCATTAACGAAAAGTATTTTGAATCACAAGCAAAGCAGTATGGCTTAGAAGCAAGCAAATTGGTTTATAACGGAGCGTTTACATTGGATAATTGGAAGCATGAACAAGGTTTTCAGTTGAAAAAGAATCCTAACTATTGGGATTCTAAAACAGTGAAATTAGATGAGATTAACTTTGATATTGTGAAAGATAAATCAACAGAAATAAATCTATATGAATCAGGTCAGCTTGACCGTGTAGGACTAACAGGTGAGTTTGTAGATAAATATAGAAAGAATCCCGACTTCAAGGAACGTTCTGAAGTTACAGTGCAATTCCTACGTATGAATCAAAAGAATGAAGTATTAAAAAATAAAAATGTTCGTTTGGCAATCAGTCAAGCAATGAATAAGAAAGCCTTTGTAGATACAGTTTTGAATAATGGTTCTCTTCCTGCAGACGGTTTTATACCAGTCGATTTTGCTACAAGTTCGGACGGAAAAGACTTCCGAAAGGAAAATGGAAAATTAGTAAAAGATGATGTGAAAGCAGCGAAGGAAAACTGGAAGAAAGCAAAGCAAGAACTTGGGAAAGAACAGGTAACATTAGAATTGCTTACAAGTGATAATGTGTTTGCTAAAAAGAATGCGGAGTACTTAAAAGGTGAATTAGAAAAGAATTTAGAGGGATTAACGGTCAATGTGAAGCCGCAGCCGCGCAAACAACAAATTCAATTGCTACTAAATAGTAATTATGATTTAGGTGTTGATGTATGGGCTCCCGATATTCCTGATCCAATCACATTTTTAGATATATTCGCGACAGATAGTAGCTATAACTTTGATAAGTATTCAAATCAGGCATATGATGAACTAATTCATCAAGTGAAAACAGATTTAGCTGGTAATGAAACTGCTCGTTGGGAGGCAATGAAACAAGCAGAAAAAATATTATTAGAAGATGGAGCGGTCGCACCATTTTATCAATCAGGCAGATCATACTTACAGCGTTCTTCTATTAACGGAATTATAACAAACGACTTTGGTGGAGAATTTAACTATAAGTTTGCTGAAATTAAAAAATAAGTAAAAAAAGGAGTCGAACATCTTCGACTCCTTTTAGTTTGCCATTTGATACACTTATGCATAATTGCATATGCAGTTATACTATTATAACAACTACAAATAACACATTTTTTGATATGCTTATGGTAAAATACCATATACTAACATTAGGTTGGAATAATATAATAAGAGATATTGCAGCATTCTTTTTTAGATTTAGAAGGGGAAATAATATGAACGAAATGCTTAAGAAAGAAGATAAAACTTTGGAACAAACATTGAAGAAATTCTTGGATAGAATTATTGATGAAATTGATTTCCAAAGAAAAAATCAAGAAGATATTGCAAAAATAGTTGGTATTTCTCCTGGAACTCTTTCTAAAAATTTAACTGGAAAAAACCAATTTGGATTTTGGAATTTAATCAAGTTACTGAATATATTATATCCGAGTGATTTTCATAAACAGAGAAAGATGTTACACACTTTCTGTTCTGTCACAACAAGTAAGAAAAACTTGAGGATTGCCATGGAATATGCGAATGCAAAAGGTGACTTATCACTTCTCAAGTTATTAGTAGATCGAGAGAGAAAATCTTCACTCGCAATGAATAGAGAGTGGGCTTATGTATATGAAATGGTATTACTTAGAAGTAACGGGACGATTAAAAAGCAGGAATTGTTATCCAGGCTTGAAGACCATAAGGGGAGTAAGATAATTAAGACAATCGAGATGAAGGTCTTATGTGGTATATTAACTTACTACACTATGTATGATTTAGAAAAATACAATTCTCTGTTCGAGTATGCCGAGATGTTGCTTCCAGATATTAATGCAATTACCGATAGTTTTATTAAGTCATCTTATTTAGGTAGGATTAAAGAAGGATTAGCTTATGCCTATTTAGTACAAGATAACCTTAAAATGTCTAGGAAATTATGTAAGGAAATTTTAGCGATAGATGATCCTAAAAATTGTTTCCACCTTTTAAGAGCATCAGCACTTGCTTATATAGCAGAATCATATACCTTTGATTGTTATGATAGTGCATCTTGGTATATGAAGAAGGCACTAAAGCAGTTAGGACCATGTAATTTTGAAAGGGAAAAACAAAGAAAGCAATCAATTCTTAACACCTATGCTTTTATTAAGTTAGTGAATAAGCAAGAATTGGAGAATATTGATATATATCATTCTGCAGAAAAATCTTTTTTAGAAATTATTAGAGGGAATCACAAGAAAGCAGTTGAAATCCTGAATGATATAGAAAAGAAAAATGGTATGCTCACACCGATGCAATATTGCTATTTAGGGATAGCAAAGAATGATATTTCTTTAATTGAAAAGTCAATTATGCTACTAGAGTGCGCTGGGAATCGCTTCTATTGTAGATTCCCTAAAAAAATAGTGGTAGAATTTAATGGAAATGGTATAATGTACGAAGGTGGTGCTATATGAAGAAAATATTATTTATATTAACAAGTATCGTTTTAGCGGCAGGAATTGTTTACACCGCTGCTGGTAGTAAAGAGCAACCAAACAAATTAGTGAAAAAAGATTCAGAACAATTATTAGCTAGAATGGCTGATCCTGGAAGTGGAATGGGTTGAGCCTTAAATAATTCGAATGCGATTGTCTCAGTAGAGGCAATCGCATTTGTTGTTTTTAGGGATATTTCCTAAATATCGATTTTGAAATTCGTGAAATGTATGTGAAGAATTCACAAACTGAAAACGAGAACCGAATTGAATTGAAATTTTAACTCCTAAAATCGACACATCGAATCGAGAATCTTCCTATTATATATACTTACTAAAATAATGAATTTCCAATATCTATTGTGGCCAAGTTTTGACGTCTTGTACGTTCTCTTAAATAACGTTCCGTCGTCATAATAGACTCATGTCCTAAATAGTCCCTGATTTTTTTTAATTCAATACCCTTTTCCATTAAGTAATTAGCCATGAAGTGCCTACAAGTGTGAGGAGTAATTCTATCCTGTCGATAGCGCAGAAAAGTTAAATTTGTTTCTTCAATTTTTTTTGCCACAAGAGAAGATAGATAGTCTGCTCTATAATTTGATCCATCAGCTTTAGGGAGAAAAGCGGAGGTATTCGATGCATCTAGTTTTGTTGTTTGTTTACGTAAACTTCGAACATGGCATAAAGCATCCAATGTATCTTCAAAGATACGAACTTCCCTACTTTTATTCCCTTTACCAACTACACGAAGTAGATAGGCATTTAAAGATGAATGAAAGACCAAATCTGCCCATTTAGCAGTTGCGATTTCTTCGATTCGTAGTCCTGTTGTAGTTAACAGGAAAAATGCAGTGTAAACAAAATAGTTGGATTTTTTCAGTTCATCTAATATCTGGGTAACTTCTTCTGGATAAAGGTCACGATTGACTAGCTCTTCTTTTTTTACGGATACTTTTTTAAGGCGACTACTAAAGTTGTCTGAGAGTCCGTTATTATCATACACATATTTTAAAAACTGCTGAACTACTGTTTTCTTTTTACGTAATGTAGTGGCAGCATATTTCTTACTTAATTCATAGAAGTAGATTTCCACGTCATTATGGGATAACTCCTGGATGGTTCCGATTGCTTCTTTTATGTAGCGAAGAAAATGAGAAAGATCGTGCAGATACTGTTGTTTTGTTCGCTCACTTCTTTTTTTCGTTAAAGAAGGCTCATCGTGTAAAAATAAATAAACTAATGATTCTTCACTTAATTGGGAGTAGTCAATATTACGGATACCCAAACCCATAATTTTTTCAAAATGACTGCTATCAAAAAAATCTGATTTTGATTTTACAATTTGGTTATTATGTTCGTAATTTATAATATTCAAATTTAAACACAACCTTTTATAGAATTAAATATTAAACAAATATTTTTATATAAAATTTTATAATTCTAATTATACCACAATAAATACATAATTTATTGTGGTATAAAATGAAATGTTTAAATATATATTTTTGGCTTATTATTTAACGTTTCTATTTAGGTAATGTATAATGGAAATGTTTAATTGATTTTTTTGTACATTTCAATCCAAATGCGGTAGGAGGAGATTTTTTTGACTAGTCTTCGTCTGAAAATTTTACAAGAAATCCATAACTTAGAAGATACCCATTGTTCAATTTGCCCTCTGAACAACCTATCAGTGAATTGTACAGATGAGCAAGAACAGGCAAAACAGAGAAACTACAAACATTG
>NZ_VLTE01000363.1:0-323 GCF_007558965.1 Bacillus sp. HY001 | reverse complement strand
TGGAAAATTAAAATACAGTAAAAATTTCGGTATTAGCGTTCATGAAGCAGCCGCCTTCACGATCGCAAGACGTGGATTAGAATTGCAAGAACAATTACTAAAAGAGATTATATTATTATTAAAAAAACAAATTACAACAAAACTGCGTATTCTTGTTGCTTCCATGGAAGAAAGTAAAAAGAATACGCAAAAAGTATATAAAAAATGGTTACAAACAATTCAAACGTGGAAAGAATATCACAATTGGAAATTGTGGAGCATTCTTCACAAAACTGTTTATATGAGCAATCAACAATTCGTATTTAAAATTTAAATGAGAAGGG
>NZ_VLTE01000362.1:0-592 GCF_007558965.1 Bacillus sp. HY001 | reverse complement strand
TTAGTAACAGGTCGAGTATGGCGTGGTTCTGCTTTTGGCGGCGTAAAAGGTAGAACGCAGCTTCCAGGAATGGTTAAAGATTATATGGATGGTAAAATCGATATCGATTCGTTTATCACACACCACTTAAACTTTACAGACATCAATGAGGCATTTGATTTGCTCCATAAGGGTGAGTCAATTCGTACAATGTTAACATATGGAGAGTGAAAAAGTGAGTCTTAAACTTATTGAAAAACATCACTCTTTCGGTGGAGAACAATGTAAGTACCGCCATTATTCAGAAGTCTTACAATGTGATATGACATTTAGTATCTACTTACCATCAAATAAAGAAGAGAAAAAAATTCCTCTTATATGGTGGTTATCTGGTTTAACTTGTACAGATGATAATTTCAGTCAAAAAAGTGGATTTCAAAGATTGGCTGAAAAATATCAAGTGGCAGTCATGATTCCAGATACTTCACCACGTGGGGAATATGTTGCTGATGATGCAGGATGGGACCTTGGACAAGGGGCAGGTTTTTATTTAAATGCAACACAAGATCCATGGGCAAAGCATTATCATATGTATACGTATATCGTAGATGAA
>NZ_VLTE01000361.1:0-216 GCF_007558965.1 Bacillus sp. HY001 | reverse complement strand
TTTATGGTTCTTGCCAACACTAAAATTAAATCCTTCTCTTATACCAACTTCCCATGACATCATTCGTAAGAGTTCAGGACGAAGAATTTGATTAAAATGGTCTAGCGCATAAAAAAGCTCTTTCCTATAAAAGCCTTTTGCTATATAAGCTGATACACACCAAAACTCATTACAGCAATCATCAAACTCTCGCTCAGATGGTTTTTTAATCCAATA
>NZ_VLTE01000039.1:0-29277 GCF_007558965.1 Bacillus sp. HY001 | reverse complement strand
GAATTCAAGAAAAATTAAACCACCTATCCCCTAAAGAATTTAGGGAACAGATGGTTTAGGTGTTTTGATCGGTGTCCCGTTTTCGGGGTTCACTTCATAATTGTGAGGTTTTTTTATTTTAATATAAATCAGATATAATATGTATCCGATTATGCAAGAGATTTGATTCAATATTACATCATCTATATCCATAGATCCTAAATAAGTTATATATTGTATAATTTCAATTATAAGTATAATAATGAGACAAACAATCATAGATTTTACGAATTTTCTTTTAGATGGGAAAACAATTGGAATTAAGAATCCTAAAGGAATAAAAGGTATTATATTTCCAAAAACATTTATAAAACTAGATGTAACATCCATAATGGAACTATAAGAATTTATAGTTCTAAAGGGAATAAAATTCGTTCTGTTCCCTCCTAGTTCATGTATGTTTCGATAATTATCTTGAGCCATATTTATGACATCTTGTACATTACCAAAAAATTTAAACACAACGAAATTAATTAATAAGGCAATATAAATCCAAAAAGATACCTTCCAAAATTTAGTTAGATTCATACTAGAAGTCCTTTCAAAACAAAAGTAAATTCACCTAATTTTAACATATAAATCCTAAAGTATTAGTTATTTAAAAAGATACGCATTTTTCAAAATTATACACCTCATAAAAAAATTTCAAACACAAAAACAGGCTGTGGAGAAAGCCTTCTCCACAGCCTAAAAATATCTATCTTTGCAAACCTCGTTTATAACGACTCGCTTCAAATATAATACGCTCTTCATCTAACGTTTTACATTCGCCATTCCAAACGACACGTTTTCCGTTAATAATAACATCGCTAATATCTTTTCCACTAGCAGCATATACAAGGTGCGATAATACTTCGTCTGCTGGTTGTAAATGCGGCTTATTAGATGGGTCAATTGTAATAAAATCAGCACACTTTCCAACCTCAAGTGATCCTGTTTGTTTCATGCCGATTACTTCAGCAGCTCCTTTAGTCGCAAGTGTAAGAGCTGTTTCAACTGGTAACGCTGTTGCATCTTGATGAATGCCTTTTTGTAATAATGTTGCTATACGCATTTCTTCAAACATATCTAAATTGTTGTTAGAGGCCACACTATCTGTTGCAATTCCTACTTTCATTCCTGCTTCTAGCATCGCTTTTACATTCGCTATACCAGAACCTAGTTTTAAATTACTATTTGGGTTATGTGCTACTCGAACATCATGTTCTGCTAAAAATGCACGCTCATTTTCATTTAATACTACACCGTGTGCAATAACTGTTGGGCGTTTAAACAACCCGCAACTTGCTGCATATTCTACTGGACGTTTTCCGTACTGTGCTTCAATATCACGTACTTCACGCTCTGTTTCTGAAAGATGAATATGAACCATCGTTTGATTTTCTACTGCAATACGTGCGCATTCTTCTAACAGTTCTGCACTACATGTATATGGACTATGCGGTGCAACCATCGTAGTTAACATACCACTTTCGTTATAGTAGCGCTTCACATATTTCTCAGCTTCCTCAATTGCTTTCTTTTCATCGTCTTTCGTTCCGAAGCTAAATAAAGTTCTTGAAACAGCAGCTCGCATTCCACTCCTTGATACCGTTTCCATAATTGCATCTTGATCTACTCCAATTGGATTAAACATGTCAGAGAATGATGTTGTACCACTTTTCACCATTTCAAGTAATCCTAATTCCGTACTAGCAACCGCAAGCTCTGGCGTAAACTGACTTTCAAGTGGCCAAATTCTCGTCTCAAGCCACGGTTGTAATAACATATCATCGCCAATACCTCTTAAGAGACTCATTACAACGTGTGTATGTGTATTTACAAGCCCTGGTAAAACCCACTTTCCTTTCATGTCAATTACTTCATCTACTGCAAAATCATTAGCGAATTCTCCGCTCTTTACATCTATAATTTGATCATTTTCTACAATGATATATCCATTTTCTATCACTTCGTTTTGTTCATTCATCGTTACGATTGTAGCGTTTACATAAGTTGTTTTCAAAAGTATTTCCCCTTTCAACTCTATGAAGTTCCCTTTAATAAGTTACCACCATTATAGTAACTTATTAAAGATTAAGAGTCAAAAGGTAATTTCAATTCTTTCATTATCTTTTCCTTCAAAATGCTATATTGTTTTTCATTTGTATCTGCAAATGCTTCTTCCCGGTTTGATTCCACATCCAAATAGTTCAGGTTTTCATTGAATTGAGACTCTGTAAAATCAAACCTATATCCATTTATACAGTTATAAAAGTGCCACTCCTCTCCAACTTTTGTCTTTTTGATTTCCCCTCCGTCTATATCTTGAATTACTAGAGCCGTTACACCACACTGTCCATTTGCTGGATTTTCAAGAGTCCACTTTGAACTTGTTTCAATCGACCAGGATTTTATAAGTGCTTCATATATTCTTTTTGCCTTTACATTATCCATTCTCAGCTTCTCCTACTATTAATAGTTTTACACATCATATTTCAAAAGGGGCAGTAATCGGTCCTTAAAAACCGTTGATGGTGTCTCTCCGATTAACTTTGCTCCCATTTTCAAATAATATCCTTTTGCATTCGGATCACTATCAATCGTAAAGCTTTTTATTCCTAGTTCATTTGCTTGCTCTATTACAAACTTCCACATTATTTTCCCATACCCCTTTCCTTTGTAACGAGGATGAATGTATAAGAAATCGAGAGCTTTATCGTTACGTAAAAATGAGAAAAACCCAATCTTCGTATTATCGTTTTCTAAAACATATACAAAATTATTTTTTATGTATTCATCGGTAATTGTTAAATCTTCCTTACAAGCAAGTATGAATTCTTCGCTATAGTTCCACGTTGCTTTTGAGTGTAGTGCAAGTTCACTTAATTCATTTGCTTCACTTACTACCGCTTTTCTTATCTTCATGATTCTTTCTCCTCACCTTCAATATGTAACCTATTAAAATGATTCGAAAAAATAATTTAAAAAACCTCTTATTTCCGTAAATAAGAGATAACTTTTATAATTCTTCAGAATAGGTAACAATTTATTAAAAGAAAAAGAACACCATTCCTGAAAATTGGCGTTCTTTTTCTTTTAACCTGTATAGCATATTATATTAAGAATCATTTTTACACTTCTAAACAGTTTCTACTACCTCTTCAAGCATTGTTCCATTTTTAGCATAATTCGTATGCCAAGAAAAAGCTTTTTCTAAAATATGAGGAGTTTGTCCACCTCTTGTTTTTGCTTCCTCGTAATAAGCTCTTAGCTGGTCACGATACATTGGATGTACGCAATTCTCAATAATAAGTTCCACTCTTTCTCTTGGCGCAAGCCCTCTTAAGTCAGCATACCCTTGTTCAGTAACGATAACATCTACATCATGTTCCGTATGATCTACATGAGAAACGAAAGGAACGATACTTGAAATGTTACCACCTTTTGCAATCGATTTCGTAACAAATATAGCTAGACGTGCATTTCTCGCAAAGTCACCAGAACCACCAATACCATTCATCATCTTTGTACCTAAAACGTGAGTAGAGTTAACATTTCCGTATATATCTAATTCTAAAGCAGTATTAATCGAGATCAATCCGAGGCGGCGAATGATTTCAGGGTGATTAGAAATCTCTTGCGGACGCATCATTAATTTGTCACGATATTTTTCAAAGTTAGAAAATACTTGTTGCATTTTCTCTTCAGAAAGCGTGATCGAGCAGCAGGAAGCAAAATTAACTTTCCCAGCGTCCATTAGATCAAAGACCGCATCTTGTAAAACTTCAGAATACACTTCTAAATCTTCAAACTCCGAATCAAGCATGCCGTGCAATACTGCATTAGCAACTGAACCAATTCCCGATTGTAACGGTGCTAAACTCTTTGTTAATCGGCCTACTTTAACTTCTTCTCGAAGGAACTCTATTAAATGTTGTGCCATAATGACAGTTTCTTCATCTGGAGGAATAATTGTCGATGGTGAATCCAGTTGATTCGTAAACACAATCCCCTTCACTTTTTCAGCATCAATTGGGATACCAATTGTTCCAATTCGATCATCCGTTTTTACGAGCGGAATTGGAAGTCTTTCCCCTTGTTTACCTGGTTCATATAAATCATGCAGCCCCTCTAGTTGCGTAGATTGAGCCATATTCATTTCAATAATAATGGACTTAGCATGTAAGGAAAATGCTAAGGAATTTCCAATTGAAGTGGTTGGAATAATCATTCCATCTTCAGTAATCGCAACCGCTTCCAAAATAGCGACATCTATATCCATAACGTCAGCACGAAGTAACTCTGCTGTATGAGATAAGTGCTGATCTACAAATAAAAAGTCTCCGTTATTAATTCCTTTTCGCATAGTCGCATCGGCTTGGAAAGGCAATCTTTTCCCTAAAATTCCTGCCTCAGCAAATAATTTATCTACATCCGAACCTAAAGAAGCCCCTGTATAAACATTTACTTTAAAAGATTTATCATTCTTCACTCGATTCACCAGCGCAAATGGGACTGCTTTTACATCCCCAGCACGTGTAAATCCACTTAACCCTAAAGTCATTCCACTTTCAATCCATGAAGCTGCCTCTTCAGGTGTAACTACTCGATTTTTGAAACGTTGATCCCTAATTCTATCTAAATTATTCTCCATATGTAATCCCTCTCTCAATGAATATTCATAATTATTTTACACATTAACACTATCGAAATAGGGATTTTTGTACACAATGCCGAAAATTCAGATAAAACAGCGAATCTAGGTTCTAAAGCAGAAAAATTTAGAATCCTAGAAGCTTACGAAAATAGCTAGCGTATGACTGACTCACTGGTACCCTCTCTCCGTTATCCATAGAAAGTACAAAAGTAGAATGTGTATCAGGATAAATCGCTTTAATATGATTAACATTTACAATAAAGGAACGGTGGCATCTAATAAAGGAATCTTTCGGCAACAAGTATTCGAATTCTTGTAGCGAGTACTTATGTGTTCCTGTTAACTCTTCTGAATTCACATACGTCTTTTTATCTTTAGCTTCTAAATACATGACCTTTGAGAAAGGAACCGGAACCCATCCGTCTGTTGTTTTTAAAGTAACGACTGACTTCCCATCCGTTAAAGCGGGATAAATTGCCGTCACACAACCTTCAATCTTCTCATTATTTGAAAACGGTACGGCCATTCCATGATAAGGAATACCGAAAACATCTCGATTAATAAACTCAGAAGCTTTTTGCTTCGTTACCATTGCTTTATGAGCAATCGTCCCTTCCTTAATAGGATCCCCGGCGCTAATCTTTAAATCAATTCGTTTACTTGGCCGATAGTAAATATATTCTTTCGTATTCGAAACAGCGATTGATATTTCATCTGAAAATAATTCCCCAACAACATCTAGTAGTATACCTAATGTTTTATCTTCCATAGTATGAACACCTCATTTACTATTATACTACTATTATGAACGGGCAGCTGTTGCTTTTACATGTAGTGCAAGTTCACTTAATTCACTAGCTTCAATTACTATCAATTTTCTTACTCCCATAATTGTTTCTCTCCACCTTTAAAATATGAACTACTAAAGTATTGCCCCAAGCAATAAAAACCCTTTATTTTATATAACTTTAAATCAACTTGCTTCTTATATTACTTGCATTATAAAATAGAAAAGTATTCTAAAAAACATTTCATTTAGGGGGGAATTGCCTATGCCGTTGGATTCCATTTCAGGTAACGAATATTCCAACATTTAAAGGAGTGCCTGAAATTTGTTAAACTCATATATCAATTCATCCTTATATAAAAATATCGAAAAATTTAATGGAACAATTTTAATAGTCCATAAAGAAGAGACTCTTTATAAGCAGTCATTTGGAAAAGCTAATTATAATTGGGACATACCTAATACATCTACAACAAAGTTTCGTATTGGATCAATAACTAAAATCTTCACAGCAGTTTCAATTTTAATGCTGGTGGAAGAGGAAAAATTACAGCTACATGATACTTTAGATCGATTCATTCCCGATTTTCCAAAAGGAAATCAAATTACGATCAAGCATTTATTAAATCATACTGCTGGAGTCGGTAATATTACTGCTCAACATGACTTTTTATTAAAATCTTTACAGCCTCGAACACCAGATGAACTAATACAATGGATTATTGCATGCCCCTTTGAATCTAGCCCTGGTGAAAAATTCAATTATTCGAATTCAAGTTATATTATATTAGGAAAAATTATTGAAGTTATAAGTGGAATGTCTTATGAGGAATTTCTTAAAAATAAAATTTTCTATCCAATCTCTATAATGAACACAAGTATTGATTTGAATCACACTATTCAAAAACATAAAGCAACTGGGTATGAGTTACATCCAAACCATGGCCTACAGAACGCATCATTTATTCATATGTCTAATTCATATTCAGCCGGTGGATTAGTTTCTACAGCCGAAGATTTATATAGATTTGATAAGGCGCTAAAAGAAAATCGCTTCTTATCAAGTAGGATGACGTCTCGTATGCTTACTGCAGAATCTTACGGATATGGTTACGGTTGGAATATTGCTATAACTGAAAAAAATAATAAACTTATATTTCATCACGGAGGAATTAACGGCTTTACGTCCTCCTATTTACGATTAATTGACAAAGAGGCTACAATCATCATTTTAAGCAATGTATCTACACTATTAACATCGACTCTTGCTAATGAAATCGCTTCTTATATAGAAAATAATTTTTAAATCTATTATGATTTGAAAAACCGTTCAGCATTTTGAACGGTTTTTCAAACAATTTAGTTCACCTTAGCCCCATAACATCTTGCTACTGCAACTGCCTGCGCTATATCTAATTTCACATTTTTTAAATTAAAACTTGTAAAATCAATTCTATCAACTATCGCTCCTTTTAAATTTGCACCGCTAAGTTTCGCCTTGCCTAATTGTGCACCTGTTAAATCCGCTTCACGTAAATCTGCTTTTTCTAAATTACATTCATATAAGTCAGCTTCAATTAAACGTATACCTTTTAACATTTGTTTACTTAAGTTCGCAAACCTTAAATTCGTATAGGACCAATCGCCCGATATGATAGTTATTCCGTCTAAATTCGCTTCTTCAAAATCAGAGCCAGTCATTTTACATTCTTCAAACTTTGATACGAATAAATTCGCACCAACAAACTTACAATTCGCAAATGTAGTTCCTTTATGGATAGAAGCGTTAAAAAGAGCACCGGTAAAATCACATTCTATGAAATTACAATTTTCAGTATAAACTTCCGATGCATCTATCCCTCTAAAACGGCATTTTATGAATGTACAATTTTTCAATTCCTCTTCTTTAATCAAGACATCTTGAAAATCTATTTCTACATATTCTTTATTAACAAATTCACTCATAACTATTCCTCCATCTTCTTAAAGAAACCTCACTTCAAAAAAGTGAGGTTTCTTCTCATACAATATGCTTATCTAACCATAAAATCAAATCTTGAAATACTTCATCTTTATTTACTTCATGGAACATTTCATGTCTTCCATTTTCATATAAACGCAGCGTTACATCTGTCACGCCACATTTTTTATAATTTTCATATACTTCTTTTACACCTTTCCCCATATCCCCAACTGGATCACGATCTCCTGAAAAAATATGTATCGGAAGGTTTTTCGGTGTTTTCTTGAACTCTTCTAGTTTATTTACTTCTAATACACCAGAAAATAATTCTCGATAAAAACTCGTCGTACAAATGAATCCACATAACGGATCCGCAATATATTTATCAACTTGATTATTATCTGAAGATAACCAATCAAATTTTGTACGATTTGGTTTAAAGTGTGAATTGAAGTTTCCGAAAGATAAAAAGTTTAGCATCGGACTTTTCGTTTTTTCTCCGCGTAATTTCATCTCAATTGTCGCTACTTTATGACCGATACTTCCTAAAAGCCCTGGATTTCCACCAGTTCCTGAAATAAGGAATCCATCATATAATTCACCTTTCAGTTGTACAGCACGTCTTGATAAAAAAGAACCCATACTATGTCCAAGTAAAAATAACGGGCATGTCTGCTCTTTTCTTATCGTTTCTGATACAAAAATAACATCAGAAACAGCCTCATTCCAACCTACATTTGGTTTAAAATGACCATAATCTTCTTCTCTTTTCACTGTTTTCCCATGACCTTTATGATCATGTGCATAAACACCATACCCTGCTTCTAATAACGCAGCAATAAAGTCTGTATAAACACCTGCATGTTCTGTCATACCATGTGCAATTTGAATAATCCCTCGCGGATCTCTTTCTGGTAGCCACTTACGTAAATAAATTTCCGATCCATCCAATGCCGTAACGAAACTTTCCTGTACGTTCATTTCGTCAGCCCCCAACTCTATTATGTATATTAAAAAATGAATATCCATTCATTATTCTTATTATGTATTATATGCAATTGCCTTCATTATGACAAATGACTCACTTTTCCAATTAGCTCTTAAACTAATATATTGACGAATGTAAAATAAAAATGTATAGTTACTTACATAAAGTAATTATTATATTTTTGGGAGGTTTCTATTATGATGCCATCATTATTTTTAGCACACGGATCACCGATGCTTGCTATTCAAGATACAGACTATACAAGATTTTTAAAAACACTTGGAGAAACATATAAACCGAAAGCAATTGTTATTTTCACTGCTCACTGGGAAAGTGAAGTATTAACGATTTCTTCATCAGATAACGAATATGAAACAATTTATGATTTTGGAGGGTTTCCTCCTGAGTTATACGAAATCAAATATCGTGCGAAAGGCTCTTCTAACATTGCATCTATGTTAGAAACAAAATTTAAAAACAAAGGTATTCCAGTCCATCATAATATGACGAGAGGTTTAGATCATGGCTCATGGACACTCTTGCACCGCATGTATCCAGAAGCAAATATTCCGGTCGTCCAAATTTCAGTCAATCCATTCCTTCCTGCAAAAGAGCAATTTAAGATTGGAGAAGCGCTTAAAGGACTTGGAAAAGAAAATATTTTAATAATCGGTAGCGGTGTTACCGTTCATAACTTACGAGCTTTGAAATGGAATCAAACGACACCCGAACAATGGGCAATTGAATTTGATGATTGGATTATTAAACATATGCAGACTACTGATAAAGATGCATTATTTAATTGGGAGAACAACGCCCCTCATGCACAATTAGCAGTACCAAGAGCAGAGCATTTTGTTCCTTTATTTATCGCTATGGGAAGCGGTGAAAATAACGGTGAAATCATTCACCGCAGTTACGAGCTTGGTACATTAAGCTATCTTTGTCTTCAATTTTAAAGAAAAGGATGAAGCAATCGTTGCTTCATCCTTTTTCTTTTTCATTCACTTAGTTAACTAACTTCCAAATGTCGTTTCTCTGATACCTCTTCGTTCTTATTATGAAAATAAACCCAAATGCACGCAATAAATAGTAATGATGAAGTAGAGAAGAAAACATATTGGAAGCCCGCATGTGCTGCAATTTGTCCACCAAGTACTGGTCCAATCATATTCCCCAGAAACTGAAACGATTGATTATATCCAAATATTCGTCCCGTTACATGGGTTGGTGTATGTTGTTTTAGTAGAGTTTGTACGGAAGGTAATAATCCTGCTTGTGCGATACCTAATAAAAATCGAAGAATTAATAGTTGCCAAGCTGAGGTTACAAATGCTTGCGGGATAAAAATAATTCCTGCAGCAAACAACGCTACAACTAACGTTTTTTGAGGACCGATTTGATCTGATAATCTTCCTAGTCTTGGTGCTGCCAAAATAACCGCTAACCCTGTCGCTGACATAACTGCGCCTGCAATCATTTCAATATGAGCTGTTCCTGGGCCTTCTAAATTCTTTACATACAATGTAATAATAGGTTGAATTGACATGTTTGCAAGTTGAATAATAAATGTTGTTACAAACAAACTAATAATTAAATGCTTCGCTGGAACCATCGTCCATACTTTTTTCGTTTGTACTTTTTTTGCTTGAGCGGAGTGATTCTCTTCATGTAGGAAGAAAAAAACGATGAGAAAAGAAAGGAATAAAAAAGCTCCTGTAACAAGAAAAACATGGCGCATTCCAATTAACTCTGACAAATAACCACCAAGTAATGGGCCAAGTAAAGAACCGCTCACGCCACCTGTTGAAATTGTGGAGATTGCCCAACCTGAATGTTCTTTCGGAGTTTCTGCCGCAATAAATGTCATCGCCGTTGAAAGGAAACCAGATACTGCTCCCATTAAAAATCTTAGTGCGACTAGTTGATACACATCCGTTACAAATCCCATAAGCGTCATAATAATCGCCATACCAAGGCTCGCACGAATCAGCATCAATTTCCGTCCATGTATATCACCAAGTTTTCCCCATATTGGTGATACGATCGCACCCATTAAAAATGTTATACCAAATGCAAGTCCCGACCACTGTGCAATACTTGAAGTGCCAGTTACTCCTAATTCCTCAATATAAAAAGATAAAAAAGGAATTACTAAACTCATACCGGCTGCAGTGGTAAAACAACCTAGCCAACAAATCATCAAATTTCGTTTCCAGCTGGCCATTTTCACACCTTCTTTCTTTAGATACCCATTCTACACCCTTTCTTGTAAAAAGTTTAGTAATTTGCTTTATTTGTAAGATTTACTACAAAACCCGCTATTTTCTAGTAAAAATCACTACATCTCTACATTTTTTTCATAAAAAAACCAACTCCCCTATATGAAGTTGGTTACTTATTCTCTATCGGTATTAAACGCGCATTACAATTTCTCTCATAAAACTCAATCGGACCTGCTTGTCCAATAATTGCGTATTCATATCCATCTTGCTTCATACTATGTAAACAACGATGTAACAATTGCTTCCCTACACCTTTCACACGATTTTGCTTTGCTGTGCCCATTGGACCAAACAATCCTTTCTTCCCTCTCACTACATCGTAACAAGCGAAACCTACTATCACTTCTTCTTGTTCTGCTATATAAATAGGTATATTTTCTTTATATGTACGAAATCCATACTCTATTGAATGTAACCAACGTTCACCAAATTCCCCATTAACAAAACTTGCTAATTTTTCAAAATCAGAAGGGTTAGCCTTTCTAACAGTACAAATTAAATGATTATAAGTAGGATCAAAACATTTTAGATCGACCGCTAAATCTCTTGGCTCAGCTAGAATACGTAATATATCTTTTTGTATTTGTGCATTTCCAATAAACGTATCCGCGCGAAATAGTGCATCTATAACATGTCCTTCATTTATTATTACTTGCTGGAAACGTTCCATACGTTTCTTCGCTATTTGTAAAATTTCTAGCACCTTATAAGATAATTTATATTGTCCTATTTTTTTATACTCTTGATCCGTCAAATCATCTTGTTTTCGTATCGAAAGTTTTTCTAAAAAATCCGTACCCAAGTTACGAAACAAATACATATACAACTCGCTGCAAACTCCAGTGCCTTCATTACACATGCCGATAAACAAATGAGCTGGTTGAATAATATTATTTTCCGCCTCTTCTGCTGCAATCTGTAATATGTTATGAACACGTTTTGTAAATTGAAATTCCTCCATATGTACCTTCATCCCCTACTACTTTACTATTAAACCGTAACCGTAAATAAGTGAAACAATTATTCCAACTACCAATATACCTGGCAGTAAATTTGCCACTTTAATTTTAATAATACCAAGTAAGTTCAATCCAATGGCGGCTATCATAATACCACCTGTAGCTGTCATTTCCACTATAAATTGATTCATTAATGCTTTCGGAACCAAACTATTAATTTGTGTTGCAAAAACCGCAATACCTCCTTCGTATAAAATAACTGGAATTGCCGAAAACACTACACCAATTCCTAAAGTTGTCGTTAATATAATAGAAATAAATCCATCGATAATCGCCTTTGTAAATAAAATATCATGATTTCCGCGAATCCCGCTGTCGAGTGCACCAAGTATCCCCATCGCACCAATTGCAAAAATTAAAGTAGCTGTTACAAAGCCTTCTGATATGCTTCCTTTCCCTTTCGATCCAACTTTATTTTCTAGCCAATCTCCTAACTGTTTTAACTTTCCCTCTAATTGTAGCCATTCCCCGATGACGGTACCAATTACAAGACTTAGTATGACAACAAGGAAATTTTCACTTTTCAATGCCATTTGAAGTCCAAGCACAGTAACCGCTAAACCGATTGCATGCATAATTGTTCCCTTCATACTTTCTGGAATTCTACTAAATAATTTACCTAGTAAAGTACCAAATATAATACAAATCCCATTTACAACTGCTCCTAATATAACCATTTCTCATTCTTCACCCTTCGAATTCTTTATTTCTATATTTTGGTTTATTCATTGATTTACAGGTTATCTATATGTTAACTTAATATTGAGAATATTAACAAATGTTTTTCACTACATAAACCGCAATTTTTTGTAGTTATACATAAAGTGAAACTTTAACTAACGCGGGTTTTACTGCCTACAAATTGCGGTATAAACTCAAAAGGGAAGGTATTTATGACAACTTTACTAAAACGATTTCTGTTAATAGCCTTTTGCATTACACCAATTGTTTTATTAGTTAACTACTCTTTTACTTCAAAAGCGAAAGACAAATCCAATTTGCAAAACAAATCTAATAAAACCGCTTCAACAAGTGAAAAGAAAATAGAAGACCCGGAAATCACACTCACCTTCTCTGGTGATACAATGTTCGATTGGCAATTACGTCCTGTAATCGAAAAAAACGGGGCCGATTATCCATTCCAGCATGTTAAAGAAGAAATAACAAAAGCTGATATTTCTTTCGTTAATTTAGAGTCAGCATTTACAACGAGAGAAAAGAAAGCTCCTGGACAACTATTTTGGATTAAAAGTGATCCCTCCACACTACAAGCGATAAAAAACACTGGATATGACATCGTAAATATCGGAAATAACCATACTCTTGATTATGGGCAAGATGGATTATTAGACACGATTTCTCACGTAGAAAAATTAAAGTTCCCTTACATTGGAGCCGGAAAAAATGCAAAAGATGCATATACAGCACGTGAAATGACCGTAAAAGGGAAAAAGTTCAAATTTCTTTCCTTCGTTCGATTTATGCCTGATACGAATTGGGTAGCTGGTGACAATAAACCTGGTGTTGCGAACGGATATGATTTAAATCTCGTAACAAAAACAATTAAAGAACAAAAGCAAGATGCAGACTATTTAATCGTCTATATGCATTGGGGCGTTGAAAAATCAAATCGTCCGGTAGAATACCAAAAGCAATATGTTCCTAAAATGGTTGAAGCAGGAGCTGACGCAATTGTCGGAAGTCACCCACATTGGCTTCAAGGATTTGAGTATTATAATAAAGTTCCTATCGCTTACTCATTAGGAAACTTTTTATTCCCAAGTTATGTGAGCGGGAAAAGCGCCGAAACTGGCGTATTAACTTTAACTTTTAAAGGAAAGGATGTCCAAATGTCATTCAATCCTTACATCATTCGCAACAACCAAATCTCCCCTGTAAATGAGGACGAAAAGAAAAAAGCTCTACAATATTTACAAACAATTTCAACTGACGTAGAAATTGATGATACAGGGAACATAAAAAACAAACGAAACTAGACACCGCAAGATTTATTTCTCTGTAACATACTTTACAGAATAGGTGATGAACATGCTGAAAGACTTATTAGAAAATGTAAGTTTGTTAGAGAATATTTATAAAATATCTATAGCCGTTCTACTTTTATGTTCATTTTTTTCTGTTAGACTTCTAAAAAAACTAAAACGTGAACGAAAGCTTACTACCTTTGAATTTACTATGTATGTAATCATTCGTATTGCGATATTCTTTTGGTTAACTAGCTTTATCCTTCTTGAATATGGAAAATATATTGTTTAATTATAAAAAGATAGATACAAGCAGCATTTCCGCTGTTTGCATCTATCTTTTTTATTTCAGGTACAACTGTATGTTTCCTCTTTCCTTCTATTAAATAAGTAAATCAAACAAAACAGGATTTTTATTCAGCTCCATAAATTGAATATTATTTTCTTTAAAACGAGTAATTAATTGCTCATAATCCTCTTTATGTTTTAATTCTACGCCGACTAACGCTGGACCATTTTCTTTATTATGTTTCTTAATGTATTCAAAGCGAGTAATATCATCTCCTGGCCCTAATCCTTTATCAAGAAATTCTCTTAGCGCACCTGAACGCTGCGGGAATTCAATGATGAAGTAATGTTTTAGTCCTTCATAAATGAGCGAACGTTCTTTCATTTCTTGCATTCTATCAATATCATTATTTCCACCACTTAGCGTACATACAACCGTTTTACCTTTTATTTCATCTTTGTATAAATCAAGCGCTGCAATAGATAGTGCACCAGCAGGCTCAGCTACAATTGCATTTTTCTTATACAGTTCTAAAATCGTCGTACAAACCTTCCCCTCTGGTACTAAAACAATGTCATCAATTACATCTTTACACGTTTCAAATGTTAACTTTCCTACCTTTTTAACAGCTGCCCCATCAACAAAACTATCTATTTTCTCCAATGCGACATTATCATTTTGAAGAAAAGCCTCTTTCATAGATGCAGCTCCCATTGGCTCTACACCAATGACCTTTGTAGCAGGACTAACACCTTTAACATATGTACCAACACCTGATGCTAATCCACCACCGCCAATTGCTGTAAAAATAAAGTCAACCGATTTCTCCATATCATGCATAATTTCAACTGCCACTGTTCCTTGACCAGCAATAACATACGGATCATCAAACGGATGAACGAACGTCATTCTATTTTCCTCACAATAGCGCTGTGCTTCTTGGAACGAGCTATCAAATGTATCACCAACTAATACAATTTCCGCAAAATCACCACCGAAAAATTGTACTTGCGATACTTTTTGTTTAGGCGTTGTCGTCGGCATGAAGATTTTCGACGGAATCTTCAATAAATTACACGTATAAGCAACTCCTTGCGCATGATTGCCAGCACTTGCACAAACAACGCCGTTTTGTAATTGTTCTTTTGGTAAACTTTGAATTAAATTGTACGCACCACGAATTTTGAAAGAGCGAATCAATTGTAAGTCTTCTCTTTTTACATAAACGTCACAATCATATTTCTCAGATAAAACTGTATCACGTTGTAACGGTGTTTTAATAACGATATCTTTCATGCAATTATGGGCCATTAAGATATCTTCAATTTTCACTCTCTCCTTTACCTTCTGCACCATTTCATATCATCCTTATCTCTTTTAAATTGGCTCAATCGAAATTCGGGATTTTTAGGACTGCACCTGTATTCGCCGATGTTACCATTTGTGCATAACGCCCAAGCCAGCCAGTTTTCACTTTCGGTTCTGGTCGTTTCCATTCTTTTTTACGCTGATCTAATTCTTCATCACTAACTCTTACTTCTAACAATCTCTCCTCAACATCGATACAAACGATATCCCCTTGTTTAAGAAGTGCAATCGTTCCGCCTGCAGCTGCTTCTGGTGAAATATGCCCTACCGAAATACCACGTGAAGCACCCGAGAAACGTCCATCTGTTAATAGCGCAACATCTGCACCTAATCCCATACCAGCAATCGCTGACGTTGGTGCCAACATTTCCGGCATACCAGGGCCGCCTCTTGGTCCTTCATAGCGAATAACAACTACATCGCCTTTCTTAACTTTCCCAAGCATAATGCCCGCAAGCGCCTCATCTTGTGAATTAAAAATGACGCAAGGTCCTTCAAATCGTTTTACTTCGGTCGCTCCGCTTTTAATAACTGCACCATCTTTCGCAAGGTTTCCTTTTAATATACGTAATCCCCCTTCTTCACTATGAGGGTTTTCGAGAGAATGAATCACTTCCTTATCTTTAATCTCTGCATGAGCAATATTTTCTCTTAACGTTTGCCCAGTAGCAGTAATACGATCTAAATGAAGCACACCTTCTTTTCGGCTCATCTCTTTCAAAATGGCACTAATCCCGCCCGCTCGATCAATATCTTCCATATGCCAATTGGAAGCAGGGCTTACTTTACATAAATGTGGTACACGTCTTGAAACGGCATCAATACGGTTCATATCGTAATCTAATCCAGCCTCTTGCGCGAGCGCCAATGTGTGCAACACTGTATTTGTTGAACCGCCCATCGCCATATCAAGCGCGAACGCATCATCAATTGCTTCTTCCGTTACGATGTCTCTTGGTTTAATATCTTTTTCAATTAAAATCTTTAATTTCTCTGCTGCTTGTTTAATTAATTCTTCGCGTCTTGGATCGATGGCTAAAATACTTCCGTTACCAGGCAGAGCTAAACCTAACACTTCACATAAACAGTTCATAGAGTTCGCTGTAAACATACCGGAACAAGAACCACAAGATGGACAGCCATGATCTTCAATATCCTTTAATTCTTCTTCTGAAATTTTACCAGATTGATAAGCTCCTACCCCTTCGAAAACAGAACTTAAATCAACAACATCTCCTTTAGATGTTTTTCCAGCCGCCATCGGACCACCTGAAACAAATACAGTTGGAATGTTAATACGAAGTGCAGCCATCATCATACCAGGTGTGATTTTGTCACAGTTTGGAATACAAATCATGCCATCAAACCAATGTGCATTTACAACCGTTTCTACTGAATCTGCAATGATTTCACGACTCGGAAGCGAATAACGCATACCGATATGCCCCATCGCAATACCGTCATCTACTCCAATTGTATTAAATTCAAATGGAACCATACCTGCTGCACGCACTGCTTCTTTAACAAGTTTCCCAAACTCATTTAAGTGCTTATGACCTGGAATAATTTCAATAAAAGAATTACAGATAGCTATAAACGGTTTATCAAAATCTTCATCTTTCAAACCAGTTGCTTTTAATAAACTACGGTGCGGCGCTTTATCAAAACCTTTTTTAATCATGTCACTTCTCATCTTGTCAAATCCCCTCTTACGTATTTTTCACTTATAATCTCTTACTCTATTTCTTTACTAATTCTTTCGGTGCATGAATCCAGCTCATCATTTCACGAAGCTCTGCCCCTACTTTTTCTAACTGATGATTTTGCTCTGCTTTTTTCATTGCATTATATGTTGGACGCCCAGCTTGGTTTTCTAAAATCCATTTTTTCGCGAATTCACCTTGCTGAATTTCTGTAAGTACTCGTTTCATTTCTTTCTTCGTTTCATCTGTAACAATTCTCGATCCTGTTACATAATCTCCAAACTCTGCCGTATCTGAAATAGAATGGCGCATGTTCGTTAAACCACCTTCGTACATTAAATCAACAATTAACTTTAATTCATGTAAACATTCAAAGTATGCAATTTCAGGACGATATCCGCCTTCTGTTAATGTTTCAAAACCAGCTTTCACAAGTGCAGTTACCCCGCCGCAAAGCACTGCTTGTTCTCCGAATAAGTCGGTCTCCGTTTCTTCTTGGAATGTCGTTTCAATTACACCTGCACGTGTACAACCTACACCTTTTGCATACGCAAGCGCTACACGTAATGCCGTGCCCGTAGCATCTTGATGTACTGCGACTAATGCCGGAACACCATTTCCTTCTTGGAATATACGGCGAACGAGATGACCTGGACTTTTTGGTGCGACCATCGCTACATCTACGTAACTTGGCGGATTAATTTGTCCGAAGTGAATATTAAATCCATGTGAGAAAAGTAACATTTGCCCTTCACGGAGATTCTCTTCTACTTCTGCTTTATACACATGTGCTTGCTGTTCATCTGGCAATAACATTTGTACAACTTGCG
This sequence comes from Bacillus sp. HY001, assembly GCF_007558965.1. Lineage (NCBI taxonomy): Bacteria > Bacillati > Bacillota > Bacilli > Caryophanales > Bacillaceae > Bacillus > Bacillus sp. HY001. Next base: position 11,382 of record NZ_VLTE01000039.1, on the reverse strand, counting down.
CGGTTCGAACCGCTTCTGAAACAGACATTACTTCAAATCCATCTGCTTTTGCTACTTCAAAAGACTTACCATGGCGAACACCAACTACAACTTCCACACCAGAATCACGTAAATTTTGTGCCTGCGCATGACCTTGAGATCCATAACCAATTACCGCAACTATTTTCCCTTGTAATAACTCTAAATTTGCATCTTTCTCATAATACGTTTTCATATTCCATACACCCCTTATAATTTATTTACTTGCAGTACATCAATTAATTTTTTTAACTGACCAACAAGTAATGTCGCTTCATTTTCAGTACAAACTGCTGTGAGTTTCATTTCAGAAACGCCACTAGTATCTCTTTCGTTTAAATGTAAAGAAGAAATATAATAACCACGCCGAGCAAAAATTCCACTTATACGTAATAAGACGCTTGGCTCGTTATGAATAACGAGTGAAAAAGTATGACTCATTCTTCCCACCTCTTCATAATCATTTCGTTATTCCCTTTGTTTGGCGGAACCATCGGAAATACGTTTTCACCTTCTTCTACACAAAAATCAACTACGACAGGACCTTCATGAGCAATTGCTTCTAACATCACTTGTTTCGCCTCGGTTGAATTCGTCGCTCTTAATCCCTTCACTCCATAAGCTTCTGCCACTTTCACAAAATCTGGCGATCCGATTTTTGACTCTGATAAACGATTTTCATAAAACATTTCTTGCCATTGCCTTACCATCCCTAAAAATTTATTATTTATAATAAATACTTTTACAGGAATATTATTTTCAGCAATTGTTTGTAGTTCTTGAATGTTCATTTGAAAAGAAGCATCACCTGCAATACAAATGACGAGTTCTTCTTCTTTTGCAAGCTGAGCACCAATTGCTGCCGGGAAACCAAACCCCATCGTCCCTAGTCCGCCAGATGTTAGAAAAGTCCGTGGATTTTTCGCTTTATAAAAATGCGCAGCCCACATTTGATGCTGTCCGACTTCTGTCGTAACAATCGCTTCACCATTCGTTACTTCACTTACTAGGCTAATAACATGCTGTGGTTTTAACTCACTTTCTTTTTGATTGTAGGAAAGAGGGTATTCAGCTTTCCATTCCTCGATTTTCGTAATCCATTCTTTTGTTTGTGTACAAATTTGCATATGTAACAGCTTGTGTAACGCTTTTTTCACATCACCGACAACCGGATATTCCACAGTTACATTTTTATGAAACTCTGAAGAATCTATATCAATATGTACCTTTTTCGAATGCGGAGAAAAGAGTTCTAATTTTCCTGTTACACGATCATCAAAGCGAACACCTAAAGCAAGTAGTAGATCACATTCTGTTACTGCCATGTTTGCAGCATACGTTCCATGCATGCCGAGCATTCCTAAAAATAATGAATCTCCCGGCGGATATGCACCAAGTCCCATTAAAGTGGAAACGACAGGAATACGATTCTCCCTCGCAAATTTGATGAGTTCATCAGATCCACCCGAATGAATGACACCTCCTCCAATATAAAGAAGTGGGCGTTTAGCTTTTGAAATTTCTTTAGCCACCTCTCTAAGCTTTATACTGTCTGGCATAGGCTCTATTTTGTATCCTGGAATCTCAATTACTTCATTATAAAAACTTGTTACCTTTTCATTTTGAACATCTTTTGGAATATCAATTAATACTGGCCCTGGTCGCCCGCTTTCGGCGATGTAAAAAGCTTCTTGTACAATACGTGATAAATGATTCACATCACGAACTTGATAATTATGCTTCGTAACAGGTACTGTAATCCCGACAACATCTGCTTCTTGAAATCCATCTTTACCAATTAAGGGCTTTGCAACTTGCCCTGTAATGACAACTAAAGGAATCGAATCCATATAAGCATCCGCTAAGCCCGTAACTAAATTTGTCGCTCCTGGGCCAGAGGTAGCAAAGACTACCCCGACCTTTCCAGAAGCTCTCGCATATCCTTCTGCCGCATGAATGGCAGCTTGTTCATGACGAGTTAAAACGTGCTTCAAACCACTTCCGTATAACGCATCATACACTGGCAAAATCGCTCCGCCTGGATAACCGAAAACGGTAGTTACACCTAAATTCTTCAAGCATTGAATAACGTGTCCAGCTCCTGTCACTTCTTCACAATGCAATTTCTCACATGTTGTATACTGTTGCTCCATCTCAATTAACTCCTCTCCCTACCTACAGTAAGCTTTCCGCTAATCCTGGAACACGTACTCCTCTTTCTCTCGTTAACTTTTTAAATTCCTCTGTCAATTGTTTCGTTACACTTCCTGGCTTCCCATCTCCAATTTCTCTTGAATCAACTTTTACAACTGGAATTAATTCTGCTGCCGTTCCCGTTAAAAATACTTCATCTGCTACATATACGTCATGGCGAGTAAACGGTCTTTCCTCACACCGAATATTAAGTCGCTCACATAACTCAATCACACTATTTCTCGTAATACCTTCTAGCGCCCCTAAATAAGAAGGAGGTGTTAACACCTTTCCATCTTTCACAACGAAAACATTATCTCCAGATCCTTCACAAACATATCCTTGTTGATTTAACATAAGTGCTTCTAGCACTCCAGCTTGTGCCGCTTCAATTTTTACAAGTACGTTATTTAAATAGTTCATTGACTTAATTCGTGGGTCTAATGCATCTGGCGTATTACGTCTTGATGCAACAGATACAACGCTTAATCCATTATCGTAAAATTCCTGTGGGAATAACTTTAATTGTTCTGCAATGATAATAACGCTCGGTTTCACACAACTTCTCGGATCGAGCCCTAAGTCACCTTTTCCTCTTGAAACAATTAACCGAATGTAAGCATCCACATACTCATTTTTTTGCAATGTTTGCAAAACTGCTTCTTCCATTTCTTCAACCGTCAGCGGGATTGTAAGTAAAATAGATTTTGCCGATTCATATAATCGTTTTACATGTTCTTTTAAACAAAATACATTTCCACCGTAACTACGAATCCCTTCAAATACACCGTCTCCATATAAAAAACCGTGATCATATACTGAAACAACTGCCTTTTCTTTTTCTACAAATTCCCCATTCATATAAATGTACTGGTTTCCCATCTCACATCGCTCCTCTTTTTTTCTCTCTATTTTGCAACCTATTTTTATATCGATTGCTGAGATGAGTATTTTTAACAGAATATTCAGTATATATACCTTAAAAATATACTCGTCTCAACAATCAATTACATACATACTTGTAGCAATCCATTGCTGAGACGAGGGAATCGTGGTACCACTCAGCTTCCTTACACTTCTCACGAAATATAAGCTCTGCAAGTCCAATTAGACTTTTTGTTTTTCTATCGGAAACAACTCCGCTACTTTTTACTAGTTTTCAAAAGTAGTGCTCCGTGGTGATCTTCAATGATGAAATTGTTACTACCCTCACAGCTTCTAGGCAGCTCTCTGAAACAATTTTTATCATTTACTCTCCGCTTCTACGCATTCTCTTATTCTATTTTTAAAATAAAAACTCTCGCCTCAGCAATCAACTACTACAATTTAGTAGCTTTGATTGCTGAGGCGAGAGTTTCGCGGTACCACTCAGCTTCCTTATATTTCTCACGAAATATAAGCTTTGCAGGTCCAATTAGACCCCCGTCCTTTTACCGGAGACGATGCCGTCGCCCTCTACTCAGTTTCCCTTTCGCAAGCGATGCTCCGAGGTGATCTTCAATGATTCGATTGTTACTACTCTCACAGCCTAGGAGCAGCTCTCTGAAACGATCATAACCATCTACTTTCCTCTTCTTTGCATATACAACATATAAAGTTAGAAAATTCTTAATTCACTTTTATTTGTTAAACGTATTATAGGACGTTGTTCTTTTCATTGTCAACATGTTTTTCTAAAAAAAAATAAAATTCAATCAATTTAAAGGAAGTCTATTTATTTTTTCTCAAACAAAATCGGAATGAACTTCTTACACATACTCATATATTACTTAAGTATGTTCACATTACTACATAAAGAAAAACAACTTAATAACATATAAAATTTTATGAGGAGATGAGAAAACTATGTTAAAAGGAAAAGTGGCATTAGTTACAGGAGCAAGCCGAGGAATTGGACGTGCTATTGCAAAACGTTTAGCAAACGACGGTGCATTAGTTGCTATTCATTACGGAAATCGAAAAGAAGATGCTGAAGAAACTGTTTATGAAATTCAATCAAATGGCGGATCTGCTTTTTCTATCGGTGCAAACCTTGAATCTTTACATGGTGTAGAAACCCTTTATAGTTCTTTAGATAGCGAATTACAAAAAAGAACTGGTAGTACTAAATTTGATATTTTAATAAACAACGCTGGAATTGGTCCTGGTGCTTTTATTGAAGAAACGACTGAACAATTTTTTGATAGAATGGTTTCAGTTAATGCAAAAGCACCGTTCTTTATCATCCAACAAGCTTTATCTCGTTTACGTGACAATAGCCGAATTATTAATATTTCATCCGCTGCCACTCGTATTTCTTTACCTGATTTCGTTGCATATAGCATGACGAAAGGCGCTATTAATACAATGACTTTCACACTAGCAAAACAGCTCGGAGCACGAGGAATAACAGTGAATGCAATACTTCCTGGATTTATTAAAACAGATATGAATGCGGAACTCTTGAGCGACCCAATGATGAAACAGTACGCTACTACCATTTCCGCTTTTAATCGCTTAGGTGAAGTAGAAGATATTGCCGATACCGCGGCATTTCTCGCTTCTCCAGACAGCCGCTGGGTTACTGGACAATTAATTGATGTTAGCGGGGGATCTTGCTTGTAATTTCTTAATCTACTTACACAAAAAAAGGCCAGCACCTTTGCTGGCCTTTTTCACTGTGTAAAACGATAGCCTACTCCCCAAATTGTCTCGATATATGATTTATCGAATGGATCGAGTTCAATTTTGTGACGAATATTTTTCACATGTACAGCAACCGTTGCTGCATCACCAATTACATCCATCCCCCATACAGTTTCAAAAAGACGATCTTTACTAAATACTTGATTTGGATTTTCTGCCATACAAGTTAATAAATCAAATTCTTTTCCTGTTAACATGACCTCAGTTCCATTTACAAATACACGTCGGGCCGATTTATCAATAAACAATCCTCGAATACGAATTTCATCTTTTATTAGTTCTCGCTTTCCTGTTAAACGATCATAACGAGCTAGATGAGCATTTACACGTGCCACCATTTCACTCGGGCTAAACGGTTTTATAATATAATCATCTGCTCCAAAACCTAACCCTTTAATTTTATCGATTTCCTCTTGTTTTGCGGACACCATAAGTATTGGTATGTCCTTTTCCAATCGAACTTGTTTACAAATTTCATATCCATCTATTCCTGGTAACATTATATCTAAAATTAACAAGTCATAATCCTCCAGAAGAACTCTTTGTAAACCTTTTTCGCCAGAGTAATCAATATCTACTGTATACCCAGCAACCTCTAAATAATCCTTTTCTAACTCCGCTATAATAGCTTCATCTTCAATAATTAAAATCCTTTTCAAGATGCTCTCCTTTTTCTAATTGATTTTTTGTAATGTAAATGCCAGCGTCGTTCCTTTACCTTTTTTACTTTCTACCCAAATATCACCACCATGTTGTGTGATAATCTGATGTGCAATTGACAAACCAAGTCCGCTTCCACCTGTTTTAGAATTTCTAGAATGATCTGCACGATAGAACCTTTCAAATATATGAGGCAATGCCTTCTCTTCTATTCCTACCCCATTATCTTTTATGTAAATCGTTACATAATCAATTGATTCGGTCATGCGAATTCCTATATATCCTTCTTCTTTATCCATATACTTCACACTATTCCAAATGATATTTGTAATAACACGACGTAATTTTTCACGATCACCTTTTACCAAAATAGAAGTATCCTTTTGAGCATCCCATCTCACTGCAATTCCCTTATCCTGTAATTCAAGCTGTAGTTCTTCTATACAATCAGATAAGTATTGATTAATTTCAACCTCTTCAAATTGAAACGGTTCCTCTTTTAAATCAAGTTTTGAAAAGAGAAAAAGCTCGTCAATTAATTGATCCATATCAAACACTTTATGATAAATAATCGTTAAATATTTATCTAATTGTTCTGGAGTTCGAGCGATACCTTCTTTAATTCCTTGTACATAACCTTTAATAGCCGTTATTGGCGTCCGTAAATCATGAGAAATATTTGAAAGCAACTCTTTACGATTTTTTTCATATTGCATTTGCAACTCGACCGATTCCTTCAACCTGCCACGCATCTCTTCAAACGATAAACTTAATTCACCTATTTCATCTTTCGCAAGTGGCTTTACTTGAAAATCTAAATCACCCTTTTGAATTCTTTCCGTTGCCTGCTTTAATGAATGCAATGGTTTTATAATACTCCTTGATATAAAATATGTTAATATTCCATTCGTAATAATTAACCCAAGTATTAAAGAGAATACGAAATACGGGAAAAATTCTCTAATCATTTCTTCTAAAGGATTTACATACTCAAATACAAAAATACTAACCTTATCCTTCTCTTCATCGTAGTAATCAAATTGCTTATAGTAAAAAGAATTACCCTCTATTTTCACATCCATTCCTTTTCTTTGTCCTTCCGTTTCAAATGCGGGTAGGTATTTATCAAACGAAGAGATTTTAAAATATGGAGATAAATATGTAAGCTCATCATTTTTTCGAATTAGTAATCCTGCTTGATTATCGTTTAATTCTTTATCAGTTTCCTTTAAAAAATTTATATCTTCCAATTTTTCTGGAGCATACGATGAAAGAATTTTCAACCTACTAAAAATATCATCTTCATCTTCTTTTGTACGAATAGCATCCTCCTGCTCTTTATCAATGAGAGAATGACTATTTTGATTAAGACCAATGATTGCTTTTGCAATACGAATATCACCAAATAAAGTAACACTAATTAACATAACTGCTATACCGCAAAAAACGATTGGAATAATTACCATCGCAACATACGACAACAGCAATCTAATACGGATTGACATTACAGAACTCCTATGAACATTATATTTTTAGCTTATTATAGAATTCAGTGGAAACGAAACTTGACTCATCCAAATACCAGCTAATAATACGAGTATAGCTAGAACAATTTCTAAGAGCAATAAACGGCGATTAACTGTTCCAATATCTTTACCCCATGTTTTCGTTTGTCTCCATGCTACAATTGTAATTATACATACAGTAAGAATCTTTATATTTAAAAGGTTCGTCCATATTGAATTAAAATTAAAAAGTACCCAATTCCTCGTCTGTAAAAACACAATTAATTCCCCAGAAAGAAATGCTAGAATAAATGAAGTACCAGCAATAATACTAAAATGTTTACGAAAACGCTTTTGATCAAATGTAATTTTGTATAATGTTGTCCACGCTATAACAAGAGCTAAATAAATAAGTGCTCCTAGCCACACTGCAATACTCATAACGTGGATCATTCTAATTATAACTGCTGCCCAATTTGGATTCGTAATCCATACATGGCCTGTGAAAGAAAAACTCGCAACAAGAAATCCCCAAATTAGCGCATACCATTCGTTCCCCATATGTTGCAAAGACATAAAAACTAATAATAGCAGTTGAATCATAATAATAACTGAAAATGGCGAATGAATAAGTAAACTCCCCTTCGGCATAATTGACTTATATACTATTAATTCGGCTATTAATCCTACTACAAGTATAAAGAAGAAAATCTTTTTCATATTCTTCATTCTTTGCAATATGGAAGGTAATCTATAACGTTTTACAAACATATCGAGCCACTTTACTCCTGCTCCAATTAAAATCATTCCCTCTACAATATAGCGTAGTGTTACTATCATAACATCTGAAAATACTGAGCCATTCCCACTCACATTTCCCTCTACCACTGCATTAGTTTGTACGTCTTCTCCAATTGAAAAGGGATAGCCTCCTTCACTCGGATGTCCGTCTGCAGATATCATAGACCACCTTACTGTGTATGTACCATTATTTAAGTTTGGTATCTTCACTTTTATTTTTGTTGGGTTATCTAATATTTCAACCTTTGATACTTGCACTCTCTTTGCACTTGGATCTAGCAGTTCAATATTGACTACATTTCCTGTAACTGGTTCACTAAATTCAAGAATAATCTGTTCCGGTTGTACTGTAAGAACCTCACCCTCTTTAGGGGTGATTCCTATAACACCTGTATGAGCAAATACACTACTATGAGAAAATAAAAATATACTTACACTTGTTAAAATAAATACTATCATTCTATAAAGCATGAAAACCTCCGTATTATTATTCTGGATGATTACCTGAGTGATCTCCGGTAGAAAATGGAGTAGTTACCCCCTCATAATTCATCATCGTATGCATTCCTTTTTCCGCATGAACGAGATGATGACAATGAACCATCCATAGTCCACTATTATTTGCCTCTAAAGCAATTTCATATTCTTCTCCCGGAAAAACATTAACTGTATCTAAGTAAATCGGACTTCCCTCCATTGGTTTACCATTTTTAGAAATAACCTGGAATGTATGTCCATGCAAATGCATTGGATGAATTTCTTCCCCCTTATTTTTAAAGCGAATCTTAACTTTATCTCCTTTCTCTACTTTAATGGGTGGAATATCAGGTGATGTCTTTCCATTAATCGTATACACCCATTTTTCTTGTCCATTTACATCTTTCACACCTTCTGCCAAATCCATATCATAGACCTTTGTAAACTTTGAATCTATCGTAAACTTGCCAACTTCTTTTTCTCCATATTTCGTAAAGTCAAACCATGGATAACTCTTTATATCAATAGGTTTTTTCGGCAAAGAACCGTTCCCAATAGTCGCCGTTAACATTCTATTCATTTTCTTAGATGGATCCACATTAATAAGTTTTACACTCGTTGTTTCCGGCATTTTAAAAACAAGGTCATAACGTTGTGCAGCTCCCATCGGAAGAATTGCTTTATCTAGCTCGTCCCCAGCTTTTATATCACGACCATCTAATGCGATAATTTGAAATGGCGCCCCAACTAATGTCATTAAATGCGTATTATTCCCAGCATTAATTATGCGAAGGCGTACTGTTTCACCTGGTTTTGCATCCAATCGTAGCCCCTCACTCGTATCATTTAATGTAAATACATCGTAATCATCTCCATCAGATAAATCTTTAAGTTGATCATTACTTGGCATCATTAACGGTCCTTCTAAATTTTGCGCCTTTTCATTTCGAATATGGTTGCTAGGATAGCTATCCCAATCTTTATCTTGTTCGCTATTATGATTACGGGCTTTTATATCTCCTGTTTTCCATTCATGAATTGCCACTGTATAATCCTTTTCATATTTTACAGCTGGTTTATTCGGTTCAATCACAATAGTTCCAAATAGTCCCCGCTCCGTTTGTATCGCACTTTTTTGATGTGAATGATACCAATATGTCCCTACCTGATCAGCATTAAATGCATATGTATATATTTCCCCTGGTTTTATAGCATTTTGCGTAACACCTGGAACACCATCTACCGCCGCCGGGACATCTAATCCGTGCCAATGGATTGTAACTGGTTCTGGCAATTCATTTTTCAAATTTACAACAATACGTTCACCTTGTTTAACTCGAATTTGAGTACCCGGTGATGTTCCATCAAATGTCCACGCATCTACCTTTTTCCCATTTCCCAAATCTATGCTTGCTACTTTCGCCGTAATATTAAAAGTTTTTGCAACCCTTTTTTTGGCATCTGACTCAGCAATAGATGTAATTGATTCTGAAGTAGATGTTGCATCTGTTAACTTCTTTTTTTCATTTGTACCTGGGTAATTATTTATTAAAAAATATCCAAAAATAACTAACCCTAATAGTAAGCATGCCGCAATCAATATATTTCTTAAATCGCTTTGTATAAATTCTTTTTTCATATTAGTCTCTCTTTCATTTTTTGTTGTAAACTATTAATTTTCATACGTGGATTCATTGCCTATCACCTCACATATTCACTTCGATTTACATCATAACACTCAGAAAAAAAGAAACTTTGAAGGAATTTTAAAGACTTTATAAAGAAATATATTTCAATTTTTCTTTACTTCTAAATCTTTTTTATTGCGCAATAAAAAAGATTGTATAATACTATATAAAACATATATATTTAGGAGGATTACAACAATGTCCGAAAAAACATACGAACTCGCAACCTTTGCAGGCGGTTGCTTTTGGTGCATGGTAAAGCCATTTGATGAACTACCTGGTATTCATAAAGTACTTTCTGGCTATGCAGGTGGTCATGTAGAAAACCCAACATATGAACAAGTAAAAGCCGGTACATCTGGTCATTTAGAAGTTGTACAAATCACATTCGACCCTTCTATTTTTCCATATGCAAAATTACTAGATTTATATTGGCCACAAATCGATCCAACTGATGATGGCGGACAATTCTTTGACCGTGGTCCATCTTATCGCACTGCTATTTTTTATCATAATGAAACGCAAAAAGAGCTTGCTGAAAAATCAAAACAAGCTCTTGCAGAAAGCGGTATGTTTAAAGACCCAATCGTAACTGAAATCCGCTCGGCTGCACCTTTTTATGAGGCTGAAGAATACCATCAACATTTCTATAAAAAGAACCCAGAGAAATATGCTACTGAGCAAAAAGAATCTGGCCGTGAAGACTTTATAAAAGAAAATTGGCAAAAAAAATAATAAAAATGCATCGTACTTTTTAAGTATGATGCATTTTTATCTTTGAAAAAAGTACCATACAATGATGAGAACAACCGCTGTTAATGTCCAAAGTATGATTTCATTTTTCACTCTACTCTTTTTCTTATTCATTTCTTCTCCTCCTAATAGCAATACAACATATTCAAGATTTCCTCTGTTTAATTGTCCACCTTATATACGTGAATACATCTTTACAAATTTTTATAACAAGACCACCGATGATTCCGATTGCAATTGAAATTACTAACATCTGCCCAAAACTAAAAGTTTTTGTATATGTTATGTAGAAAACAATACACACAAGTAAAATATATGGTAAAGAAAATAGAAGCTTTTTAAACAATCCTTCACCTCTCCTATGCTTTATTTATAACTTATATCGTCTACTATAGCTTTAAAAAATTCCATTTAGACACTCATTTTATGGAAAAAAATAAGAACCTCTTTTAAAAAGGGATTCTTATCTACATATCCTATTCCATAATTACTCCTAAAATGAATACTCCCCCACTTAGCAAAGCTTGAAGTGGGGGTTTCTAACGTTTCGACCTAACGGACGATTAACGTCAGGGGAGTTAACACATTAGCGAGCTGTTTCA
>NZ_VLTE01000360.1:0-295 GCF_007558965.1 Bacillus sp. HY001 | reverse complement strand
CAAGCGCAAACGATCCTTTTCTCTCAAAAAGAACTTCTTCCTGTTTACCTAGAAAACAATCAAAAAAAGTTAGAAAAGACGTTACAAAAAATAGATGAGTATGAAAGCGGCAAAAAAAGACCTAAACAAGTTTCATTAGAAAGTTGTTTAATTGGTTTAAGAAAACGAAAACAAAAATTAGAACAAAGAATTGAAACGTATGCAAAACATATTAAAAATAAAACATTACCTCCTATTATTTTTGGTGGGCGGAAAAATTTCTATGAAAGAATGAAAAACAAGATATCCAATCAAG
>NZ_VLTE01000359.1:0-401 GCF_007558965.1 Bacillus sp. HY001 | reverse complement strand
TTTGCTTTCCCTTAGTCCTCAATTTGCAACATGGTTGCTCTTTCTCTTCCTATTTCTTCTCTACTTGCATTCCTTTTGCGCTTTGCTTTCCCTTAGTCTTCAATTTGCAACATGGTTGCCTTTTCTCTTCCCTATTTCTTCATTACTTGCATTCCTTTTGCACTTTGCTTTCCCTTAGTCCTTAATTTGCAACATGGTTGCTCTTTCTCTTCCTATTTCTTCTCTACTTGCATTCCTTTTGCGCTTTGCTTTCCTTAACTCATCAACTTGCAACACGTTTGCAGTATCCTTTCCCTATTTCTTTCAACTTGCAACAGTATAATTTATTTTTCAACCTAGTAATTTTAAAATTTTTAAGCTATTTTTCTTATATTTTGAGTAAGTTACATACATAAAATGCA
>NZ_VLTE01000358.1:0-394 GCF_007558965.1 Bacillus sp. HY001 | reverse complement strand
TAAATAAGAAGTGAAAGCATTGATTCCCCACGGAACTTGACTAGGGGTTAAGATTGGCGAAAAAGCAGAAATTGCTTTGAATCTCTTAGCATTTTTCAAACCAATCACTAAAGCCCCATGTCCTCCCATTGAATGTCCCATTATACTTTCTTCACCTGAAAAATTAGGTACGATAGTCGAAGCAATGGATGTTAATTCATCTACTATATAGGAATACATTTTATACTGCTTTGCCCAAGGCTCCTCGGTAGCATTTACATAAAAACCTGCTCCTTGTCCAAGATCCCATGCTGCAACATCTGAAACGTGTTCTCCACGCGGTGAAGTATCTGGCATGATTACTGCAACTTGATGCTTTTCAGCCAAACGTTGGAATCCACTTTTTTGACTAAAA
>NZ_VLTE01000357.1:0-476 GCF_007558965.1 Bacillus sp. HY001 | reverse complement strand
TTCGTATGACAGTTATCGCTAGCGTCAAAACCTGCCTTGCTAGTGTAAGGGGCGCTCAAGCAAGTTTGAGCTCCCTTTCACTACATTCACAGGACGCAGAATCAAAACGTGTATTTCATGAATGTATGTTAGAAATGGAGAGCATCATCGCTGATTTACAAAATAGAGTTTCAGTATTAGAACGTGAAGAACCTCAATATAAAGGGTTTTAAGTAGACTGGAGGAAATGAATATGTCTCACCTGCCGGAATGGACACTTGTCATTCTTCGCTCTGTATTCATATTAATTATTTTATTCGCTATTACGAAATGGTTAGGGAAAAGACAAATCTCTCAGCTCTCCTTTATGGAATACATAGCCGGAATGACAATCGGTGTCATCGCTGCCCAAGTATCTACAGGGCTCGATTCAAAATTTTTTCACGGCGTCTTTGCGATACTCATTTTCGCTGTGGTACCTTTTTTAACAGGAATCC
>NZ_VLTE01000356.1:0-222 GCF_007558965.1 Bacillus sp. HY001 | reverse complement strand
AAAGAGCTGGATTTACAGAAGTAGCAGAACGGAATTTTTTCTCCATTTTAGCTGACATTTTCCCTGTAATAATGTGCTGTCCATGAATTTTTCCTATGCTTTCATTTATCTCATCCTGTTCCTGGTATGTCGGGATAAACTGAGAAAGTTCATTAAACTGTATATCACCTCGATAATCTAATAATTCAATCATCTCTGTAATATAACGATTCCCATCATCTT
>NZ_VLTE01000355.1:0-544 GCF_007558965.1 Bacillus sp. HY001 | reverse complement strand
TTTTGAAATTCCCTGCTTATGTATCTTCAACATCATAACCGAATTACATAAATTTAAACGTTATAAAAACTGTAGAAAAAAAGAAAAGAACGCCTTTTTTACTGAAGCGTTCTTTCGATATCTATTCTTTTAAAAGATAGGTCACTTTATTTAAAATCTTTTCGATTTGTTTCGCGTTTTTACTATACATTTCGCTTGCTGATTTCGACTTTGTTTCTAAAGAAAATAGTTCAAGATCAGCATGACATTTTTTTAAAGATGCCAATAATAAAGGTTTGTTTTGAGGAGAAGGCATTTGTAGTTTGTCATTATAAATGTCGATAGTAAGTTGTCCATATGAATCCACTTGACCGAGAAAGACGTTTTCAATGACAACACCGAGTTTTTCGAGCTCAGAATGTAACCAAGCTCGGTTATGTCCGCTTGCTGAAAGAGGTTCATCTAGTACATTGCCATCCATAATAACAGTTTGTGGTTCTTTTTCGTTTGCTACTTTTAAACCGATGTCTTTTGCTGTGAGTGGTTGGCGATCTTTCTTTAATAA
>NZ_VLTE01000354.1:0-262 GCF_007558965.1 Bacillus sp. HY001 | reverse complement strand
ATAGCAAAGAAGCTCTCCAATATAAATATCAAGGAAAAAATATTTATGAAGTACTTTCATTACCGATTTATGAAGCTTTGGATTTTTTTAAAGACATTCCAAATATCTATAAAAAGCTAGATAATTTAAAACAGGTAGGACTTGATTATTTAAATCTAAGTCAATCAATGACTACCTTATCTGGTGGCGAGTTGCAACGTTTAAAATTAGCATTTCAGTTGGAGAATACTGGTCAAATCTATTTTTTGGATGAACCAACTTC